>NZ_CP095187.1:1845000-2152500 GCF_022965755.1 Pseudoxanthomonas sp. F37 | reverse complement strand
CGGAGCAGAGCCTCGGCCCGGGCCCGCATCGTGGTCAAAATGAGGAGGAGGAGAAAGTGAGCATTACCAAGAAATTGGAGGGGCTGGACGTTCTTTTCAGAAAGGCGGCGCCCATCGAGAATTCGGCTTATCCCGGTCTTAACGAAAGCAGCTACATCCTGGAGAAGGGCAGTGTGCACCTGGACGGCGGCATGCCGCTGCGGTGCAACATTCGGGTCGATCAGGACGTGCCGGTGGCGATGCGCGATGGCGTGCGGCTTCGCGTGGACGTGTATCGCCCGACCGAGGAAGGGCAATATCCCGTCATCATGGGCTGGAGCCCTTATGGCAAGCGCGGCAGCGTCATCAACAATGGAGGCTTCGGACATCCGACCCGGATGGACGTTCCGCTGGAGTGGGAAGACGGACTCAACAAGTTCGAAGCGGCCAATCCCAGCTATTGGGTGGCCCATGGCTATGTCGTGCTGGCCCCGGACAGCCGCGGCATCTTCAATTCGGAAGGCGACGTTCATGCCTGGGGTCGCCAGGAACCGGAAGACGAATACGACCTGATCGAATGGGCGGGTTCCCAGCCCTGGTCGAACGGAAAGATCGGCCTCACGGGCAATTCGATGTTGGCCATGTCGCAATGGTTCGTGGCAGCCATGCGTCCGCCGCATCTGGCGGCGATCGCCCCCTGGGAAGGCGCCTCCGACATCTATCGCGATACGAGCTTCCGCGGCGGCATTCCCGAGCGGCTTTTCTCGAACGCCATCTTCAGTCGCCTGTGTGGCAACGGCTTGGTGGAGGACATTCCGGCCATGACCGACGCCCATCCTCTGCTTGACGCCTACTGGCAGACCAAGGTGGCGCCTCTGCAGGAGATCGATGTGCCTGCCTATGTGGTGGCCTCCTGGACCAACATCCTGCACACGGGAGGTACGTTCCGCGGATGGTCAAACATCGCCTCAAGGGAAAAATGGCTGCGCGTGCACAACACCCATGAGTGGACGGATTACTTCAACCCGGCCCATGTGGAGGACTTGCGCCGCTTCTTCGATCGCTATCTGAAGAATATCGACAATGGCTGGGAAGCGACCCCGCGCGTTCGTCTTTCCGTTTTCGACCCGGGCAACACGGATATCGTCAATCGCAGCGAGGCCGAATTCCCGCTGCAGCGCCAGGTGGTCAAGCCGCTCCATCTGGGCCTGGAGAACGGAACGCCGGTGCTGCGTTCGCAGCCGCAGGCCGGGAAAGCGAAAGTTTCCTACGACGTCGGCGAAAAGGAAGGCGCCAGCTTTTCGATCGTATTCGACGAATTGACGGAGTTGACCGGCTATTTCAACCTGAAGCTGTGGGTCGAGGCCGAGGGCAATGACGACATGGATCTGTTCGCCTTCGTGCGCAAGCGCGACCGCGACGGAAACATCCGCGGGTGCCCGGTGGTAACGGAACGTACCCATGTAGGCCCGAACGGTCGACTGCGGGTTTCGCTGCGCACGACGGACCCGGAGCTATCCACGGAACTCCAGCCCCACAGGCACTTCAACCAGCCGCTCACGTTGCAGCCCGGTGAGATCGTGCCGGTCGAGATCGGCTTCTGGCCCTACGGCATACGCTGGCAGCCGGGAGAAACGCTGGAACTCGTCATCACCGGGACCGACCTGCTGGTCCGCCCGGAATTCCCGCAGATTCCACCCATCCCCACGATCAACAAGGGGCGGCATGTGATCCACTTCGGCGGCGAATACGACTCCAGGCTGCTCGTGCCCTTCATTCCAGGCGCGTGATCGTCCGACAGGGCAAGGAGAGGAATCTCGGCCCGCCGGAATGAGATCCGGCGGGGTGCCCATCGCAAGCAGGCGGTGGAGCTTGCTGTGGCCCACGCGTTCCGCCGCGATGGCGGCGCAGGGGACAAGTGCCGCCGGACGGGAGTCGACCCAAGCAGCCTGAGGCGTTGGCCAAGTTGTGCCTTGCGCATCGAACGGAGTTGTCGCTCTGGCGGCGGCGGCGGCGTGCGCTGGGCTGTGGTGTTTCGCACGCACTCAACTTTCTGAAAACACAACGGAATATCGATGCGCCTGGGAGGGAGCATGAACATCCATTTTCGCAATCTTGCATGTCTGTGTGTCTGGGGGGTGCAGATCGTTGTCGCGGTTCCGGCCTTCGCGGAGGAGGCCATTCCGCCTGTAGCCACGGAGATGGCACGGGAAAACCTGCCGGAGGGGCCTTTGTCGGAGGTCGGGCAGAAGCTGCGTGACGCGGGCCTGGAAGTCGACGTCCAGTACGTCAATCTGTATGCCAACACGCCCGATTTTGGCTTCGTCGGCGGAGAGTGGTTGAACGCCGGCTTTCTCATATTCGACACGACCTATCGCGTGTCCGACAGTTGGAAACTGAAATGGCGCCAGACAATCAACGTGGCCGATCACAGCGCGGATACCTATCTGTTCTCGGTCGGCAGCTCGTTCTACGCCACCTATCCTTACGTCGATACGCGCACCGATCTGACCCGCCTGACGGTGCAGGGGGATTTTCTCGACGGCCGGCTCGAACTCGAGGCTGGGCGTATGAACATCTGGCCGGAGTTCCTCCGTTCTGAATACTGTGGAGGCCTGGGCTGTACTGCGCAGGTTCGTGCTCTTGTCCTGAATGCGCCGGGAAATTCCGCATCGCAGTGGGGCGCACGGATAGGCTACAACCTGTCGCCCCATCTTTCGCTGGGTGCCGTTCTGACGGAGGACAACGCCGAAAACTGGCGCACGGGTTCCGGCTGGGATTGGGAAAAAGGGGAATCCGATGGTTATTCCGCGGTGCTGCACCTTGCCCAACGCGAAGGGTTCAGGGAGGCAGACAAGCCTCTCAACTTTGAAATCGGCGCCTACCGTCGTTCAGCCGATTACGTGGATGCGCTCTACGATACCGGTTGGGGCAATCCGACCTTCGGGCCCGATCAGGTCGTGATAAGGCACGACGGGGGATCCAATGGCGTCTTTGCGCAGGGGCGGCAAGTAGTCTGGAGCCGGCCCGACGGCACACCGTTCCCGGAAAATGTGGCCGTGTACGGTGGCGCGTTCCATACCTTCGGAGACGGGCAGGCCTATCCCTGGGAGGCTTTCGCGGGCATTGAATACGAGGGCTTCTGGAGGGCCAATCCTGTCGCTTCCGTGGGGGCCACCGTTCACTATATCGGTCTGAGCCAGGAGCGGGCAGCTTACGAAACCAATGCGCGGCGTTTCCTGACGGGAACGACCGACGCCCAACCGCGCGACTCTTACCAGCTCGATGTGCATTCCCGGCTCGGGATCGGTGCAGGATTTCTCGAACTGGGCGCAGCCTATGTCATAGATCCGAACGCACCGCTCACCGCGGACTACTCAACCTCGCGCATGAAGGATGGCTGGACGTTCTATGTCGGGTTGGTCTTCGATATCGGCGCCGCCCTGAGCCTCTCCAGGCCGAAATTTCCTTAGGGCCTGATCGGACCGGGAATGAAACGATGATCTGCCGCCTGACGCTTCCGTGGTGGCGGCAGGCTTCGTCGTCGATGGCGCGGTCTGCGGGCTGGGATGGCCTGCGGTGCCGGCGGGTGCGGGAAGCCGGGGTTCATTACCCCGGGCCTGCCGGCTGCGCCGGGTTAGCCGGGTCATTCATCGTGGGGCCCTCCATGGGCTTGAATGCGGGTGTGCTTGAATTCCACGTAGAATCAATGCGATAGCGAATGGATGCCGCTACGGCGCGGGCTTCACCACCTCCGCAGGGGCTGGCTTGCCCCTAAGTGGTTGACCTGCCATACTTTCCTGCTCCCGGCGGCCAGCCAGGTCGCCGGGTCCTTGCCCCACCGCGTCCGTTGCTGACGTCCGGGGGGCTGTTCCGCCCGCGGGATACCCGTCGGGCCCACATCCGAAAGGTAAAAACGATGCGTCACTATGAAGTCGTGTTCCTGGTCCATCCGGACCAGAGCGAGCAGGTGCCGGCCATGATCGAGCGCTACAAGGCGCTGATCGAGGGCGGCAACGGCAAGATCCACCGTCTGGAAGACTGGGGCCGCCGCCAGCTGGCGTACCCGATCCAGAACCTGGTGAAGGCCCACTACGTGCTGCTCAACATCGAGGCCGACCAGGCCGTGCTGAGCGAGCTGGTGGAAAGCTTCCGTTTCAATGATGCGGTGCTGCGCAACCTGGTCATCAAGCGCGATGGCCCGGACACCGAGCAGTCCCTGATCATGAAGAACAAGGACGAGAAGGGCGACAAGCCCGAGCGTGGCGAGCGTCGTCGCCGTGACGACGAGGAAGGCGAGGCCGGCAACGCCGCTTCGACCGAATCCGACAACGCCGAAGCCGCCTGAGGAGGCCCCCCATGTCCAAGTTCTTCCGTCGCCGCAAGTTCTGCAAGTTCACCGCCGAAGGCGTGAAAGAGATCGACTACAAGGATCTCAACACCCTGCGCCAGTACCTGACCGAGAACGGCAAGATCGTGCCGAGCCGCGTCACCGGCACCAAGTCGCGTTACCAGCGCCAGCTGTCCACCGCGGTCAAGCGCGCCCGTTTCCTGGCGCTGATTCCGTACACGGACAACCACGACGTCTGAGGGCGAGGAGTGAGTGATGAGGGTGTTCTTCCTCACTTCTCACTCCTCTCCGCTCACTCCTGGCTTCAAATCCCGTCCATTCGGACAGCAACAGTTGCGGCCGCATTCCCGGCCGCTAACGAATCGGAGATACACGATGGAACTGATTCTTCTGCAGAAAGTCACCAACCTCGGCGTCCTGGGCGACAAGGTCAACGTGAAGCCCGGCTACGGCCGCAACTACCTGGTGCCGCAGGGCAAGGCCGTGCCGGCGACCGCCGCCAACGTGGCCGAGTTCGAAGCCAAGCGCGCCGAGTACGAAGCCAAGGCCAAGGCCGTGCATGACGAGGCCGAAGGCCGCGCCGCCAAGCTGGAAGGCGCCAGCGTGACCATCACCGCCAATGCCGCGACCGAAGGCAAGCTGTTCGGCTCGGTCGGCCCGCGCGACATCGCCGAGGCCTTCACCGCCGCCGGCCTGCCGCTGGAGAAGAGCGAGGTCATCATGGGCGAAGGCGCGCTGCGCAACATCGGCGAGTACGAGATCGTGGTGAAGCTGCACGCCGACGTGCAGACGACCGTGAAGGTCGTGGTGCAGGCCGAAGCCTGATCGATCCGCGCATCGCTGCATGATGCCGACAGACGGGCGCCGCAAGGCGCCCGTTCTGTTTGGCGTGCCGGCCGCGGTCTCAGCCGCTGAGATGCCCACCGGTTATCCACACACTTATCTGCAACACCCCAGGGCATGGACTGCCTACCATGTCCGGCCGTGCGGCCATCAGCCCGCATGCGCCGCAGGAGCACGTACCGCCCATGTCCGCACGCACCGGCTTCCGCCAGGATTCGCATGACGCCCGCATCGAGCAACTCCGCGTGCCGCCGCACTCCATCGAGGCGGAACAGGCGGTGCTCGGCGGCCTGATGCTGGCGCCGGAAGCCTACGACCGCATCAACGACAAGCTCACGGCCAACGATTTCTATCGCCGCGACCACCAGCTGATCTACCGCGCCATCGCGGAACTGGCCGAGAAGAACCGCCCGTTCGACGCGGTGACGCTGGGCGAATGGTTCGAGTCGCAGGGCCACATGGACCTGGTCGCCGGTGGCGCCTATCTGGTCGAACTGGCCAGCACCACGCCGTCCGCCGCCAACATCACCGCCTACGCCGAGATCGTCCGCGACAAGGCGGTGATGCGCCAGCTGATCGAGGTGGGCACCGAGATCGTCAACGACGCATTCCAGCCCGAGGGCAAGGAAAGCGACGAGATGCTGGCGATCGCCGAGCAGAAGGTGTTCGCCATCGCCGAACAGGGCGCGCGCGGCCGCACCGACTTCGTGGCGATGAACGATGCGCTGAAGGACGCCTTCGAGGTGCTGCGCGTGCGTTCGGAGAGCGGCGGCACCGTGACCGGCCTGCCGACGGGCTATACCGAGTTCGACATGATGACCGCCGGCCTGCAGCCCACCGACCTGGTGATCCTGGCCGCACGCCCGGCCATGGGCAAGACCACGTTCGCCCTGAACATCGCCGAGTACGCCGCCATCAAGTCGAAGAAGGCCGTGGCGGTGTTCTCGATGGAAATGTCGGCGGGCCAGCTGGCCATGCGCCTGATCTCCTCGGTCGGCCGCATCAACGCCACGCGCCTGCGCACCGGCCAGCTGGAAGACGAGGACTGGAGCCGCGTGACCAGTGCCATCCGCATCCTGAAGGACCAGGCCAAGGTCTTCATCGACGACACGCCAGGCCTGTCGCCCGACGTGCTGCGTTCCAAGGCGCGCCGGCTGAAGCGCGAGCACGACCTGGGCCTGATCGTCATCGACTACCTGCAGCTGATGTCGGTGCCCGGCAACAACGAGAACCGCGCCACCGAGATCTCCGAGATCTCGCGCTCGCTGAAAGGCCTGGCCAAGGAACTCAACGTGCCGGTGATCGCGCTGTCGCAGCTCAACCGCTCGCTGGAAACGCGCACCGACAAGCGCCCGGTGATGGCCGACCTGCGCGAATCGGGCGCCATCGAGCAGGACGCGGACATGATCGTCTTCATCTACCGCGACGACTACTACAACAAGGAAACCTCGCCGGACAAAGGCCTGGCCGAGATCATCATCGGCAAGCAGCGCTCGGGCCCCACGGGTTCGTGCAAACTGCGGTTCTTCGGCGAATACACGCGCTTCGACAATCTGAGCCACGACAGCATCGGCGCATTCGAGTAGGCCGCTGCCCGCAACGCGATGCGCGGGGCGTAGTACGCTGGGTGACACGCGCGCCCGCGCCCACCCAGGGGATGCCGAGGGCATGGAAGGGCGGCATCGGAGGGGCGCCGTGCGTGGCAGGCCAAGGACGCTGGCGGATGCGCCACGGTCGGGCGGCAACGGCGGGACATGACCGCCAACAAACTTGAGGCAGGTAACCGGGTGGCCAGTCGGTCGGGCGAAGGCATGGGGCGGTGGCAGGGCTGGCGGGCCGCGCTCGTCTGGCTGCTCTGGCTTGCGCTGGCGCAGACGGCGACCGCGCTGGAGGTCCGCCGCCAGCTGGCGCAGTTCCACCACACCGCATGGCGGGTCCAGGATGGCGCGCCGGGCCAGGTCACCGCCCTTGCGCAGACCACGGACGGCTATCTCTGGCTTGCCACGCAGATCGGGCTGTATCGCTTCGATGGCGTGCAGTTCGAGCGCTACGAGCCTCCGGCCGGCGACGCGCTGCCGGCCACCAGCGTCTCCGCCCTGCATGCCTCGCCCGATGGCGGATTGTGGGTGGGCTTCCGCTACGGTGCGGTTTCCCATATCGACGGGGCGCGACTGCGCCACTACGGCCAGGCACAGGGCCTGCCCAGCGGCACCGTCTTCCGCTTCGCCCGCGATGCGGATGGCCGCCTCTGGGCAGCCACGTTCACCGGGCTGGTCTATCTGCAGGGTGGGCGATGGCATGCGCTCGGCCCGCGCTGGCGCTACCCCGGCCGGCAGGCGCGGACCGTGTTCGTCGATGCCGAGGGCACGTTGTGGGTCGCCAGTGAGCAGGGCGTCGCCTTCCTGCCGCGTGGCGGCACGGCGTTCCAGCGCGTGCAGGCGCGCGTGGGCAGGATCAGCCAGTTCGGCCAGGGGCCGGATGGCGCCATCTGGATCGCGGAAGCCGATGGCGCGGTGCGTGCGCTGCCCGTGCCCGGAAGGCCGGCGCCCGCACAGACCTTGCCCCTGGCCTCGGCCGGGCTGCTGTTCGACCGCGATGGCGCGCTCTGGGCCACCACGCTGGGCGACGGGCTGTACCGGTGGACCGGCGAGGCGGCCTCGCCGTTCGAAGCCTACCGCCAGCGCGAGGGCCTGACCTCCGACTACGCACTGCCGCTGCTGGAGGACCGGGAGGGCACGCTCTGGATCGGCAGTAGCCGCGGCCTGGACCGCTTCCGCCATGCGAACGTGGTGCTGGCCCGCCTGCCCGATGGCGCCCACGATTTCGCCATCGTGGCGGAGGAGGGGCCCTCCGTACTCGTGGGCAGTCGCAACCGTCCCCTGCTGCGCGTGCAGGGCAGCCGCCAGGCATCCCTGCCGCTGGCCCCGCCCTTGACGGCGGCGTACCGCGACCAGACCGGCACGGTGTGGTTGGGCGGCCCCAAAGGGATCTGGACCCTGCGCGACGGTGCGCTCGCTTCCGTCGCCCCTCTGCCGGTGCAGCGCTATTCGGGCGTGCAGGCCATCACCCGCACCCCCGACGGCAGCGTGTGGGTCTCACTGAACACGCCGGGCCTGCACCGTCTGCAGGGCGGCCGCTGGACCCATCTGCGCGACCTGCCCGGCACGCGCGAGGGGTCGTCGCCCTTGACCCTGCTTGCCGGCGCCGACGGCCGCGTGTGGATGGGTTTTGCGCACAACCAGATCGCCTCGATGCGCGAAGGCAGGCTGACGGTATTCGGGCGGCCCCAGGGCCTGGATGTCGGCAACGTGAGCGCGTTGCGGCAGGGACGCGCCGGCCTGTGGATCGGAGGCGAGCGCGGGCTGGCGCGCATGCGCGGCGACCGTATCCAGACGCTGCGCGCGCACGCCGACAGTCCCCTGCGCGGCATATCCGGCATTGTGGAAACGGCGAACGGCGACCTGTGGCTCAACGGTGCGCGGGGCATCGTGAGGATTCCGGCCGCATCGCTCGAAGCGATGTTCGCCGGCAGCTCCGCCGCGGCCTACGATCTGTTCGATTTCCTCGACGGGCTGCCTGGCATTCCCGCGCAGTTCCGCCCCATACCGACCGCGTTGCAGGCCGGCGACGGCCGGCTCTGGTTCGCCACCACCAGTGGCGTGGTCACGATCGACCCGGACCGCATCCAGCGCAATCCGTTGCCGCCCCCCGTCAGCATCCGTTCGCTGTCCATCGATGGCCGCCCGCAGCCCCTGGACGCGGGTCCGCTGCGCCTCCCCGCCGGCACGCGCAACCTGCAGATCGGCTATGCCGCCCTGAGCCTGGCCATCCCGGAGCGGGTGCGCTTCCGCTACCGGCTGGAGGGCTACGAGCAGGACTGGCAGGAGGCCGGGACGCGCCGGGTGGCCTATTACACCAATCCCGGACCGGGGGACTACGTGTTCCGCGTGCTGGCCACCAACAACGACGGCGTCTGGAACGAGGTGGGGGCGGGCATCGCGTTCTCGATCGCACCACGCTACTACCAGACCCCCTGGTTTGCGGCCGTCTGCGCGACGGCGGCGGCCGCGCTGCTATGGGTCGCCTACCTGCTGCGCCTGCGGCGGGTGTCGCGGCAGATCCACGACCGCCTGCAGGAACGCCACCAGGAACGCGAGCGCATCGCCCGCGAGCTGCACGATACGCTGCTGCAGAGCGTGCAGGGGCTGATCCTGCGCTTCCATGCCGTCACCCGTTCGCTGGGCCCGGGCGCCCCCGCGCGCGATGCGCTGGATGCGGTGCTTGAGCGCGCCGACGATGTGATGGTGGAGGCGCGCGACCGGGTGCTCGACCTGCGCGCCACCGCTCGCGGTGGCGGCTGCCTCGCCGACATGTTCGCGAGGATGGCCGCCGACCTGGAGGCCGGTCCCGAGCTGTCCATCCGTCTGTCCGAGGAGGGAAACCGGGCGCCGATCGACCCCATCGTGCAGGACGAACTGCTGCAGATCGGACGCGAGGCGATGCTCAACGCCTGCCGCCACGCAGGGGCGCGCCATATCGGCATCGTCATCGTGCACAGCGCCACCGGCCTGGCGGTCGGCGTGCACGACGATGGCCGCGGCATCGATCCGGACGTGCTGGACCGCGGAGGCCGCGAAGGGCACTGGGGCCTGGCGGGCATGCGCGAACGCGCCGCGCGCCTCGGCGCCAGCCTGGACATCGCGTCCGCTCCCGGCGAGGGCACCCGCGTGGACGTGCACGTGCCGGCCGCCGTGGCGTATCGCCCGCGCACCGCCTGGTGGCGGCGCCGCGGTTAGGCCCTGCGCGGCGTATCCCTGCGGCCATTCCCGGCATCGCGTCGGCATCCGGCGCAGCGGCGCACGCACTCGCCGCTACAATCGCCGCATGCACGGATCCGATGCTTTCGAAGCCGCCGCTTCGTTCCGCCCTGAAGCCAGCGACCGTCCCACGCGCATCCGCGTGGACCTGGACGCGCTGAGCCACAATTTCCAGGCCCTGCAGGCGCAGGCGGGCGTACCCGTCATGGGCATCGTCAAGGCCAATGCGTACGGACATGGGTTGGTGCCGGTCGCGCTCCACCTGCAGGCGCGGGGCATCGGCCACCTCGGTGTGGCGCTGCTGGAGGAGGGCATCGCCTTGCGGCGCGCGGGCGTGACGGTGCCCATCCTGGTGCTGGGCGGTATCCATGCCCCGCAGGTCGGCCAGTTCCTGGCCTGCGACCTGGAAGTGACCGTGTCCTCGATCGCCAAGCTGCGACAGGTGGAACAGGCGGCGGCGTCGCTGGGGCGCAAGGCGGTGATCCACCTGAAGGTCGACACCGGCATGGAGCGCATCGGCGTGCACAGCGAGAATGCGGGGCCGTTCATCGAAGCGGCTGTCGCCTCCCGCTGGTGCACCGTGAAAGGCATCTATTCGCACCTGGCCTGCGCGGATGATCCAGCCTCGCCGATGACGCGCGAACAGCTGCACCGCTTCCTCGATGCGTGCGGGCATTTCGACCGCATCGGCGCCCCCATGCCGCTGCGCCACCTGGCCAATTCCGGCGGCGTGCTGCATTTCCCGGACACCTGCCTGGACATGGTCCGTCCGGGCATCGCGCTGTATGGCGTCATGCCGGATCCGGCCTCGCAGGCCACGGTGGCGTTGAAGCCGGCCTTGTCGCTGGTATCGCAGGTGGTGTACTTCAAGGTGGTGAAGGCCGGCCGGACGGTCAGCTACGGGGCCACCTGGACCGCGCCGGTGGACACGCGCGTCGCCACCGTGCCGATCGGGTATGGCGACGGCTACCCGCGTTCGCTCTCATCGCGCGGCGAAGTGCTGGTGCGCGGCCGGCGCCATCCGATCATCGGCCGGGTGTGCATGGACCAGTTCATGGTCGACCTGGGCCCCGGTGGAACCGCCTACAACGAGGACGAAGTGGTGCTGATCGGCGCGCAGGGCGGCGATGCGATCTCCTGCGAAGCGGTCGCCCTTGCCGCGGGCACCATTCCCTACGAGATCCTGACCGGCCTCAACGCGCGCATCCCCCGCCAATACGTCGGCGGTGCATCCGGCGGTGCGGCGGCTGCGTAGGCGGCACCGATCCCCGACGGTTCCGCGCATGCCCAACGCCCTTGTCTGGTTCCGCCACGATCTGCGCCTGGACGACAATCCCGCCTTGCGCGCGGCCTTGGACCAGGGCTTCACTCCCGTGCCCGTCTACGTGCACGCGCCGCAGGAAGAGGGCCAATGGAAGCCCGGTGCCGCTTCCCGGGCGTGGCTGCACCGGTCGCTGGCGGCGCTGGATGCGGACCTGCGGGCGCGCGGGTCGCGCCTGCTGCTGCGCGAGGGACCCAGCGCGTCCGCCCTGCAGGCCCTGGTGCAGCAGACCGGGGCGGCGGCGGTGTTCTGGAACCGCAAGTACGAACCGGCCACCCAGCCGCGCGACGCATCGCTGAAGAAGAGGCTGCGCGAGCAGGGCCTGCAGGTGGAAAGTTTCAATGGCGGGCTGCTGTTCGAACCCTGGGACCTCGCCACCGGGCAGGGCAATCCCTACCGAGTGTTCACGCCCTTCTGGCGTGCGGCGCTGTCGCAGTGGCGCGTGCCGGCGCCCTGGGACGCACCCGCACGGCTGCCGCCCGTCCAGGCCGGGCTGGACGGTGCTTCGCTGGACAGCTGGGGCCTGGCGCCCGCGCGCGGCTGGGATGCCGGCTTCTGGAAGGTCTGGACGCCGGGCGAGGCCGGCGCGCGCGAGGCACTGGAGGTCTTCGCCGACGGCGCGCTCCAGGGCTACCGCACCGACCGCGACCGTCCCGACCGCACGGGCACCTCCCGGCTTTCGCCGCACCTGCACTTCGGCGAAATCGCCCCCTGGCGCATCACGGCCGAACTGGAGCGCGCGCGCACGGCCGCCAACAGCGCCGACATGGACGGCTACCTGCGCGAACTGGGGTGGCGCGAGTTCGCCTACCACCTGCTGCACCACTTCCCGCAGACCACCACCCACGACCTCAACCCGCGCTTCGCGCATTTCGACTGGGCGAAGGTCGATCCCGCCGCCCTCCAGGCATGGCAGCGTGGCCGCACCGGCGTGCCCATCGTCGATGCCGGCCTGCGCGAGCTGTGGACCACCGGCTACATGCACAACCGGGTGCGCATGATCGTGGCCAGCTACCTGACCAAGCACCTGCGCTACCACTGGTTGCAGGGAGCGCGCTGGTTCTGGGACACGCTGGTGGATGCCGACCTGGCCAACAACACGCTGGGATGGCAATGGACCGCGGGCACCGGTGCCGACGCCGCGCCGTATTTCCGCGTGTTCAACCCGGTGACGCAGGCGGAGAAGTTCGACCCGCAGGGCACGTACATCGCGCGCTGGGTGCCCGAGCTGGCGGCCGTGCCGGTTCCGCTGCGCTTCGCGCCGTGGCAGAAGCCCGATGTGATGTCACGTGTCGCGCCCGATTACCCGCGCCGCCCGCTGGTCGACCTGGCGCAAGGACGCGAAAGCGCGCTGGCGGCCTACCGCAAGACGGGCGACTGAGCCGCGTTGACGCCTTTCGGCGCCGCATGCTTCACTCGACGCGGGAGAGGAGGGCAAGCATGGCCACGAAGAAGGCGCCGGCAAAGCCGCGTCGCGAGCCGATGTCGCGGGTGGACACCGCCTGGTTGCGGATGTGCCGCCCCACCAATCCGATGATGATCACCGGCGTGCTGATGTTCGACGAGCCGATGACGCTCGAGCGGCTTAAGCAGGTGGTGAAGAAGCGCTTCCTGGGCTACCCGCGCTTCCTGCAGAAGGCGGTCGACACGCCGGCGGGTGCGTCGTGGGTGACCGACCCCGACTTCGACCTCGACTGGCATGTACGTCTCTCCGCGCTGCCGGGCCGGCACGATCCCGCATCCGAGAAGAAGGCGCTGGAGCGCTTCACCAGCCAGATGGCGTCCACGCCCTTGGACAAGACCAAGCCGCTGTGGCAGTTCCACCTGATCGAGCGCTACGGCAAGGGCTCGGCGCTTGTCGCGCGCATCCACCACAGCTATGCCGACGGCATCGCGCTGGTGCAGGTGCTGCTGTCGCTGACCGATACCAGCCGCAAGCCGGATGCGGGCAAGGATTTGCGGTCGGCGTGGTTGAAGAAGGACGGGGCCGAGGTCGTGCGCCGGGTCGGCGCCATCGACCGCTACATGCAGATCGGCGGCAAGATGCTGGGCAAGGGCATGGAGATGATGCAGGACCCCACGCTGGCCACGATGCTGGCGAAGGAGGGCGGCGAGATCGGCCGCGAACTGCTGCACGCACTGTCCCTGTCCGACGACCCGCCCACGCTGCTGCGCGGCAAGCTGGGCGTCAGCAAGCGCGTGGCCTGGGCCGAACCGCTGGACCTGGAGGACGTGAAGGCGGTCGGCCGCGCCTGCGACTGCACCGTCAACGACGTGCTGATGGCGGCGGCCGCCGGCGCGCTGCGCAGTTACATGCTGGAGCGGGGCGAGCAGCTGGAAGGGGTGACCCTGCGCGCCACCGTGCCGGTGAACCTGCGCCCGCTGGAGCACGCGCGCAAGCTGGGCAACCACTTCGGCCTGGTGTTCCTGGACCTGCCGGTGGGCGAGGACAATCCGGTTCGCCGGCTGGAGCGCGTGGCCGACTGCATGCGCGACCTCAAGAATTCGCGGCAAGCCATTGTTGCATTTGGACTTCTTGCCGCCCTTGGCATGGCGCCTTCGGCCGTCCAGGGGGTGGCGCTGGAACTGTTCTCGCGCAAGGCCACCGCGGTGGCCACCAACGTGCCCGGCCCGCAGCAGCCGCTGTACATGGGCGGGTCCCGCCTGCGCGAGATGATGTTCTGGGTGCCGCAGACCGGCTCCATCGGCATCGGCGTGTCCATCCTCAGCTACAACGGGCGCGTGCATTTCGGCCTGATCGCCGACGCCAAGCTCATTCCCGATCCGGATGCCGTCATCCGGCGCTTCGGCCCGGAGTTCGACAAGCTGCTGTACCTGGCGCTGATGGGCGATTGGGAGCGGACGCTGGATGCGCCCGGGGCGCTCGCGCTGATGGCGTGATCCCCGACGCTACCTGAATGAACAGGGCTCAAATCGCGTGTTGTGAACATTTTGCTGGGTAGGCTTGCGGCCGTTCCGGTGCATTCCCCGCACCGCCCAGGAGGATGTATGAATGCGATGCTGAAGACCGGCGCCCTGGCGGCGCTCACCGTCACCCTGCTGGGTGGCTGTGCCAGCTATACCGGCCAGACCAACGACCCCAATGATCCCAACCGCACCCGCACCGGCGCCCTGATCGGCGCGGGCATCGGTGCCGTGGCCGGCCTGCTCAGCGGCAGCGATGCCACCGAGCGTCGCCAGCGCGCGCTAGTGGGCGCGGGCATCGGCGGGCTGGCAGGCGGTTCCATCGGCGCCTACCAGGACCGCCAGGAGGCCGAACTGCGCCGCCAGACGGCGGGCACGGGCATCGACGTCAGCCGCGATGGCGACGTCATCAAGCTCAACCTGCCGGACGGCGTCACCTTCGACTTCGGCAAGGCCGAGCTGAAGCCGCAGTTCTATCCGGCGCTCAACAACGTGGCCTCGACCCTGCGCGAGTACAACCAGACCATCGTGGAAGTCAGCGGCCACACCGACAGCATCGGCAGCGATGCGGTGAACCAGCGCCTGTCCGAACAGCGCGCCGCCTCGGTGGGCAACTACCTGATCGGCCAGGGCCTGCAGCGCGAGCGCTTCGAGATCGTCGGCATGGGCAAGCGCTATCCGGTCGCCAGCAACGACACCGACGCAGGCCGCGCACTCAACCGCCGGGTCGAGATCCGCGTACTGCCGGTACGTTCGTAAGCGTCAACCCTTGCAGTCCGGACGGGCCGCCTTGTGCGGCCCGTCTTCTTTTCCGGCACCGCAACGATGCACGGGCCCGGCAGGGCCTGGGAACGCCCGCCGGCAACGGTGCCTTCTTCAGCCTGTATCGGCCGCCGCTGTCAACCCGTTTCCCGCGCGGCCATCCGTTGCCACAATCCCGGTCCCACCCGGAGTATCGGGTTTTCCAGTACGGACGCAATGCAAGACCGCAATCCCCAGATCGCCCAGCACATCGCCGCCACCATCGCCGCCGAGATCGGCGCACAGACCGCACAGGCCAAGGCCGCCATCGCCCTGCTGGACGAAGGCGCCACCGTGCCCTTCATCGCCCGCTACCGCAAGGAAGTCACCGGCGGCCTGGACGACACCCAGCTGCGCAACCTCGAAACGCGCCTGACCTACCTGCGCGAACTGGAAGACCGCCGCGCCGCCGTGCTCGCCAGCATCGAGGAGCAGGGCAAGCTGACCGACGCACTGCGTGCCGAGATCGAAGGCGCCGACAGCAAGGCGCGCCTGGAAGACCTGTACCTGCCGTACAAGCCCAAGCGCCGCACGCGCGCGCAGATCGCGCGCGAAGCCGGCCTGGAGCCACTGGCCGACGGCCTGCTGGCCGATCCCACCCAGGTGCCGGAAACCGCCGCCGCCGCGTACATCGATGCCGAGAAGGGCGTGGCCGATGCCAAGGCAGCGCTGGACGGTGCACGCGCCATCCTGATGGAACGCTGGGGCGAGAACGCCGCGCTGGTCGGCGAACTGCGCCAGTGGATGAGCGAGGTCGGCGTGATCCGCGCCAAGGTCGCCGAAGGCAAGCAGAACGAAGGCGCCAAGTATCGCGACTATTTCGACCACGCCGAACCGCTGGCGAAGATTCCCTCGCACCGCCTGCTCGCGCTGTTCCGCGCGCGCCGCGAGGAGATCCTGCAGCTCGACCTCGACCCGGGCATGGAGGCTGAAGCCGGCCATCTCTTGGCCGAAGGCCGCGTCGCCCAGCATGCCGGCGTCTCCGCGCAGGGCCGCGCCGCCGACAAGTGGCTGCTGGATGCCTGCCGTCTGACCTGGCGCGCCAAGCTGCACATGCACCTGCTGCTGGACCTGTTCAACCAGGCCCGCGAAAAGGCCGAGGCCGAAGCCATCGCCGTGTTCGGCGACAACCTGAAGGACCTGCTGCTGGCCGCGCCCGCCGGGCCGAAGGCCGTGCTGGGCCTGGACCCGGGCCTGCGCACCGGCGTGAAGGTCGCCGTGGTCGACCGCACCGGCAAGCTGGTCGACACCGCCACCATCTATCCGCACGAACCCAAGCGCCAGTGGGACCCGTCCCTGCACGTGCTGCGTGCGCTGTGCGCCAAGCATGCGGTGGAGTTGATCGCCATCGGCAACGGCACCGCCAGCCGCGAGACCGACAAGCTGGCCGGCGAGCTGATCAAGCTCGCGCCGGAGCTGAAGATGCAGAAGATCGTGGTCAGCGAGGCCGGCGCCTCGGTGTACTCGGCCTCGGAATTCGCGGCCAAGGAGTTCCCCGACCTTGACGTGAGCCTCCGCGGCGCCGTCTCCATCGCCCGCCGCCTGCAGGATCCGCTGGCGGAGCTGGTGAAGATCGAACCCAAGGCCATCGGGGTGGGCCAGTACCAGCACGACGTGGACCAGTTCCGCCTGGCGCGCGCGCTGGATGCGCGCGTGGAGGACTGCGTGAACGCCGTGGGCGTGGACGTCAACACAGCATCCGCCGCATTGCTGACGCGCGTTTCCGGCCTCTCGTCCACCGTGGCCGAGAACATCGTGCGCTTCCGCGACGAACACGGCGCGTTCCGCACGCGCAAGGCGTTGCTGGGCGTGCCGCGCTTGGGCGAGAAGACCTTCGAGCAGTGTGCCGGGTTCCTGCGCATCGCCGACGGCGACGAACCGCTGGATGCCTCGTCCGTGCACCCGGAAGCCTATCCGGTGGTGGAGCGCATCCTGGCCGGCAGCGGCCGGCAGGTGAAGCAGATCGTCGGCGACACCGCCTTCCTGCGCAGCGTGAAGGCCGAGCGGTACACCGACGAGAAGTTCGGCGTGCCGACCATCCGCGACATCCTGAAGGAACTGGAGAAGCCCGGCCGCGATCCGCGTCCGGAGTTCAAGGCCGCGCGCTTCGCAGACGGCGTGGAGGACATCAAGGACCTGCGCGAGGGCATGATCCTGGAGGGCGTGGTCAGCAACGTGGCCGCCTTCGGTGCCTTCGTCGACATCGGCGTGCACCAGGACGGCCTGATCCACATCTCCGCGCTGTCCGACCGCTACGTGAAGGATCCGCGCGAGGTGGTGAAAGCCGGCGACATCGTCAAGGTGAAGGTGCTGGAGGTGGACGTGGCCCGCAAGCGCATCGCCCTGACGCGCCGCCTGGACGACGCGCCGGCACCGCAGGCTCCGCGCGATGCGCGGGCGCACGATCCGCGTCCGCCGCGCGGCCCCGACCGCGGCACCCCGCGCGACCAGCGCCGTGGTCCTGCACCGGCGAAGACCGGCGCGCCGCCGGCCGACAACGCGCTGGCGGCGGCGTTCGCCCGGGCGAAGGGCCAGGGCTGATCCGGCGCCGCGCTCAAGGAAACACGTAGGCGCAACGTGCGTCGCGATCGCACGGGAAGAGTAGCGCTGACGCGCTGCTTCGGGAACGCCCGCCCTCGGCAGGGCGTTCGCGGCTTGAGCCGCTCTCCCTCAGGGGCGCAGGCGATCAGCGGCTGGGAGCTGCAGTCGCCGTCGCGTAGGGCGCCAGGTAGCGGCCCAGACCGCCGGCGCGCAACTGCGTGGCGGCGGCATTCCAGTCGATGGGCCTGTCCGCCTTGAGCGCATCCAGCACCGCCACCACGGACAGCTCCACTTCCGGCAGGCCGCCCGCGCCCGGCGTGGTGCGGCGCTGCTCGATGGCCTCGAACAGCACCGCATTGGCCTCGGCGTAGGTCAGGGGCGGGGTGCTGCCGCGCGCCGTGCGCCACGCCGGCGTCTCCAGCACGGCGTTGACGTGGGAGAGGATCAGCCACGTCGCGCGGCCGATCAGTTTCAGGTTGCCCGGCTGCACGCTGGTCATCGTGTTGCCGACCACGCGCCCGCGCTTGGCCATCACCCCGGTGGAATGCGCGTTGATCAGCATCTTCAGGGCGATGGTCTGGTTGAGTTCGAACGCATCGCGCTGCGGCACCGTCACCGCGATCACCGGCACCGGCCGCGGCAGGGCGGCCACGTCGGCCAGCACCTCGCTGGCGACGGGACGCGAGGAGACGGACACCAGTACCGGGTCCGCACCGGCGGCGGCGAAGGCCTGCAGCCACCGGCGGTTGGCATCGGCGTGCGCTTCGTCGCCCAGCAGGATCAGCGCACCGGTGTCGCCGGCCTGCGGGCCGCTGCGCTGCATGTTCGCGTCGGAGAACGACAGGTCGTACAGCGCCTGCTGTTCGTCGCCGGCGTTGGACAGGCCGCGCAGCGCCGCTTCGCGCAGGTAGGGGTCGTCGATCCCGTCCTGGAAGGGCGGCAGGTACAGCGCCTTGTCCAGGCCATGGAACGGCCGGTGCAGCAACGCCTGCCAGGCCTGCGCGCCATCGGCGGCCGGCGTCCATACCTGGATCCACGAGCGGCGCTCGGCCGCGTCCACCGGGTCCAGCGGCCCTAGGCGGAAGGTCGGCGCGCGCTCGGTCACGTCGACGAACACCGGCATCAGCGCCCGCGTGGCCAGATAGGTGGCATGGCGGCCGGCGGCATAGCTGGCGGCCTCGCGGTCGGTCCACGCGGCCAGTCTCCCGGCGGCCCCGGCGGTGGTGCGCTGGATATCGGCGAAGCCGCGCAGGCGCTCGGCGATGCCGGCGTCGTTGAAGCCCAGCGCGGCCAGTTCGTCGGCGGTCAGCACCTCGCGCAGCAGGGCGCGGGTGGCGTCCTCCAGCACCACGCCCAGCACGTACAGGCTGGTGGTGGTGGCCTGCATGCGGGTGGAACCGGTGATCGCCTGCGGCCCGGTCGGCAGCGGGATCTTGGTGATGCGCGCATCGTCCAGCACGCGCCGGCTGCGCTCGAACGGGCGCAGCACCTGGTCGGGGTTGTTGTAGACGAACCACGTGCGGCGCACGTCCGCGCCGGCCTGGTCGGCCGCCGCCAGCGCGGTGCCGATCACCGCGGACGTCTCGCCGCCCTCGGTGACGGCGAACACCAGGTCCTGCGGCCGGATGCCGTTGTCCTGCAACTGCAGTCGGCCGATCTCGGGAATGTCCTCGAAGCCCTCCAGCGAGGCGATCAGCGCACGGTCGCCGCCGGTGATCTCGCCGCGCACGCGTTCGCCCAGGCCGGGGAAGCGCGCCTCGATCCTGGCCATCGCGGGCGAGGTCGCGGTGCGCTGCCAGAACGGGCGCCACAGCCCGCTTTCGATGGTCTCGGCCAGGCGCCCGGTGGAGCCGGTGCCGTAGAAGTACAGGCGGTGCCCGTCGCGCAGGGCGCGGGTGATGTCGCGGCTGGCGGCTTCCAGCGCCGCCAGGCGCGCGGGATCGTCCGCCACGCCCTGCAATGCCACCGAGATGTCCTCGTCCACCGCCAGCAGCGCGGCCAGCCCGTCGGCGGTATCGGCGGCGATGCGGGTGCTCAGGTCGAAGCTGCGCGGATGGCGCTGCTCGGTCAGCAGGCTGTGCAACTGGAACTGCTGCTTGTTCGCCACGAAATCGCGGGACTGCGCCGACGGCGTGACGCCCAGGCGGTTGGGCATGGGCTGCGCGCCCAAGGGCACTGCGGCACCGGCCATGACAAGGAAGGACATGCTGCGCATGATGCGTTTCGCCATACGGGACATCGGGTTCCCCACCAGACAACGGAAGAATGCGGCGCGTCCGGCAGTGCTGTCGCTTGCCCGACGCCGCGCACAGGCTGCTATCGTCATGACAACGATAGCAAACGGTCATGACACTATGCCCCGGTTTCCTGGTCCGCTGCATGCTGCACTGCGCCCGCTGGGCCTGGGGCTGCTGCTGTTGCTGGGTCTTGGCCTTGCGCAATCCGGCGCGGCCGCACCGGGCTGCGACTGCGCGGGCGTGGCGCCGAAGCTGGGCATCGAGGTGCTGCTGGAGCAGCGCCTGGACCTGCTGCGGGGCAGACGGGTGGGACTGGTGACCAATGCCACCGGCCTGGACAGCCAGCTGCGCAGCAATGTCGACCGCTTCGCCGGGCATCCGGGTTTCGCACTGGTCGCGCTGTTCGGGCCCGAACACGGCGTGCGCGGCGACGTGCAGGCCGGCGATCACGTCGCGTCCGCCCGCGATGCGGCCACCGGCCTGCCCGTGCACAGTCTCTACGGCGAGCACCGCGAACCGACACCGGCGATGCTCGAGGGCATCGACGTGCTGGTGTTCGACATTCAGGACGTGGGCACGCGCTTCTACACCTATCCGTACACGCTGGCCGGGGTGATGCGCGCGGCCAAGCGCGCCGGCATTCCCGTGGTGGTGGCCGACCGTCCCGATCCGCTGGGTGGCGTGCGGGTGGAAGGGCCGGTGCTGGACCCGGCGCTGGCCTCGTTCGTCGGCCAGTTCCCCATTCCCCTGCGCCACGGCATGACGCTGGGCGAGCTGGCCACGCTGTTCAACACCGCCTTCGGCATCGGCGCCGACCTGCACGTGGTGGCGATGCAGGGCTGGCGGCGGGGTGAGGAACCGCTGCGCGGCGCGCTGCCGTGGGTGCCGCCGTCGCCGAACATGCCCACGCCGGACACCGCCCTGGTCTATCCGGGCATGGGGCTGCTGGAAGGCACCAACGTCTCCGAGGGCCGCGGCACCACGCGCCCGTTCGAGACCCTGGGCGCACCCTGGGTGGATGCGCCGGCCCTGGCTGCGCGGCTCAATGCCATGCGCCTGCCGGGCGTACGCTTCCGGCCCACCTGGTTCACGCCGACGTTCTCCAAGCATGCGGGCAAGGCCTGCGCAGGCGTGCAGCTGCACGTGACCGACCGCCACGCCTTCCGCCCGGTGCGGACCGGCCTGGCCGTGCTGAAGGCCCTGCACGACCAGCACCCGCAGCACTTCGCCTTCCTGCCGGGCCAGCCGCCGTTCTTCGACCGGCTGGCCGGCGTGGACGATCTGCGCGCGGCGATCCAGCGCGGCGACAGCGTGGAGGCCATGGAAGCGCGTTGGCAGCCGGGGCTGTCGGCGTTCGAGGCGCTACGCAGGCAGCATCTGCTGTATCCCTGAGCTGGACCGGCAAAGGCGTGCGGCCGACGTCTATCGCGAGGTGCGTTACCGCCGGCGCGCGGCGCATCTGTAGGAGCGGGCCATGCCCGCGATGCTCTTCGGCGCCGGAACGGAGAGCATCGCGCCCATGGGGCGCTCCTACAGCGACCCGTGGGTTGTAGGAGCGCGCCGTGCCCGCGATGCTCTTCGGAGCCCGAACGGAAAGCATCGCGCCCATGGGGCGCTCCTACAGAAGCCCAGGGGTTGTAGGAGCGGGGACGCTTTGACGATAGTCCCTCGCGACTGAGGTCGCGCCCACGGCTTCATCAGGAGACCCGGGCGGGAACGGCGGGGTTACGTCGCGGCCGGTTTCCGTTTGCGCGATGCGCGCTTGGCGCGGGGCGGGGTGTCGGTGGCCGTGATCAGCGGCGCCGCGGCCTGCTGGAACTGCTCCAGCGACGACAGCGTGTCGGCGTAGGCGATGAAGTGCTGCAGGTAGCTTGGCGACACCGCGCGCATCAGGTGCAGGGCGCGGTGGACCAGCATGCCGGAGTTCAACGGGCCGGCGTCTTCGGGCACGTCGTGCAGGGAGGCACGCAGCTGGCTGTCGATGCGGACCCGGGACCAGGTGTCGCGTGCTTCGGTCAGCTGCGTAGGCGTGGCGGGCGGTGCATCAGGGCCTGGAACGTGGTCCGCGCGTGTCTGCAGCGCGGCGACCAGTTCGCGCAGGCCGGAGGTCGGCACGGTCGTGTGCCCGGATGCGGGTGCGGCGGACGGTCGTTGCGCCAGGGCCTTTGCGTACGCCCGCATCAACCCGGCCAGTCGCGCTTCCAGCAGGCGACGGGCTTCGCCCTCGTGCGCGCCCACCCGTGCGGCCAGCGCCTGCAGGATGTCGAAGCGCGCCGGGTCCGCACGGTCCGCGCCCTGCGCGCGCCAGGCCTGCAGCTGCGCCAGCGGCGGCAGGGCGTCACCGTCCATCGTCACCGCCGCGCTTGGCGGGGCGGGCAATGGGCGCGATCTCCACGCGGCGGTTGCGCGCGCGGCCGTCCTCGGTGGCGTTGGGACTGACCGGCTGCTCGGCGCCGAACGCGGCCGCGAACACCGACGAGGACGGCACGCCCTCGGCGATCAGGGTGCGGGTGACGGTGAGGGCGCGCTGCGCGGACAGGTCCCAGTTGTCGTCGAACTGGCGATTGCTGCCGCTGACCTGGCGGTCGTCGGTGAAGCCGCTGACCATCAGGATTTCCTCGCGCGTGCGCAGGTAGCCCGCCAGCGGCGCGGCCAGGCTTTTCAGCAGGTCGCGGCCCTCCGGCTGCAACTGATCGGAGTTCAGCGCGAACAGCACGTTGCCGCGGATGCCGATGCGGCCGTCCACCAGCGTCACCCGGCCCTCGGCCAGCGGCGCGGCCAGCGCGTCTTCCAGCGCCTTGCGCTGCCGGGCTTCGTGCTCGCGGCGGCGGGTTTCCTCGTCCAGGCGCTGGGCCAGCTGCGCCTGCACGGCAATCACGCCCACCAGCACCAGCACGAACGCGCCCAGCAGCACCGACATCAGGTCGCCGAAGCTGGCCCAGACGGGCGCGCCCAGATCGGCGTCGTCTCCGGTTTCCACGCTCATGCGGCGTCGGCCCCGGCCAGGCGCTGCAGGTCCACGGTGATCTGGCGCTGCGCGGACAGGCTGAGGTCGACCACTTCGCGCGCCTGCGCCACGTAGTAGGCCAGTTGCTCGTCGCTGCGCACCAGCGAGCGCTCCAGCGCACCCTCGATGGCCTGCAGGCGTTCGAGCAGCGCATCGTTGGTCTGGCCGAAGCGCGCCACCACGCTTTCCAGCGCATCGCCCAGGCCGGCGACTTCGGTGGCGCCGGCGGTGACCTGCGCGGCGACGTGTTCCAGCTTGCCGGTCTGGGCCTGCACGTGGTCGGTGAAGCGGGTGCCCACGCGCTCCAGCAGGTCGGCGGACGTCGCCACCAGCGCATCGATGGCGGTGCGCTGCTCGGTGGAGGCGTGGTTCACCGCATCGAGCAGGGTCTGCAGCGTGCCCATCATCTGGGTGCGTTCTTCCAGCAGCGCGGTGTCGCGCACCATGCTGTCGGACAGCTTCTGGCGCAGTTCGGCCACCACGTCGGCGGCGGCACGCGGGGCTTCCGAGGCGACCTGCACCAGCTGCGAAATCTCGGCGATGGTCTGCTGTGCGTGCGTCTGCGCCTGTGCGGTGATGTCGTTCGCGCTGCGGGCCAGGGCGTCGCAGATGTCCTGCTGCAGGCGCGCGGCTTCGGCGGCGGTGCGCTCCCAGTCGCCGCGCAGGGCGGTGCCCATGGCGGTCAGCTGTGCGGCCCAGGCGGCCAGGCGGGCTTCGTCCTGTTCGGCCAGCGTGCGCTGCAGTGACGCGTGCGAAGCGTCGACCGCTTCGACCAGCGCGGCGGCCTGCGCGCGGAGTTCGGCGCCGGCCGCCGCCAGGGCGTCGGCGTTGCGCGTGGCGATGCCGTCGGCGGAACTGGCCTGCTGGCTGAGCGCCTGCGTCCAGCCCTCCGCCAGCGTGGTCGCGGTGCGCTCGAGCTGGCCGGCGGCGGCGTCGAGCCAGGCCTGCGAGCGCTGGTCGAACCGGGCGGCCTGCTGATGGGTGTGTTCTTCCAGTCGTGCGACCAGTGCGTCGTGGGCGTCCTGCTGGCGGGCGAGGGCGCCCTCCCATGCGGCCGCCGCGGCCGTGGTCGCGGTGCCGAACCCGGCCGTCAACGCCTCCAACTGCTGCTGCACGGCGGTGGCGACGGACTGCTGCAGGGCGGCGGTTTCGCCCGCCAGTCCCGTCAGCGTGCGCTCCACCGCGGGTTGCAGGGCGGTGCCGACCGCCTGCGCGCTGGCTTCTACGCCCGCCTGCATGGCAGCGACCAGCGTGCTCGACAGCTGCGCCTGCGCCGCTTCGGTGCGGGCATGGAACGCCTCCTGGCGCGCGGCCTGCTGCGCGGCGGCGTCGGAGGTCTGCCGTTCGATGCCCGCCACCATGGCCTGCAGGCGTTCCACCAGGTCCGGCATCAGCGCGGCCTGCTGCTGCAGCAGGCGGAAGGATTCCTCCCGCTGGAACGCCTGCGAATGCACGTGCAGCGAGGTGGCGATAGCGTCGTCCAGCCCTTGCGCGACCAGCACGCGCTCGCGCCGCCTGAGTGCGGACAGCAGGCCGAGGATGGCCGAGGCGGCCACGCCCGCGATCGAGGTGCCGAAGGCGAAGCCCAGCCCCTTGACCGGCGCGGCCAGCGAGCCGCGGATCGCGTCGATGTCGGTGGCGCCTTCCAGCGCCAGGCCGGTGCCGCGCAGGGTCACCATCATGCCCAGCAGCGTGCCCAGCATGCCCAGCAGCACCAGCAGCCCGACCAGGTACGGGGTCAGCGCGGGCGCGGGCAGGGCGACGCGCTCGCCTTCCACGCGCAGGCGCACGGCCTGGCGCAGGCTGGGATGCAGCGGCGCCAGCCAGGCTTGCAGGCCGTTGCCCGCGGGCGAAGCGTCGCCCAGCGCCTGCGCGAGCGATGCGGTGGCCTGGCGGTAGCGATGCAGTTCCACCGCACCGGCCACGTAGCACGCGCCGATCACCAGGGTGACCACCACGCCCAGTGCGTGCGTGCCGACGTAGCCGGCGCCGATCCAGCCGACGATGGCCAGGCCGGCAAGGAAGAGGGCGGTGGAGAAGGGCTGTTTCATCAAGGGCATCCAGGCATTACGGGCTACGAAGCGCGGCGAGCAGCGCGTCGATGGGGTGGAAACGCAGGTCGAGTTCGGCCAGCAGGGCGTCCTGCAGGTCGCGGCGGAACAGCGCCCGCCAGGCGCTGCCGGGGGTGGTATCCGCGGCGGCGCGCAGGCGTTCGAAGTGCAGGCCGAGCAGGGTGGGGGTGTGGGCCAGCAGGGTCTGTTCGCGCGGGCTGAGGGTCATTTCCATCACGGCGTCGACCTCGGCCAGGCGAGCCAGGTCGCCGCCGCGCTGGGCCAGGGCATCGCGCAGGCGTCCGCGCAGGGGGCCGGTGGCGGTCAGCGTGGCGCGCTGGCGGTCCAGGCAGTGGCGGCGGTAGGGCGCGAAGTCGTCGCCGTCCGCGTCGGTGGGCGCGCCACGCAGGATGGCGTCCGTCAGCGAGGTGCGGGCCCGGGCGACGGCCTGGGCGTGCGCATCGGCGCCCGTCGCGGCGCCGGCATCGGGCGCAACGGCGCCATCGAGCGCCCGCGACAGCGAGACGGCACGGTTCCAGTCGATCCATTGGCCCAGCCGCTCGGACAGCACCGGGCCGGCATCGGGCAGGTCGGCCCCGCCCAGGCGGGCGAGGAGACGGACGAAGGCGGGGGCCGCCGTGGGCGTCCGGTACTGCACAGTGGTCACACAGAGGCTCAAAAGAGCGGGGATTTTACAGGAAGGGGGTGGGTGATGACCCCTAGCCGGGCGGTGGAGACGCAAAGGCCGGCCTCTGGAGGATCCGGCCTATGGGCTGAATGGGGGCGGCACTTTGAATCTGGGCCCAGATCTGAGGCTCGCACCTACGCCAGTGGGCACTATTGCGGCGGCGTCCCTGGCCGCAGATGGGCCGCTGGCCGCAAGCGCGGCGGGGTAGGCGTGGCAGTACGTATGAACAGTAGGTCGCCCCGCACGGTGCTAGCCATCGAGCAATGGCAAGTGTTTCAGGCCGAATATGAGCGACCCAGGGACACCGAGGGTGAGTCCTAATCGTGTTCGGGTCCCACCTCCGGCAGCCTAGGTGCGCCTCAGCACTCCTCCAGGCCACCCCGTTGCGAGGGCGGGGGCAGGTGTTGGGAAAGTGGGGCCGCCGGTGGTCTGCGGGCCCCCTCGGATTTTTTCTGGGTGAGAGGGTCACGCGCTTCGACCCTGTCGGCTCCTAAATTCCTGCATCCGCTTCTGTTTCTCTTGTTCCCACGAGATCGGCTCTTCGCGTGGTGGAATGAGTTGATGGAAGCCTGCGACAAAGTTCCGCACCATCCGCGCGACCAGTTCAGTCAATCGCTGTGCGCTTTCCACGTCCTCCGACAAGGCCTGCCCCAAGCGAACATTGTCGCCTGTATCTGCCAAGTATTTCTCGTCCACAATGCCGCCGTTGTGTTCGTACACGTGGCGCCTATGAAACATACGGACCACAAACTGTTGGTCGGACCCGGAAAGGCCCTCTAACAAATCGATACCAAATGCAGATGTGATAGCGACAGCAACTTTATCGAGCGAGTGATACGAAACCTCTAACGCAGAACGTCGTGCCGGAATAAGCGGTACGTGGCGAATCAATTGCTGGACGATCTGGCGAACAGTGCTGTCGAATGCGGAGACGGTGTCTCGGACACAATCAGAGGGCGCCGTCTGCCCGGAGTGAAGACGCTGCCTGATATCAGCAAGGCGCGTCCGTTCGAGCCACTCAACGTCATTGCGTGTTCCGCAACGTGCGCAATAACCCGTCGTGCCCAGGATATCGTTGGTGCCCCCGCACTCCTTGCATCGAAACTTGTTCTGCTGGGCCTCTTCCGCGAAAAAGTACGAAGGACGCTGATTGGGCCGAGAAACAGTCTCAGCCACTTCATCCATGTTGAGGGTATAAGTTCCCTCAACCTCCGAATCAATGGCTTCGGCGAAAAGGGCTACGTAAGCTTGGATGTATCTCATCTGGCCTTCGGTTATGCAAAAGTGCGAACCGAAGCGGTCGCCACAGTACGGGCATACGGCTACAACTCCTACGCCTCCATCTCTCCAGTAACGGCGGCACGTGGGGCATTGCCTACCGAACAAGCCCTCGCTATCGGATGGCATATACACTGGAAACGCATATGGATGCGGACGAGGCGGCATTGCGTCGCCGATGCCGCCGAAGGGCAGAAAGGCTATCGGATTGCCAGGAGGAATAGCCCAGACACCCCATAGCGCCGAAGGGACGGGCCTAGTCATGGAGAAGCCCAAGCTTTGGCGCATGCCTTGCTCGGTCCGTATTGTCTCAATGGTGACTACACCACCGGAGAGTCCAATTTCTCGGAATTCGTGGCCCGTCACGGTTCCTCCCATGCACCCTTGGTTGCCTTCGGTGTACTGGAGGCTCGCCTCATGAGTACCTAGCGGTACTACTTGATCTACACCTTCAGCAAGGATCTTAGAAAACACCCTAGGTATCTCCAAGATATCTAAGGTAGCAGGGGAGTCATGTCCTGTAAGGGGGGCACTGCTCTTTGGTCAGCGCCGCCGCCGAGCCTTTGTTCCGGAATGCGAGGTGTGCACTGGAGGTGTTCCGGGAGTGACTGCGAGATGGCTGAAGGGGGAAGCCCTGTTGGTCATGCGAGAACGGATCTCCGCCTCCCACCGCTGCCGACGTCCCCGCTTTCAGTAGCGGTCTGATCTGGAGTCCAGGTTCGCTTGACCCAACAACACGCAGGAACCGACGCGATCGGGCAAGAAAAAACCCCAACCGAGAACGGTTGGGGTTTCATTATTGGTGGAGGTGGGCGGAATTGAACCGCCGTCCGAAGGCACTCCATCCCCGGTACTACATGCTTATCCCGCCGTTAGGTCTCGTCCTGCAGCAGCACGGTGGGCCAAGCGCACCGCAGAACCAGCCTGTTTTGGGTTAACCGGGTGCTGACAGGCAACCACTCCCGGCGATTCCGTGATGATGACCTTACGCTGCGAGCACGGACACAAGCAGTTTCAGGGCTTAGGCCTTAAGCGGCCAGAGCGTAGTTGTCGTCGTTGGCAACTAGAGTTTTGCCGCTGGATTTACGAGGAAAGCTGCCCCCTCGGCATGCACCAGGAAACTTTGCAACCCCCGTCGAAGCCAGTGCACCCCCGGGAGTCAGAAACTTCCTGACAAGGAGCAGTGTAGGGGCGGGCACCCCGCTTCACAAGGCGCGGCGGAGCCGACGTTCAGCATCAGGGTTCAAGCCATCGTGGTTTCGAGCCAAGCCCCCTTGGCAAGGGGGCGAATTCGCGCGTCAGCGCGAATGGGGGATCGGCAGCGTGCGTCGGGGCCCAGGATTCGCAAGGCGAATCCTGGGGATTCCATCGCGTCGCGCGATGGAATCACGCATCCTTGTTGTGCTGGCGCATCACCCGCGACTTCTCGCGGGCCCAGTCGCGGTCCTTCTCGCTGGCGCGTTTGTCGTGGGTCTGCTTGCCCTTGGCCAGCGCCAGCTCGGCCTTCACCTTGTTGCCCTTCCAGTACAGCGACGTGGGCACCAGCGTGTAGCCATCGCGCTCGACCTTGCCGATCAGGCTGTCGATCTCGTTCCGGTGCAGCAGCAGCTTGCGCGTGCGGCGGTCGTCGGCCACCACGTGGGTGGAGGCCTGGATCAGCGGCGTGATCTGCGCGCCGAACAGGAACAGCTCGCCATGCCGGATCACCGCGTAGGCCTCGGTGATGTTGGCGCGGCCGGCGCGGATGGCCTTCAACTCCCAGCCCTGCAGGGCGATGCCGGCTTCGTATCGCTGCTCCAGGTGGTACTCGTGCCGGGCGCGCTTGTTCAGCGCGATCGTGCCCATTGCTTTATTCTTGTCGGGTTTCTTTGCCATCCGTCCTATTGTCGCCGAAGGCGGAACCCCACGCGAGCCACATGCATACGATCCGCCGCAGCGCCCTGGTCGAACACTCGGCCACCCGGATGTTCGACCTGGTCAACGACGTGGCGGCCTACCCGCGCCGCTTCGACTGGTGCAGCGCCGCCGAGCTGATCGAGCAGGCGGAGGCCAGGCTGGTGGCGCGCCTGGACCTGGGTCTGGGCTCGCTGCGCACCTGGTTCACCACCGAGAATGCGCTGGACCGGCCCCACCGGATCGACATGAACCTGGTCGACGGCCCGTTCCGCAAGCTGCACGGGCGCTGGGATTTCCATGCGCTGGACGAGTCGGCCTGCAAGGTGACCCTGACCCTGGAGTTCGAGCCTTCCAGCCGCCTGCTGGGCCCGGCGATGGCCCTGGGCTTCCAGGGATTGGCCGACCGGATGGTGGACGACTTCGTGCGCGCCGCCGACCGCGGGCAATGACGTGCGGGTGGAGGTGATCCGCGCCTGGCCCCACCGGTTCGAATCGGTGGTGCTGGACCTGCCCGAGGGCGCCACCGTCAGGGAGGCGCTGGCGGCAAGCGGTTTCGCCGATGCCGCACACCCGGCGGCGGCGATCCATGGCGTCATGGCCACGCCGGACACGGTATTGAACGAAAACGACCGCGTGGAAGTGCTGCGGCCGTTGCTGATCGATCCGAAGGAGGCGCGCCGACGGCGCGCGCTCAAGTAGGAGGGCCGCGCCTCAGCGGCGGCCGCCCTTCTTCTTTTCCTTGGCCAGGTTGGGGCCGAACTTGCGCACGTCGCGCGACAGCTGCAGGTCGGCCTCGGGGAAGTACTCGCCTTCCCAGCTGGCCAGCGTGTCGCCGTTGAACAGCAGGGTGAGGTTCTTGATCTCGGTGGTGCCGCGGCGATTGGTGCGGTTGCTGGCGGTGTAGTCCCAGCGGTCCGCATGGAACGGATCGGCGATGGACGGGCTGCCCAGCAACGACTGCACCTGCTGCTTGCTCTGGCCCACCTGCAGCTGGTCCACGGCCGTCTTCTCGATCAGGTTGCCCTGGTAGATCGGCTGCTTGTACAGGATGCCGCAGCCGGCGGTGGCGGAAGCGAGGACGGCAACCAGCAGGAATTTGCGCATTGGACAGGTACGGTGGGAAATCGGGCCGATGATACACTCCCCCGGACCGCCGCAACCGAGCTTCAGGCAGCTGGCGCTAAACCGAGAGTGAACGGAGACGCCATGGAATCGCAGGACCTTCGCAAAGTCGGCCTCAAGGTCACCCACCCCCGCATGCGCATCCTGGAGTTGCTGGAGCAGAAGAACTCCCAGCACCACCTGAGCGCGGAAGACATCTACCGGCAGCTGCTGGAGCACGGCGACGAGATCGGCTTGGCGACGGTCTATCGCGTGCTGACCCAGTTCGAGGCGGCCGGGCTGGTGCTCAAGCACAACTTCGAAGGCGGCCAGGCCGTCTACGAACTGGACCGCGGCGGCCACCACGACCACATGGTGGACGTGGACACCGGCAAGATCATCGAGTTCGAAAGCAGCGAGATCGAGAAGCTGCAGCGCGAGATCGCCGCCCGGCACGGCTACGAGCTGGAAGAACACTCGCTGGTGCTGTACGTGCGCAAGAAGCGCTGAAGCCAGGAAGCAGTAGGCAGGAACGAGAAGCGAGGAACGAGTGAAAGCGGGCGATGCCGCGCTTTCACTCGTTCCTCGTTCCTATTGACTCTTTCCTCGCCTCAACCCGCATTGGCCAGCAGCCGCTTCGCGGCGGCATGGGCTTCCTTGCTGACTTCCACGCCACCCAGCATGCGGGCCAGTTCCTCTTCCCGCTGCCTGGCGCCGAGTTTCTCGACCGCGCTCTGGGTTACCCCCTCCACCGGCGCCTTGCTGACGCGATAGTGCGCATGTCCCTGCGCCGCCACCTGGGGCAGGTGGGTGACGCACAGCACCTGGCGCTCGGCGCCCAGGGCGCGCAGTTTCTGGCCGACGATCTCGGCCACGGCGCCGCCGATGCCGGTATCCACCTCGTCGAACACCATGGTGGGCACCGCATCCAGCCCCAGCGCCGCCACTTCGATGGCCAGCGAGATGCGCGCCAACTCGCCGCCGGAGGCGACCTTGCGCAGCGCCCGTGGCGGCTGGCCGGCGTTGGCCGACACCAGGAACTCGACCCGTTCGGCCCCCGTGGGGTCGGGACGCTCGCCGTCCTGGGGCTCCAGCGCGATCTCGAAGCGTCCGCCGCCCATGCCCAGTTCGGCGATCAGGGCGGTGGTGGTATCGCCCAGGGCGCGGGCGGCCCGCTGGCGGGTGCGGCTGAGCGCGCCCGCCGCCTCGCGCCACTGCTGGCGGGCGGCGGCGATCTCGTCGCTGAGCTTCAGCAGGCGCTCGCCGGCGCCGCGCAGGCTGTCCAGTTCGGCGGCCAGCCGGTCGTGCTGCTCCTGCAGGCCCTCCAGCGGCACCCGGTGCTTGCGCGCCAAGTCGTGCACGCGGGCCAGCTTGCGCTCCAGGGCGTCGAACTGCAGGGGCTCGCCGTCCAGGTCGTCGCGCACCTGGCCCAGCAGGGAGAGGGCTTCCTCGATCTGGATGGCGGCGCCGTCGAGCAGGCCATCGACATCGCGCAGGCGCGGTTCGTGCTCGGCCTGGCGGGCGAGATCGGCCCGCACCTGCTGCAGTTGCCGGGTCAGCGACGGCGCATCGTCCCCGGCGAGCTGCCCCAGCGCGGCGTCGCAGGCCTGGATCAGGCCGGTGGCATGGGCCTGGCGGCGGTGGCTGGCGACCAGCTGTTCGAGCGCGGTGGGCGAAAGGTCTTCGCGCTGCAGCTCCGCCAGCTGGTGTTCCAGATAGTTGATGCGGTCGGAGACATCGCCCTGGCCCGACAGCTGCTCGCGCTCGTGCAGCAGGGCCGACCACGCGCGGGCCGCCTCGCGCACCCGGGCGCGCGAGGCGTCGTTGCGGGCGAACGCATCCAGCAGGTCGAGCTGGCTGTTGCGCGCCAGCAGGGACTGGTGCTCGTGCTGGCCATGGATTTCCACCAGCCGCCCGGCCAGGTCGGCCAGTTGCGACAGGGTGACGCTGCGCCCGTTGATCCAGGCGCGGGAGCCGCCGTCGGCACGGATCACGCGACGCAGCTGGCACTGGCCCTCGTCGTCCAGTTCGTTGTCCGCCAGCCAGGCCTGGGCGGGCGAGCCGGGGGGCGCGGCGAACTCGGCCGACAGTTCCGCGCGCTCGGCGCCATGCCGGACCACGCCGCTGTCGGCGCGCAGGCCCGACAGGAAACCCAGGGCATCGACGAGCAGCGACTTGCCGGCGCCGGTTTCACCCGAGATGACCGTCATGCCCTCGCCGAATTCCAGTTCGGCGGCGCGGACCACGGCGAAATCCTTGATGGCGAGATGTCTGAGCATGCGGCGGATTGTAAGCGGAGCAGGCGCAAGTTCTGAGACCGGACGGGCACGGCTTGCAAAGCCGCGGGCACGACGTTATCTAGCGGGCATGAACTCCCCGTCGCCCTCGCTGGACCCCCGTGCCCGCCAGTTGCTGCGCACGCTGATCTCGCGCTACATCCGCGACGGCGAACCGGTGGGGTCGCAGACCCTGGCCCGGCATGCCGGGCTGGAAGTCAGTCCGGCCACCATCCGCAACATCCTGGCGGAACTGGAGGAAGTGGGGCTGCTCAGTTCCCCGCACACCTCCGCCGGGCGCATTCCCACCGCCCAGGGTTACCGGGTGTTCGTCGACAGCCTGGTGCAGGTGAAGTCGCTGGGCGAAGGCGAGGTGGCGCGCCTGCGCGCCGAACTTCCCAGCGGCGCCGGAACGCAGGCCCTGCTGGGCAATGCGTCCGAGCTGCTGTCGGCCATGACCCATTTCGTGGGCGTGGTCAGCGTGCCGCGACGCGAGCAGTTCGCCTTCCGCTACATCGATTTCGTGCCGCTCGACGGACAACGGGTGATGGCCATCCTGGTGTTCGCCGACAACGACGTGCAGAACCGGGTCATCGAGACCCGCCGTCCGTACGAGCGCTCCGAACTGGAGCGCATCGCCAACTATCTCAACGCCCAGTTCGCCGGGCGCTCGCTGGCGGACATCCGCGCCAGCCTGCTGCGCGACCTGCGCCGGGCGCAGACCGAGATGGAGGGCCTGCTGGCCGAATCCATCGAACTGGCGGAGCAGGCGCTGACGCCGCCCAACGACGACGTGGTGCTGGCCGGGCAGACCCGGCTGATGGGCGTGCAGGAACTGGCCGACCTGGAGCGGTTGCGCGAGCTGTTCGAGGCCTTCGCGCGCAAGCGCGAGATCCTGCAGCTGCTGGAACGCACGATCCGCGCGCCGGGGGTGCGCATCTTCATCGGTGAGGACACCGGGCTGGCGCCGCACGACGGGGTGTCGGTGGTGACCGCGCCGTACATGGCGGCCGGGCAGGTGCTGGGCGTGCTGGGCGTCATCGGGCCCACGCGGATGGCGTACGACCGGGTCATCCCGGTGGTGCAGGCGGCCGCCGATGTGCTGGGCGCGGCCTTGAATCCCGACGCCCCGGCCCCATAGGTTCCCGGTTGGGCGGCAGGACCCGCCGCCAGGGAACCGAAATGAACGAACAGCACGAACACGATGCCACCCCGGGCCAGGCGCCCGAATCCCCCGACACCGACGCCGCCCTGCTGGCCGAGTTGGAAACCCTGCGCAACGAGCTGGACCAGCTGCGTGCGACGACCCTGCTGGAGCGCGCCGACCTGGAGAACCAGCGCAAGCGCGTGGCGCGCGACATCGAGCAGGCCCGCAAGTTCGCCAACGAGCGCCTGCTGGGCGACCTGCTGCCGGTGTTCGACAGCCTGGACGCCGGCCTGGCCGCCGCCGGCAGCGAGCCCAGTCCCCTGCGGGACGGGCTGGAGCTGACCTTCAAGCAACTGCTGAAGGTCGCCAGCGACAACGGCCTGAGCCTGCTCGATCCGGCCGGCGAGGCCTTCAACCCCGAGCATCACCAGGCCATCAGCCAGGCCGATGCGCCCGGTGCGGCACCGGGCAGCGTGGTGCAGGTGTTCCAGAAGGGCTACGTGCTCAACGGCCGCCTGCTGCGCCCGGCCCTGGTGGTGGTGGCCAAGCACGACTGAACGACAGGCCGGTGGCGCTTGAACGGCGTCATCGCACCCCTATATCGGGACCATCCACCCGGCCGATCGCCGGGTCCAACATCAGAATCTGCTAGGGAGCGAGATCCATCATGGGCAAGATCATCGGCATCGACCTGGGCACGACCAATTCGTGCGTGGCGATCATGGACGGCGGCAAGGCCCGCGTCATCGAGAACTCGGAAGGCGACCGCACCACGCCCTCCATCGTGGCCTACACGAAGGACGGTGAAGTGCTGGTCGGCGCCTCGGCCAAGCGCCAGGCCGTCACCAACCCCAAGAACACCTTCTATGCGGTGAAGCGCCTGATCGGCCGCAAGTTCACCGACGCCGAAGTGAAGAAGGACCTGGACCTGGTGCCCTACGGCATCATCGCGCACGACAATGGCGATGCCTGGGTGCAGACCAGCGACGGCAAGAAGATGGCACCGCAGGAAATCTCCGCGCGCGTGCTGGAAAAGATGAAGAAGACCGCCGAGGCCTTCCTGGGCGAGACGGTCACCGAGGCCGTCATCACCGTGCCGGCCTACTTCAACGACAGCCAGCGCCAGGCCACCAAGGACGCCGGCCGCATCGCCGGCCTGGACGTCAAGCGCATCATCAACGAACCGACCGCGGCCGCGCTGGCCTACGGCCTGGACAAGGGCGAGGGCAGCGCCGACCGCAAGATCGTCGTCTACGACCTGGGCGGCGGCACCTTCGACGTGTCGATCATCGAGATCGCCAACGTCGACGGCGAGAAGCAGTTCGAGGTGCTGGCGACCAACGGCGATACCTTCCTGGGCGGCGAGGACTTCGACAAGCGCGTCATCGACTACCTCGTCGAGGAGTTCCAGAAGGACCAGGGCATCGACCTGCGCAAGGACCCGCTGGCCCTGCAGCGCCTGAAGGACGCGGCCGAGCGCGCCAAGATCGAGCTGTCCAGCTCGCAGCAGACCGAAGTGAACCTGCCGTACGTCACCGCCGACGCCTCGGGCCCGAAGCACCTCAACATCAAGCTGACCCGCGCCAAGCTGGAAGCGCTGGTGGAAGACCTGGTGAAGAAGACCATCGAACCGTGCCGCATCGCGCTGAACGACGCCGGCCTGCGCGCCAGCGACATCGGCGAGGTGATCCTGGTCGGCGGCCAGACCCGCATGCCGAAGGTGCAGCAGGCGGTGGCCGAATTCTTCGGCAAGGAGCCGCGCAAGGACGTCAATCCCGACGAGGCCGTGGCGCTGGGCGCCGCCATCCAGGGCGGCGTGCTGGCCGGCGACGTCAAAGACGTGCTGCTGCTCGACGTGACCCCGCTGAGCCTGGGCATCGAGACCCTGGGTGGCGTGTTCACCAAGATCATCGAGAAGAACACCACCATCCCGACCAAGGCCTCGCAGACCTTCTCCACGGCCGAGGACAACCAGTCCGCGGTGACGGTGCACGTGCTGCAGGGCGAGCGCGAACAGGCCCGCTTCAACAAGTCGCTGGCCAAGTTCGACCTGGCGGGCATCGAGCCGGCGCCGCGCGGCATGCCGCAGGTGGAGGTGTCCTTCGACATCGACGCCAACGGCATCCTGCACGTGTCGGCCAAGGACAAGAAGACCAACAAGGAACAGAAGGTCGAGATCAAGGCCGGTTCGGGCCTGTCCGAAGACGAGATCAACCGGATGGTCGCCGATGCCGAGGCGCACCGCGAGGAAGACAAGAAGTTCCAGGAGCTGGTGCAGGCGCGCAACCACGCCGACGGCCTGATCCACGCCACCCGCAGCGCCATCACCGAGCACGGCAGCAAGGTGCCGGGCGACGTGATCGGCCGCGTCGAGTCGGCCATCGCGGATCTGGAAACCGCGATGAAGGGCGATGAGAAGGCGCAGATCGAAGCCAAGGCCAAGGCGCTGGAGGAAGCCGGACAGTCCCTGTATGCGGCGGCCGCGTCCAGCGAGCAGCCCGGCGCGGGCCCGGCGGGCGGTGGTTCGGCCCCGGCCGACGATGTCGTCGATGCCGAGTTCACCGAAGTCAAGGACGACAAGAAGCAGTGAATCGGGAATAGGGAGTAGGGAAGCGGGGGAGCGGATCTAGCCCGGCCCTCCTTTCCTGTTCCCCCTCCCGCTGCGAAGTGCTCGCACCGGTCAGTGTCGACCGTTCCCGATTCTCCATTCTCCATTCCCGCCCGATGAGCAAGCGCGATTACTACGAAGTCCTGGGCGTGGCCCGCGACGCCAGCGACGAAGACCTGAAGAAGGCCTACCGCCGCTGCGCCATGAAGCATCACCCCGACCGCAATCCCGGCGATGCCGCCGCCGAGGCGGCGTTCAAGGAGTGCAAGGAAGCCTACGAAGTGCTTTCGGACGGGGCCAAGCGCCGCGCCTACGATGCGCACGGCCATGCCGCGTTCGAGCATGGCATGGGCGGTGGCGGTCCCGGCGGGCCGGACATGGGCGACATCTTCGGGGACATCTTCGGCAACATCTTCGGCGGCGGGGGCGCACGCGCCGCTCGCCGTGGCGCCGATGTCGGCTACGTGATGGAGCTGGACCTGGAAGAGGCCGTGGCCGGCGTCGAGAAGCGCATCGAGATCCCCACCCTGGTGGCCTGCGACCCCTGCAAGGGCACCGGCTCTGCCGACGGACGCGTGGAGACCTGCGGCACCTGCGGCGGGCGCGGCAACGTGCGCATGCAGCGGGGCATCTTCGCCATGCAGCAGGCCTGCCCGGCCTGTGGCGGCCGCGGCCAGGTCATCAGGAATCCCTGCACCGAGTGCCACGGCGCCGGCCGCGTGGAGGAAGAGAAGGTCCTGTCGGTCAAGATCCCGGCCGGCGTGGACAACGGCGACCGCATCCGCCTGACCGGCGAAGGCGAGGCCGGCCCGCCCGGCACGCCGCCGGGCGACCTGTACGTGGAGGTGCGCGTGCGCGAGCACGACATCTTCCAGCGCGATGGCGACGACCTGCACTGCGAGGTGCCGATCCGCATCTCCCAGGCCGCGCTGGGCGACACCGTGCGCGTGCCGACGCTGAAGGGCGAGGCGGAAATCCGCATCCCGGCCGAAACGCAGACCGGCAAGCTGTTCCGCCTGCGCGGCAAGGGCGTGAAGTCCGTGCGCAGCCGCAGCGAAGGCGATCTGTACTGCCGCGTGGTGGTGGAGACGCCGGTCAACCTCACCCCGGAACAACGGGACCTGCTGGAGAAGTTCGAAGCCACCTTCATCGGTGAAGAGGCGCGCAAGCACTCGCCGAAGTCGGCCACGTTCCTGGATGGCGTGAAGGGTTTCTGGGACCGCATGACGTCCTGATGCGCCGCAGCGCGTTGCTTCTAGAATGGGGCTCCCTGGTGGAGCCCTTTTCGTGTCCGGACCCCTGATCGGCATCGTCGGCAGCGCAGGCGCCTATGGCCGCTGGCTGCAGCACTTCTTCCACCACCGGATGGGCCTGGAGGTGATCGGCCACGACCCGGCCGATCCGGCATCGGTCGACGAGGCCGAACTCGTGCGGCGGGCGGAGGTCCTGGTCTTCTCCGCGCCGATCCGCCATACCGGGGCGCTGATCGCCCGCTATGCCGGACTTGCCGCCGGGGCCGAGGCCGGCCGGCTGTGGCTGGATGTCACCTCGATCAAGGCCGCGCCGGTGGCGGCGATGCTGGCCTCGCGCGCCGAAGTGGTGGGCCTGCATCCGATGACCGCACCGCCCAAGGCGCCGACCCTGAAGGGCAGGGTACTGGTGGTCAGCGAGGCCAGGCTCGACACCTGGCGCCCATGGGTGGCGTCGCTGCTTGCCGCACTCGAGGCCGAGTGCGTGCAGGCCACACCCGAGCAGCACGATCGCGTGATGGCCCTGGTGCAGGCGATGGTACATGCCGCCCACCTGGCACAGGCGGGTGTGCTGCGCGGCGAGGCCATGCATGCCGGCCACCTGGCCGCGCTGATGCCGTTCCGTTCGGCCTCGTTCGAGATGGATGCGGCCATCATCGCGCGCATCCTCTCGCTCAACCCGGCGATCTACGAGGACATCCAGTTCGGCAATCCCCATGCCGCGGACGTGCTGCGGGCGCTGGGTCGGCAGATCCAGCGCATGGCGCAACTGGTGGGCGAGGGGACGGATGCGGCCCGCGCGGCGTTCCGGCGCGAGTTCCTGCACGACAACCGCGACGCCATCGGTCCGGGCATGCTGGCCCAGGGCAATTACAGCTACGAACGGATCGGCTACCTGCTGGCCGACCTCGCCGGCCGGGACGCGCTCAGCGTGCACCTGCCGGAGGATCGCCCCGGCTCGTTGCGGGCCCTGCTGCACGTGTTCGAACGGCATGGCATCAGTCTGTCCTCCATCCACTCCTCGCGCACCCCGGAGGGCGAGGTGCACTTCAGGATCGGATTCGATGCGGGCGTGGATGCGGCGGCGCTGGCGCGCGCCGCGGGCGAGATCGACGCCAGCGGACTGGGAAGGGTGCTGGCATGAACGTGGCGGCGCAATCCCGGTGCGTCATCGACGCCGTACTGACCGGCAAGGCCGTGCCTTTCACCCGGGCGGGCAGTGTCAGCGCCATCGCCAAGACCCCTGTGGCCGGGCCGCAGCGTGTCACCGTGCTGGGCATCGCCGACGACGAACAGGGCGACCTGCGTGTGCACGGCGGGCCCGACAAGGCCATCCATCACTATCCACGCGAGCATTATCGCCCCTGGCAGGACGATATCGGCCTTCACCCCCTGCTGGAGCAGGCCGGTGCGTTCGGAGAGAACATCACCACGTCCGGCATGCTCGAACACACCGTATGCCTGGGCGACCGCTACCGCATGGGCACGGCCCTGGTGGAGGTCTCGCAGTCGCGCCAGCCCTGCTGGAAGCTGTCCGACCGCTTCGCCGTGGCCGACATGGCGCGTCTCGTGCAGGACAGTGGCCGCACGGGCTGGTACTACCGTGTGATCGAGGAGGGTCATGTGCAGCAGGGCGATACGCTGGTGCTGGCCGACCGTCCCCATGCGGCCTGGCCGCTGTCCCGCCTGATCGGTCTGCTGTACCGGCGGGCCATCGACCCGGGCCTGCTGCATGAGGTATTGCAACTGCCCCTGGTGCCGTCGTGGCGCCTGCTGTTCCAGCGCCGCCTCGAACGCGGTGCGGTGGAGGACTGGGGCAAGCGCCTGACAGGCGTCGCGCCGGGACCCTGACGCGCACGCTCTTGTAAACACGTTTACTCGACAGCACCCCGCGGGCCGCCCTAGCATCACGGCCTCGATGCAGGGGATATGCATCATGTCCTTCATCCGCAAGGAGCGTGGGAGATGAATCGGGATCGCAAAGTGACGTCCCTGTCGTCGGTACGGCCACCGGCGTCCGCAGCCGGCGATGGCGGGTCCGGCGACGCCATCGCCCTGCTGACACGTATCGTGGCGGCACAGGGCGAGATTGCCGCCGCCGGGCCCGACCCCCAGGACGTGGTGGATGCCATCACCTCGCGCGCGCAGGCGCTGACCCGCTCGGCCGGGGCGGTGCTCGAGATCCGCGATGGCGCCCTGATGCGCTACTGGTCGGCCAGTGGCATCGCGCAGGGGCAGGTCGGTCTCACGTTGCCCGTCGAAGGCAGCCTGTCGGGGCGCTGCATCGAGGAGGCCCGCGTGCTGCGCTGCGACGACAGCGAGGACGACCCCCGCGTCAACCGCGAAGCCTGCCGCACGGTGGGCCTGCGTTCGATGCTGGTGGCGCCGTTGCGCTTCCGCGACCAGGTGGTCGGTGTGCTGAAAGTGTTGTCCGCCTCGCCCGCGGCCTACGACGACACCGATTGCAGGATGCTGGAACAATTGAGCACGCTGGTGGCCGCCAGCATGTACATGGCGATCGAACATGCGCAGATGCGCGCCACGCTCCAGGCCCGCCTGGGGCAGGGCGAGCGCGAGCGGCGGGATCTGAACGATGTCCGTCAGCGCCTGCTGCAGGTACTGGAACACGGGCAAATCGCGATCGCCCTGCAACCGATCGTCCGGCTGGCCGAGGGTGTCGTCGTCGGCCACGAAGCATTGGCGCGCTTTCCGCTGGAGTACGACCTGTCCACGGGTCGCTGGTTCGAGGATGCGGCGCGCGCAGGGCTCAGCGTCGAACTGGAGCTCGCCGCGGCCGCCGTCGCCCTGGCGCGGCTCGCATCGCTGCCGCCGGAGACGTTCCTTTCCATCAACGTGTCGCCGGAAACCGCGTGCAGCGACCGCTTGCGCCAGCTCATCGCCGGGCATGACCCCCGGCGGCTGGTGCTGGAGATCACCGAGCACACGCCGGTGGACGACTACGGACGCCTCAACCAGCGACTGTCGGCCTTGCAGCAGGAGGGCGTGTGCATCGCCGTGGACGATACCGGCGCGGGCTTCGCCAGCCTGCGCCATGTGCTGCGGCTGGCGCCTGACATCATCAAGCTGGACATCACTCTGGTGCGCGAAGTCGATCAGCGCCCGCGCATGCAGACGCTGATCGCCGCGCTGCTGACCTTCGCGCAAGGCACGGGCGCGGACCTCATCGCCGAGGGCGTGGAGACCGCGCGCCAGCTCGACACCCTCAAACGGCTCGGTGTGCCGCTGGGGCAGGGGTTCCATCTGGGTCATCCGCAGTCCGCCTGAACGCCGGGACTTCGCCACGCGTCACCCGGCCGTTACCATGGCCGTATGGACACGCCCCCGACCCGACTGTTGATACACGGTGCCTCCGGCCGGATGGGCCAGGCCTTGCTCCGCCTGGCCGCCGAACAGCCCGCATGCACGGTGGTCGCCGCCGTGACGCGCCGTGCGCCCGCGCAGCGCGTCGTCGATGGCGTGCCTCATTTCGGCGCCAGCGAGTTGGGCGGCGTTCCGGCCTTCGACGTGGCCATCGACTTCAGCCTGCCGGACGGCTTCGACACCATTCTGGCCCTGTGCGTGGACCGCGGGCGCCCGCTGGTGTCCGGCACCACGGGCATCGACGCGGCGCAGCAGGACGCGCTGGCCACTGCGGCAACGCGCATCCCGCTGGTCTGGGCCAGCAACTTCAGCCTGGGCGTGGCGGTGCTGGCCGAACTGGTGGAGCGCGCCGCGGCCGCGTTGCCGGGCTGGGACATCGATATCGTCGAATCGCACCACGTGCACAAGAAGGACGCGCCGTCGGGCACGGCACTGACCCTGGGCCGGGCGGCGGGCAGTGCGGGGCAGGCGGTGCGCTACGCCAGCCTGCGCGCCGGCGACATCGTGGGCGAGCATACGGTGCAGTTCACCGGGCTGGGCGAACGGATCGAGCTGACCCATCGCGCGACCCACCGCGATGTCTTCGCACGCGGTGCGCTGCATGTGGCCCGGTCGCTGGTGGGGCGCGCGCCCGGCGCCTACCGCGTGCGCGATCTGCTGGATTGATAGGTGCCCATGGGTCGCCTTTGCATTCGAAACCTGAATGCGCGGCGCCCGCATCCGGTGCGGACCTGCAGCGGAACGTAAAAAACGGTGGCGCTGAACAGGGGTTCCCCGTACAATTCCCGCTCGCCTGTTACCCATCGCCACGGACCGGATGAACGCCGCGTCCGCGGTTTCTTGCAGCCGCAAGCCGGTGGGACAGGGTTCCTCCACCCCAAGGCGAACCCCGTGACTCGACCCGCAATCCTCGTACTCGAAGACGGCACCGTATTCGAGGGCGAATCCGTAGGCGCAGACGGCCTTTCGGTCGGCGAAGTGGTGTTCAACACCGCGATGACCGGCTACCAGGAGGTCCTGACGGACCCGTCCTACGCCCGCCAGCTCGTCACCCTGACGTACCCCCATATCGGCAACACCGGTTGCACCGACCAGGACGATGAAGCGTCCCGGGTCTGGTGCGCCGGACTGATCGTGCGCGACGTGCCGCGCCGCCCCAGCAGCTGGCGCAACCAGCAGGCGCTGCCCGAATGGCTGCAGACCCGCGGCATCGTGGCCATCGCCGGCATCGATACGCGCAAGCTGACGCGCCTGCTGCGCGAGCGCGGCGCCCAGAACGGCGCGCTGATGGCCGGCGACGGCATCGACGTCGAGCGGGCGCTGGAAGCGGCGCGCAAGTTCCCCGGCCTGAAGGGCATGGACCTGGCCAAGGTCGTCACCACGGACAAGGCCTACCCGTGGCGCGACGGCCAGCTGGACCTGGACCGCAACGCCTTCGTGCAGGCCCCGGCGAAGCACAAGGTGGTGGCCTACGACTTCGGCGTGAAGCACAACATCCTGCGCATGCTGGCCGAACGTGGCTGCGACGTGACCGTGGTGCCGGCGCAGACCAGCGCCGCCGACGTGCTGGCGCTGCAGCCCGATGGCGTCTTCCTGTCCAATGGCCCCGGCGACCCGGAGCCGTGCGACTACGCGATCACCGCCATCCGCGAGTTCATCGCGAAGAAGGTCCCGACCTTCGGCATCTGCCTGGGCCACCAGCTGCTGGCGCTGGCCGCCGGTGCGCGGACCATGAAGATGGGCCACGGCCACCACGGCGCGAACCATCCGGTCCAGGACCTCGACACCGGCCGGGTGATGATCACCTCACAGAACCATGGTTTCGCCGTCGACGAGACCACGCTGCCGGCCAACGTGCGCGTCATCCACCGTTCGCTGTTCGACGGCACCAACCAGGGCATCGAACTGACCGACGCGCCCGCGTTCTCGTTCCAGGGCCATCCGGAAGCATCGCCGGGGCCGCATGATGTCGCACCGTTGTTCGACCGTTTTGTCGCCTGCATGGAGCAGGCACGGTCATCGTGAGGGGGATGGCTCCGTGCCATCGATTGTCCGCATCGGGTGGCGGGGGATGCCGCCCTATCCCAAGGAGTGGAAGGTGAAAATGATCGTCCGTCTGTTGTTGTTGCTTTTCCTGTTGCCGTTGCAGGGTTTTGCGCGTGAGGTGCCGATCCAGGATTTCTTCAAGGATCCGGAGTTCACTTCGATCAGTGTGTCGCCTGACGGCAAGCACATGGCCGTGACCGTGCCGCAGGCCGACCGTACGGTGCTCGCGGTGCTGCGCGTGTCCGACCAGGGCGTGGTGGGCAAGTGGGACTACGGCGAGAACCGCCATTTCCGTCAGGTCTACTGGGCCAACAACAACCGCCTGCTGTTCTTCGTGACGTTCAAGACCGGCCGGTTCGATTTCGAGACCGCGAAGGGCGACCTGTACGCGTCCAACATCGATGGCACCGGCCGCATCGACATCCCGAACGGCAACTACTACAGCGTCGTCGATCTCACCCCGGAAGACCCCGACACCATCCTGGTGGAGCGTTCGGTTGAGACCTCGTTCCTGTTCAAGCTGAACATCAACAACGGCCGGACCACGACGGTCGCCTCGGCGCCGGTGGAACAGGGCAGCTTCCTGGTGGACCACGACCGCAAGGTCCGCTTCGTCGCCGGCGCGATGAATGACGGACGCAACGTGACCTATCGCCGCGACGGCGACAAATGGACGCTGGTCCACGAGAGCGAGCGCAATGGCGCCACGTATTTCCCGCTGGGCTTCGACGCCGAGAACAAGCGCGTCTACATGGCCAAGGGCGAGCAGGGCAAGCCGGAGACCATCGTCCTGCTGGACCTGGATACGCGCGCGGAAACGCCCTTGTCCAGCAACGGCACGGTCAGCCCGTCAGGCTACCTGTGGAGCAGCGACGAGAAGACCCTGCTCGGCGTGTGGTACGAGGACGGCATCCCCTACTGGGACTGGGTGGCGCCCGAACATCCGGAAACCAAGGTCTATGCGGGCCTGGTGAAGGCCTTCCCCGGCAAGGCCGTGCGCTTCCTTCGTCCGTCGCAGGACGGGCGCTACTTCGCCATGCGGGTGTTCGCCGACACGATGCCCTCCGAGGCGTATCTGTTCGACCGGGAAACGGGCAAGGCCAAGTTCCTCGCGGCCAGCATGGACTGGATCAAGCCCGAAGAAATGTCGCCGATGAAGCCCATCGTGGTGAAGGCGCGGGATGGCCTGCCGCTGCATGGCTACATCACCATCCCGAAGAACAGCGATGGCAAGAACCTGCCGCTGATCATCAATCCGCACGGCGGCCCGCACGGCCCACGCGACGAGTGGGGCTTCAACCCCGAAGTCCAGCTGTTCGCCAACCGTGGCTATGCCGTCCTGCAGATCAACTATCGCGGGTCGGGTGGCTACGGCAATGCGTTCGAAGGCATGGGCTACCGCAAGTGGGGTACGACCATGCAGGATGACCTGACCGACTCGGTGAAGTGGGCGGTCGCACAGGGCATCGCCGACCCGGATCGCGTCTGCATCTACGGCGCCTCCTACGGCGGCTACGCGGCGCTGATGAGCGTGGTGCGCGAGCCGGACCTGTACCGCTGCACGGTCGGCTACGTGGGCGTCTACGACCTCGATGCGCAGCGCAGTGCGGACTTCATGGAGCACGAAAGCGGCCGGAACTACCTCAAGGACGTCTACCCGCCGACCGCCGCCGAGCGCATGGCGCAGTCGCCCGCCTATGGGGTGGAGCGCATCAAGGCGCCGATCCTGCTGGTCCATGGCGAGAAGGACGTGCGTGTACCGATCAAGAACATGCATTTCCTGATCTCGCAGCTGGCCAAGGCCGGCAAGAAGCCGGACGAGGTGATCGTGGAGAAGAAGGAAGCGCACGGATTCCGCGACCTGCAGAACAACGTGAACCTTTACACCAAGATGCTGGCGTTCTTCGACAAGTACATCGGGCCGGACGCGAAGACCGCCTCGGCCCCGTAACCCTGGAAGCAGTCCCCCATGCCCAAGCGCAACGACCTAAAAACCATCCTGATCATCGGTGCAGGCCCGATCGTCATCGGCCAGGCCTGCGAGTTCGATTATTCCGGCGCCCAGGCGTGCAAGGCGTTGCGCGAGGAGGGGTATCGGGTGGTGCTGGTCAACAGCAACCCCGCGACCATCATGACCGACCCGGAGATGGCGGACGCGGTCTACATCGAGCCGATCAACTGGCAGACGGTCGAGAAGATCATCGCCAAGGAAAAGCCCGATGCGCTGCTGCCCACCATGGGCGGGCAGACGGCATTGAACTGCGCGCTGGACCTGGCCGACAACGGGGTGCTGGACAAGTACGGCGTCGAACTGATCGGCGCCAAGCGCGAGGCCATCCGCATGGCCGAGGACCGCGAACTGTTCCGCGTGGCCATGCAGGAGATCGGGCTGGAATGCCCGAAGGCCGCGGTGGCCCACACGCTGGAGGAGGCGCTGGAGATCCAGACCCGCGTGGGTTATCCCACCATCATCCGTCCCAGCTTCACGCTGGGCGGCAGTGGCGGCGGCATCGCCTACAACCGCGAGGAACTGGTCGACATCGTCACCCGCGGCCTGGAGCTGTCGCCGACCACCGAAGTACTGGTGGAAGAGTCGGTGCTGGGCTGGAAGGAGTTCGAGATGGAAGTGGTCCGCGACACCGCGGACAACTGCATCATCGTCTGCTCCATCGAGAACCTCGACCCGATGGGCGTGCACACCGGCGACAGCATCACCGTCGCCCCGGCGCAGACGCTGACCGACAAGGAATACCAGCGCCTGCGCGATGCCTCCATCGCGGTACTGCGCAAGATCGGCGTGGATACCGGCGGTTCGAACGTGCAGTTCGGCATCAATGCGCAGACCGGCCGCGTGGTCGTCATCGAGATGAATCCGCGCGTGTCGCGTTCGTCCGCGCTGGCGTCCAAGGCGACCGGCTTCCCGATCGCCAAGGTCGCGGCCAAGCTGGCGGTGGGCTACACGCTGGATGAGCTGAAGAACGAGATCACCGGAGGGCTGACACCGGCCTCGTTCGAGCCGGCCATCGACTATGTGGTCACCAAGATCCCGCGCTTCGCCTTCGAGAAGTTCCCGCAGGCCGATGCCCGCCTGACCACCCAGATGAAGTCGGTGGGCGAGGTGATGGCGATGGGCCGCACCTTCCAGGAGTCGCTGCAGAAGGCCCTGCGCGGCCTGGAGACCGGCAAGGTCGGCCTGGACCCGACCGGCCTGGATCTGGCGAGCGAGGACGACCTGACCACGCTGCGTCGCGAACTGAAGGCACCGGGTCCGGAGCGCCTGTTCTACGTGGCCGATGCGTTCCGCGCCGGCATGACGGTGGAGCAGGTGCACGCGCTGTCGTTCATCGACCCCTGGTTCCTGGACCAGATGGAAGAGATCGTCGCCGCCGAGCAGCAGCTCGCCACCGATGGCCTGGGTTCGCTCGACAAGGCGCGCATGCGCCGCCTGAAGCGGATGGGCTTCTCCGATGCGCGCCTGGCCCAGCTGGCCGGCACCGACGAGGCCGCCGTGCGCGTGCTGCGCAAGGCGCTGGGCGTGAAGCCGGTGTACAAGCGCGTGGACTCCTGCGCGGCCGAATTCGCCACCAGCACCGCCTACCTCTACTCGACCTACGAGGACGAGTGCGAGGCGCAGCCGACCGGCCGCGACAAGATCATGATCCTCGGCGGCGGTCCCAACCGCATCGGCCAGGGCATCGAGTTCGACTACTGCTGCGTGCACGCGGCGCTGGCGCTGCGCGAGGACGGGTTCGAGACCATCATGGTCAACTGCAACCCGGAAACCGTCTCGACCGACTACGACACCTCCGACCGCCTGTACTTCGAGCCGCTGACGCTGGAAGACGTCCTGGAAATCGTCGAGCTGGAACAGCCCAGGGGCGTCATCGTGCAGTATGGCGGACAAACCCCGCTGAAGCTGGCGCGGGCGCTGGAAGCCAACGGCGTGCCGGTGATCGGCACCAGCCCCGACTCCATCGACCTGGCCGAGGACCGCGAGCGCTTCCAGCAGCTGGTCGATTCGTTGGGCCTGAAGCAGCCGCCGAACCGCATTGCGCGCAACGACCAGGAAGCGCTGCTGCTGGCGCGCGAGATCGGCTATCCGCTGGTCGTGCGCCCGTCCTACGTGCTGGGCGGCCGCGCGATGGAGATCGTCTACGGCGAATCCGACCTGGCGCGCTACGTGCGCGACGCCGTCAAGGTGTCCAACGACTCGCCGGTGCTGCTGGACCGCTTCCTGGACAACGCGGTGGAAGTGGATGTGGACATCATCGCCGACGCCGAAGGCAACGTCCTGATCGGCGGCGTGATGGAGCACATCGAGGAAGCCGGCGTGCATTCGGGCGACTCCTCGTGCTCGCTGCCGCCGTATTCGCTGTCGGCCAAGACCCAGGACGAGCTGCGTCGCCAGGTGGTCGAGCTGGCCAAGGCGCTGAAGGTCGTCGGCCTGATGAACACCCAGTTCGCCATCCAGGCCAGCGAAGACGGCAGCGACGACATCGTCTACCTGCTGGAAGTGAACCCGCGCGCCTCGCGCACGGTGCCGTTCGTGTCCAAGGCCACCGGCATGCCGCTGGCGAAGATCGCGGCGCGTTGCATGGCCGGCAAGACGCTGGCCGGGCAGGGCGCCACGAAGGAGATCGTGCCGGACTACTACTCGGTCAAGGAAGCGATCTTCCCGTTCGCCAAGTTCCAGGGCGTGGATCCGATCCTCGGGCCGGAGATGCGCTCCACCGGCGAGGTGATGGGCGTGGGCCGCAGCTTCGGCGCGGCGATGGCGCGCGCGCAGGAAGCCGGCGGCATCAAGGCGCCGCCGGTGGGGAAGGTGTTCATCTCGGTGCGCGATCCGGACAAGAAGCGCGTGCTGCCGGTGGCGCAGGACCTGGTCGGGCGCGGCTACACGATCGTGGCCACCGCCGGCACCGCGGCATGGCTGCGCGAGCGCGGCATCGCCTGCGAGCAGGTCAACAAGGTGCTGGAAGGCCGCCCGCACGTGGTGGACCTGATCAAGAACGGCGAAATCGTGTATATCGTCAACACCACGGAAGGGCGCCAGGCCATCGCCGACTCCTTCTCGATCCGGCGCGAGGCCCTGCAGCATCGCGTCACCTATTCAACCACCGTTGCCGGCGCCAAGGCGCTGGTGCATTCGCTGGAATACCGCGGCACGGGCCCGGTGCTGGCGTTGCAGGAACTGCACAAGGAGCTTCAAGGGTGAGAGCCCCATTGACCATGCACGGCGCGCAGCGCCTGCGCCAGGAACTGGACCTTCTGAAGACGGTCAAGCGCCCGGAGGTGATCACCGCCATCGCCGAGGCGCGCGCGCACGGCGACCTCAAGGAGAACGCCGAGTACCACGCCGCGCGCGAACAGCAGGGCTTCATCGAAGGCCGCATCAAGCAGCTGGAGAGCGAGCTCTCGCATTCGGAGATCATCGATGTCAGCAAACTCAACGCCGGCTCGCGCATCGTGTTCGGCGCCAAGGTGGTGCTGGCCGACGTGGATACGGACGAAGAGAAGCGCTACCAGATCGTCGGCGACCTGGAGGCAGACATCAAGCTGGGCCTGATCGCGATCTCCTCGCCGCTGGCCCGCGCCCTGATCGGCAAGCACGAAGGCGATTCGGTCACCATCGATGCGCCGGCCGGCCAGCGCGAGTACGAAATCGTCAGCGTTTCCTACGCCGACTGAATCGATGGCCCAGGCCACGCTGCTGCTGCCCGCGCGCACCCGCCTGGTCGGGCAGGCGCTCCCCGACGACGTGGCGAGGGCGCTCGGCCGCAGCGACCGCGGCGAAGCCGATGCCGGCGAACGCGCGCAGCTGCGGCGGCAGTTCCAGCTGGTGCCCGACCACTGGCCCATCGCGGCCCTGACCCGCCAGCGTGATGCGGGCGATGCGGCCGGTGCCCGCTGGCTGCGCGCCGACCCTGTGCGGGTGTCGCCGGACATGACCGGTGCGCGCATGCTTGCCCACGGCGAATCGCTTGGCCTGGCGGCCGAGGACGCCGCGCACCTGCTGCCCGCGCTCAAGCCCTTGTTCGGCGACGCCGGCATGCTGCTGGACGCGCCGCAGCCGGCGCGCTGGTACCTGCGCCTGCCGCTGGATGCGCAGCTTCCCGAGTTCGCGCCGGTGGACGACGTGCTGGGCGACGATCTGTTCGCGCACCTGCCGCATGGCGATGCCGGCCGCCGCTGGCGGGCCCTGCTCAGCGAGGCCCAGGTGTTGCTGCACAACCATCCCTGGAATGCGCAGCGGGTGTCGCAGGGCAAACCCCCGGTCAATTCGCTGTGGTTCTGGGGCGCGGGCGCGCTACCGGATTTCGTCCGCACCGGCTTCCGCCAGGTGAAGGGCAACGATGTCCTGCTGCAGGCGCTGGCACAGGCGGCAGGCGTGGACGCCAGCCATGCCGGCGGCGAGGGCGGCGTGGACGCGCTGATCGATCTGCGCCATCTGCGCAACCTCGACCTGCTGGGCCGCGACGCCCTGCATCCGCTGTTGGACGCCCTGAAGAAGGGCGAACTGGATGCGCTCACGCTCGACTTCGAGGACGGCGCCCTGTTCACGCTGCGCCGCGAGCAGCGCTGGCGCTTCTGGCGCAGGCCCTTGCCGCGCCTGGACGCCGGCCGGCCCGATCACGTGCCGGCATGACACCGGCGGCCCGGATCCGCCGACGCGAGGCGGGCGCCGCGGGGACATGGCCGGCCCATGTGCCCGTGCTGCTGCAACGCGTCTACGAGGCCCGCGGCGCCTGTTCGATCGAGCAGGCCCAGCCCCGACTGGCGCAGCTGCTGCCGCCGGACCTGCTGGGCGGCATGGACGCTGCGACCGGCCTGCTGGCCGATGCCATCGCCGCCCACCGCCATATCGTGATCGTCGGCGATTTCGACTGCGACGGCGCCACCGCGTGCGCCGTCGGCGTGCGTGGGCTGCGCCTGTTGGGCGCCAGACGTGTCACCCCGGCGGTGCCCAACCGGATGGTGCACGGCTACGGACTGTCGCCTTCGCTGGTGGAGGAACTGGACGCACTGGCACCCGAGTTGCTGGTCACCGTGGATCATGGGATCGCCTGTCATGCGGGCATCGCGGCGGCCAAGGCGCGCGGCTGGCAGGTCCTCGTCACGGATCACCATCTTCCCGGCGACGGGCTGCCGCCCGCCGATGCCATCGTCAATCCCAACCTGCGCGGCGACCCGTTCCCCAGCAAGGTGCTGGCGGGCGTGGGGGTGATGTTCTACGTGCTGCTCGCGCTGCGGCGCGCGCTGCGGGAGCGTGGTGCTTTCGATGGCCCCGAACCCGACCTTTCGTCCTTGCTGGATCTGGTCGCCGTGGGCACGGTGGCCGACCTCGTCCCGCTGGACGCCAACAACCGCGCCCTCGTCGGCGCAGGCCTGCGCCGCCTGCGCACCGGCCAGGGCTGCGCGGGCCTGCAGGCGCTGGTACGCGTGGCGGGGCGCGATCCGGCGCGGCTGACGGCCGCGGACATCGGCTTCGCCGTCGCCCCGCGCCTGAATGCCGCGGGCCGGCTGGAGGACATGGCGCTGGGAATCGCGTGCCTGCTGACCGACGACGCCACCCAGGCGGACGAGATGGCGCGCGTGCTCGACGGCATCAACGCCGAACGCCGCGGGGTGCAGCAGCAGATGGTGGACCAGGCCCAGGCCGCGCTGTGCCGCATCGATGCCGGCGCCGAGCTGCCGCTGGCACCGTGCCTGTTCGACGCCGAATGGCATCCCGGCGTGGTCGGGCTGGTGGCCTCCAAGATCAAGGAGCGCCTGCATCGTCCCGTGATCGCATTCGCGCCCGCCGAGCCGGGCAGCACGCTGTTGCGCGGCTCGGCGCGCTCCATTCCCGGCTTCCACATCCGCGACGCGCTGGCCGCCATCGATGCCGCGCGTCCGGGGTTGATCCAGCGCTTCGGGGGCCACGCGATGGCGGCGGGCCTGTCGCTGGACGAAAGCGCCCTGGCGGACTTCCGTGCCGCCTTCCACCAGCAGGCATCGAAGCTGCTGGACGAGGCGTTGTTGCAGGAAGTGCTGCTGAGCGATGGCGAACTCCGCGGCGGCGAACTGGATCGCGCCCATGCCGAAGCATTGCGCAGCGCCGGACCCTGGGGGCAGGGGTTCCCCGAGCCGGTGTTCGACGGGTGCTTCGATGTGCTGGACTGGCGCGTGATCGGCGAGAAGCATCTGAAATTCTCGCTGCGCCTGCCCGGCTATGCCCCGCTGCTGAACGCGATCCACTTCAATGGCTGGCAGGACCAGCCGCCACCGGTCCGCATCCATGCGGCCTATCAGCTGGAAACCGATGACTGGCAGAACCGCCGTGGCATCCAGTTGTTGATCCGTCACTGGCAGGCGGTGGAGTGACGCGTCAGCCGGCGGTGGCGGTCGGCTGGGCGTGCGCCGGCGGATGCGTGGCGGCCTGCCGCTTCAGACCGAACAGCGGGCGCAGCAGGCCGACGCGACGGATCACTTCATAGCCGGCGAAACATGCCGCGAAGGTGATCGCGACCAGCAGCAGGCCCTCCGCCACCGGAGGGATCGAGAGGGGCTTGAGGTGGTGGGCGACCACCACGGTGACCGTCTGGTGGAGGATGTAGACCGGAAACACCGCGGGTACCAGATAACGCAGCACGCGGCTGTCCCCGGGGTTCCAGCGCCGCGCGAAGCCCAGCACCGCGACGATGGCGCACCACTGGTCCAGGCCCCACACCAGCCGCATGGCCATCCTCAGCGCTTCCGGGGGCTGCGCAGCGTCGAAGCGGATGAAGTAGGCGAGCAGACCCGCCCAGGTGCCGAGCCAGAGCGCCAGCGCAGCCCAGCGCACGCGCGCCATGGCCTGCCAGATGCCCTCCTTCCGCGCGATCAGGAAACCCAGCAGGAACACGCTGAAGTACTGGGCATGGTTGTACCAGTCGTCCACCAGGGCGTGGGTCTGTTCGAAGCGGCCGACCAGCAGGACACGGGCCAGGCCCAGCAGCAGCGCCGGCCAGACCAGGATGCCGAGGCCGGCCAACGGCCGCTCCAGCGCGGCGCCCACGGCGGCCAGCACGGCCGGCATGCCCCGCGCCAGGATCCACAGCACCCCGGTGTAGCACCACAGGTAGGCCACGAACCACAGGTGGTTCCATGTCGGCACGTCGAGGCAACCGTCGGCATCGCAGAAGCCGTCGTAGCCGGTCAGGTAGCGGCCGTAGAAGGCCAGATAGCCGTCGTGGTAGCCGCCCGGGAGCTGCTCGACCACCTCGTAGTAGGACTGCGGCGGCACGATCACCAGCATGCCGAAGATGAGCGGCACCAGCAGGCGCCAGGAGCGGCTGGCGAAGAACCCCGGCCGGCGGCCGGCCGCATCGGGGCTGCGTCGTGCCCGTTCCAGCAGGAACGCGGTGGCGGCCCCCGATACCAGGAACAGCAGGGCCAGCCGCCAGGGCGAACTGAGCAGCATGAAGGGCTCCAGCGCATCGCTCGCCGCCGGGCTCTTCACGTGCCAGTCCCAGGTCACGTAGTACATGCCCACGTGGTACAGCACCAGCAGCCCGAAGGCGCAGACGCGGACCCAGTCCAGATCATGGCGGCGTTGCATGGGAGCTCCTCGTTCTCGGCGAAGGCCTCAGCGTGGCGGGTCCGCGCGCCCGGTCCCACCGCGAAGGGACATGTCGGGGCGGGCAGGGGCCCAACCGCAGGCTCGCAGGGACGAATCGCCGGGGGCGCACGAGCGCCGGGCGCTAGAATGCGCGCATGAGCGAACGCGCCGTGCTGTCCTACGAACGCTACCAACCCTGGAAACGCGTGATCGAGGCCGGCTTCTGGATCGTGGTGACCGGGGTCAACTGCGTCGCCAACAGCATCACCACGCTGATGGAACTGCGACGCGGCGATTCGTCCATCCAGGCCTGGGAGCCCGCGGTCTGGGAAACCAGCAGCGCGGTGATGTGGCTGCTGGTGGTGTTGCCGGCGATGGCCTGGTTCACCCGGCGCTATCCGTTCCAGTGGGGCGACTGGCGGCGCCAGCTCGTCCGCTATGCCGGGGCCAGCCTCGTCGTCTGCCTCGTGCACGTGGTGGGCATGGTGGGCCTGCGGATGCTGGCCTACCGGACCCAGGGCATGACCTACGACTTCGGGCCATGGCCGCGCGAACTGCTCTACGAATATCTGAAGGACATCCGCAGTTTCGCTTCCATCGTGCTGACGATGGAGGCCTACCGCCTGTTGCTGCGCCGTTGGCAGGGCGAGGCCAGCCTGCTGGCGGAGCCGGACGAAGGCCCTCCACTGGAGCCGGTGGAGCGGCCCGAACGCTTCCTGATCCGCAAACTGGGGCGCGAATTCCTGGTCGCGGCCAACGACATCGAATGGCTGCAGGCGGCAGGCAACTACGTCAACCTGCGGGTACGCGGCCATGACTATCCCTTGCGCAGCACCATCGCAGGCATCCAGTCGCGGCTGGACCCGCGCCGTTTCGCCCGCATCCATCGCAGCTACCTGGTGGCGCTCGACCACGTGGCCTCCATCGAGCCGCTGGATTCCGGCGACGCGCGCGTGCACCTGCGCGACGGCACCGTGCTGCCCTGCAGCCGGCGCTACCGCCAGGACCTGAGGACGCGCACCGGCGCCGAGCCGGGCTAGGTATCAGGCCGCCTGCATTGCGGCTTTCGGCAGGCGTTCGATGGCGTAACTCGCCATCAGGTCGATGTTGCCGCCACGCACCGCGCTCTCCGGTTCCTCCAGAACCCCGGCCGCGCTGGCGCCTTCGGGCAGGGTGCGGCCCCACAGGCCGGCCCACGCGTTGCGACGGTCCTTGGCGGCGTACAGCGCACGGTCGGCCAGGCGGATGGCGTACTCCCAGCTTTCACTGCCTTCCTCGAAGAACGGGAACGGCGCGAAGCCCAGCGAAACGGTGAGGTCCCAGGCCCGGCCGGGCGCCGGTTCGCGGGTGCCGCCCAGCCGCTCGTGCAGGCGCGCGGCGACCGTGCATGCCTGCGCCGCGTTCAGATCGGGGCATGCCATCAGGAATTCCTCACCGCCCCAGCGTGCGATCACGTCGCCAGGCCGGCACAGGGTGCGCAGCGCAGCGGCGATATCCACCAGCACGTCGTCGCCGGCGTGGTGGCCGAATCCGTCGTTGACCCGCTTGAAATGGTCGATGTCGATCAGGAACAGCACATGGCGGGTGCCCGGTGCCGCGCGTTGCGCCGACATCGCCTGCAGCGCGGTACCGGCCGCACGGCGGTTGCGCAGGCCGGTGAGGGGATCGGTGGCGCTGACGGCGCGCAGCTGCCGGTTCTTGCGCCGCTGCAGCAGGCCGAATCCCACGCCGGCCATCACCAGCAGGATCATCGCCGCGCCCCCGGCCCTGCGCAGCAGGCGGGCCTTGTCCTCGTTGAGGGCCTGGATCTGCGCCCGGTGCCGCATGGTCTGCAACTCGCGCTGCGCGGCCGCGTTCTCGCTGCGTGCCTGCAGCTCGGCCAGCAATGCGAGCCGTTGCTCCTTGAGCGCTTCCATTTCCAGCACATGCAGTCGCGTGCCGACCGCCAGCACCCCGTCGGCCTGTCCAAGCGCCGCATGCGCGGCCATCCAGGCGCGCAGCACCTCGCGTTGCTTCTGCGGCTGCGGCGTACCGTCCACTTTCGACCAGGCCCGACGCGCGGTCGCCAGGGCGGCCGCGGGTTCGCCCGCCAGGCGCTGCAGGTTCGACAGCTTGGCCAGCGAACCGGCCAGGCCCGGCATGTCCGCGCTCGCCTCCTGCGCCCGGATGACGGACGTGAGCACCTGCTGCGCCGGCCCCAGGCGCCCCTGCGTGATCCACACCCCCGCGCGCTCCGCGCGCAGGCGCTCCACCACGGCCAGCGCCTGCTTGCGGGTGGCCATGGCCTCGCCCTGGTCGATGACGTCCAGGGCCTCGGCCGTCCGGCCCAGCCGGACCAGATTGAGCGCATGGTTGTGCAGGATCGCCGGATCTTCCAGCCCGACGGACGCCGCGATGGCCACCGCTTTGCGGTGGAAGCCATCGGCCACGTCGGGCGAGTCCAGGTAGTCGGCGTGGATCAATCCGATGTTGCTGAGTGTGGTGGCCTGGAACAGGGCGGCCTCATCGGCGGGCAACCGCGTGGCCAGGTCCTGCACGCGCAGGTAGGCCGCTTCGGCGCGATGGATCTGGCCGGCGCCGTGGAAGACCGATCCCGCCTGCGAATGGGCACGGGCACGGAATGCGGCCGGCAGTTCGGGGTGCGCCAGGACAAGGCGTTCCATCCGGGCGCCGGCCTCCAGCGCACGCTTGCGGTCGCCGGACAGGCCGGCGGCGATGCCCAGGCAACTGAGCGCCTTCAGCTCGTCCTCGACGGTCAGGTCGGCCTCCCGCAACAGCGACTCGGCCAGCGCGGCCGCCACGGGGGGCGCATCGCGGCGCAGCTTCAGGCAGCGCGCCACCTGGCTGGCCCGCTCGGTGCCCGCCGGAACCGTGCCCAGCGCCCAGGGGGAGGCCAGGCCCAGCAGCAGGGCCAGGCCCAGCAGGCAGGGCGACATCCGGGCAGCGAAGGGGGGCGGCATGAGCGGTCGGCTCTCGGGCAGGGGCGCGCGCATGTCGATGCAACTTCCGTTCCATACCGGGGCAGGACGGGCACCGGCACGCCTCTGGTATCCTTGCCGGCCGATTCCTTTCCCCCGTCACAGCCCCATGATCGAGCTCAATCCCATCCGCCAGCGCATCGCCGACCTGCAGGACAGGCTGGCCTCGCTCCGGGGGTATCTTTGACTACGATGCCAAGCGCGAACGCCTGGAAGAAGTGAACCGCGAGCTGGAAAGCCCGGACATCTGGAACAACGCCGAATACGCGCAGCAGCTGGGCCGTGAACGCTCCCTGCTGGACAAGACGGTCAACGGCATCAGCGACATCGAGCAAGGCCTGGGCGGCGCTGGCGAACTGCTGGAACTGGCGGAAATGGAGAACGACGAGGACACCGCGCAGGCCGTGGTGGCCGATGTCGAACGCTATGCCGCGCACGTGGACAAGCTGGAGTTCCAGCGCATGTTCTCCGGCAAGATGGACAGCGCCAACGCGTTCGTCGACATCCAGGCCGGCGCCGGTGGCACCGAGGCGCAGGACTGGGCGGAAATCCTGTTGCGCATGTACCTGCGCTGGTGCGAATCGCGCGGCTGGAAGACCGAGCTGATGGAAGCCAGCGGCGGCGACGTGGCCGGCATCAAGTCCGCCACGCTGCGCGTGGAGGGCGACTTCGCCTACGGCTGGCTGAAGACCGAGACCGGCGTGCACCGCCTGGTGCGCAAGTCGCCGTTCGATTCGGACAACCGCCGCCATACCAGCTTCACCTCGGTGTTCGTCTCGCCTGAAGTCGACGACAACATCGACATCGAGATCAACCCGGCCGACCTGAAGACCGACGTGTACCGCTCGTCCGGCGCCGGCGGCCAGCACGTCAACAAGACCGAGTCGGCGGTGCGCATCACCCACGTGCCCACCGGCATTGTCGTCGCCTGCCAGACCGGCCGCAGCCAGCACCAGAACCGCGACAACGCCATGAAGATGCTGGCCGCCAAGCTGTACGAGCTGGAGATCCAGAAGCGCAACGCCGAGCGCGACGCGGTGGAAGCCACCAAGTCCGACATCGGCTGGGGCAGCCAGATCCGCAACTACGTGCTGGACCAGAGCCGCATCAAGGACCTGCGCACGGGCGTGGAGCGCTCGGACACCCAGAAGGTGCTGGACGGCGACCTGGACGAGTTCGTCGAGGCCAGCCTGAAATCCGGCCTGGAAGCCGGCGCCAAACGCATCGACGCCTGACCGGGCGACGCGTGAGCCTGTAGGAGCGGCCCATGGCCGCGATGCTCCTCCAGGCTGACGCGTCAAAGCATCGCGGCCATGGGCCGCTCCTACATTCCCCATTCCTCGAGTTCCCGCGACCGCCATGACCGACCAGATCAGCGCAACGCCTCCTGCCGACGAGAACAGCCTCATCGCCGAGCGCCGCGCCAAACTGACGGCCCTGCGCGGGCAGGGCATCGCGTTCCCCAACGACTTCCGCCGCGGCGACTACGCCGGCGACCTGCAGGCCCAGTACGGCGACGCCGAACTGTGGACGGTCGAGGCGCTGGAAGGCACGGGCCGGCACGTCAGGCTGGCCGGCCGCCTGATGGCCAAGCGGGTGATGGGCAAGGCCAGCTTCGTGCAGATCCAGGACGAATCCGGCCGCATCCAGCTGTTCCTGCAGGCCAACACGCTGGGCCAGGCTTACGATGCCTTCAAGGGCTGGGACATCGGCGACATCGTCGGCGTCGAGGGCAGCCTGACCCGGACCCGCACCGGGGAACTGTCGGTCAAGGCCGAGGCCTTGCGCCTGCTGACCAAGTCGCTGCGTCCGCTGCCGGACAAGTGGCACGGGCTGTCGGATGTGGAACAACGCTATCGCCAGCGCTATGTCGACCTGATCGTCACGCCGGAAGCGCGCGAGGTCTTCATCAAGCGCTCGCGCATCATCCGTGCCATCCGCGAGTGGCTCGATGCCCGGCGCTTCCTGGAAGTCGAGACGCCGATGATGCATTACATCCCCGGCGGCGCGGCGGCCAAGCCGTTCACCACGCACCACAACGCCCTGGACCTGGACCTGTACCTGCGCGTGGCGCCGGAGCTTTACCTGAAGCGTCTGGTCGTGGGCGGGCTGGAGCGCGTCTACGAGATCAACCGCAACTTCCGCAACGAAGGCGTCAGTACGCGGCACAACCCCGAGTTCACCATGCTGGAGCTGTACGAGGCCTATGCCACGTATGCCGAGATCATGGACCTGACCGAGGGCGTCATCCGCGACGTCGCCCACGAGGTGCTGGGCACGGGGCAGGTGACCTGGGATGGCCAGGACATCGACCTGGACCCCGCCTTCCGCCGCTGGCGCATGGACGAGGCCGTGCGCCACCACAATCCGGAGATCAGCGTCGCCGACTGCACGGACCGCGAGGCGCTGGTCCGCCACTGCGAGCGGCTGAGGATCCATGTGAAGCCCTCCTATGGCTGGGGCAAGCTGCTGCTGGAGATCTTCGAAAAGACGGTCGAGCACACCCTGATCCAGCCCACCTTCATCACCGCGCATCCGGTGGAGGTGTCGCCGCTGGCCCGCGCCAGCGATGCCGAACCGGGCTTCACGGACCGTTTCGAGCTGTTCATCAACGGCAAGGAGATCGCCAACGGCTTCTCCGAGCTCAACGACCCCGAGGACCAGGCTGCCCGGTTCATGGCCCAGGTGCAGGCCAAGGAAGGGGGCGACGACGAGGCCATGCACTTCGACGCCGACTACATCCGGGCGCTGGAGGTGGGGCTGCCCCCCACGGGTGGGCTGGGCATCGGCATCGACCGGCTGGTCATGCTGCTGACGGGCTCGGATTCGATCCGGGACGTGCTGCTGTTCCCCTACATGCGTCCGGAAGCCCAGGGGTGACCCCAGGCTACCGCGAGCGTCAAAAGAGTGACGCTACGGGGCAGAATGGGCACATGACGGCATGACGCGGAGGGACCACACTGGCCGGGACCCTGCCCCCCGGCAGCGTCTCCGGGGTGGACACGGCACCGGACATGCCGAAATATGTGACGAATATCGAAGTGCAAAGCCCTGAAACACCCTGGAGGCGGCTGGCACGCTTCCTGCGTGGAATTCCACGCAGGTCGGTCAATTCTTCGCCGCCCGCGCCGATAGAGATCAGGGGAGGGGGCCCCGCGATCAGCATCGGTTCCCTTCGTGGATGTCGGCCCCTGCCCGGGGCCGTGCCGCCGAACAGGACTGCCACCATGCTGGATGCGAGCGTCGCCACCGCCGGAGTATCCTTGCCCGACAGCCACGTCATGTGGCCACAAGGGGTGGGGCACGCATTGAACATCGTCATCGTCGACGATCAGACGTCCGCGCGTACCATGCTGCGCCATGTCATCGAGGACATCGCGTCCGAGCTGGCCGTTCACGATTTCGGCGATCCGCAGGCCGCTCTGGAGTGGTGCGAGAAGAACCGCACCGATCTGCTGCTGCTGGACTACCGCATGCCGGGCATGGACGGGCTGGAGTTCGCGCGCCGCTTCCGCCGGCTGCCCATGCACCGCGACATCGCCATCATCCTGATCACCGTGGTCGGCGACGAGCCTGTCCGCCAGGCCGCGCTCGAGGCGGGCGTCATCGATTTCCTGGTCAAGCCGGTGCGTCCCCGCGAGCTGCGTGCCCGCTGCCGCAATCTGCTCCAGCTGCGCCAGCAGTCCGAGAACGTCAAGCAGCGCGCCCTGTCGCTGGAGCAGCGCCTGCTGTCCAGCATGCACGAGGTGGAGGAGCGCGAGCGCGAAACCCTGTCGCGCCTGGCCCGCGCCATCGAATACCGTGACAGCGGCACCAGCGCCTACCTGGAGCGCATGGCCCACGTGGCGGGGTTGATCGCCGAGCAGCTGGGCCTGCCCGAGGACGAAGTGCGGACCATCGAGATGGCCGCGCCGCTGCACGACATGGGCAAGATCGCCATTCCCGATTCGGTGCTGATGAAGGCCGGCCCGCTGACCGCGGACGAGACCGATGTCATGCGCCGCCACCCGAAGATCGGGCACCAGCTGCTGTCCGGCAGCCAGAACCGTTTCATCCAGGCGGGCGCCGTGATCGCGCTGCGGCACCACGAGCGCTACGACGGCAGCGGCTATCCCGATGGCCTGGTGGGCGAGGAAATCCCGTTGGAAGCCAGGATCGTGGCGGTGGCGGACGTGTTCGACGCCCTCATTTCGCCCCGTCCGTACAAGAAGGCGTGGGACAAGGACGCGGCGCTGGCCTATCTGTATGCCCAGCGCGGCCGCCTGTTCGACCCCGCATGTGTCGACGCGCTGATCCGTGGGCGGGCGCGGCTGGACGACATCTGCGAACGCTACTCGACGGTGCAGAGCCGTCCAGGGATGGAGTGAGCCATGTCCAACGTCCTCACCTGGGTCAAATCCCGCCTTCAGCATCGCGGCGACAGCGAACACGGCCAGGCGCTGATCCGCGTCGCGCTGATTTCCATCATCCTGGTCTACGCCCTGCTGCCGTCCTCGCGCGCGGCGCTGCCGGCCGACGAATATTCCATCGTCCTGACCATCATCGTCTCGGGCCTGGTCAACGGCCTGGGCATCATCACCTGGCTGCTGCTGCAGCCGGGCAAGTCGCACGTGCGCCGCGGGCTGGGCATGATCGCCGACTATGGCCTGCTGGCCGCGGCGATGAACGGCATGGGCGAGCCGCTGTCGTGGGCCTATGTGGTGCTGATGTGGATCACCGTGGGCAACGGTCTGCGCTATGGCAACCGCTATCTGGTGGTCGCGGTCACCATGGCCAGCACGGCATTCGCCGCCGTGGTGTGGATGAACGACTACTGGCGCGCCAACGCCACCCTGGGCGTCGGCCTGGTGCTGGGCCTGATCGCCGTGCCCATGTACCTGTCGGGCCTGCTGCGCGACCTGACCCGCGCCACCGACGAGGCGCGCCGCGCCAACGAGGCCAAGAGCCGTTTCCTGGCCAACATGAGCCACGAGTTCCGCACGCCCCTGAACGGCCTGGCCGGCATGTCGGAACTGCTGGCCACCACCCGCCTGGACACCGAGCAGCGCGAATGCCTGTCCACCATCCAGGCGTCCACGCGCACCTTGCTGGGACTGGTGGAGGACGTGCTGGACATTTCCGCGATCGAGGCGGGCAAGGTCAAGCTGAACGTCGTCGAGTTCTCCCCGCGCGAACTGGTGGAGAGCATCGGCCTGATCCTGATGCCGCAGGCGCGCGGCAAGCAGGTGCGCTACGAAGGGCGGGTGGATGACGCCATTCCGGCCAAACTGCGCGGCGACGCCGGCCACCTGCGCCAGGTCCTGCTGAACCTGGCAGGCAATGCGGTCAAGTTCACCGACGAGGGCGAGGTGCACCTGACCGTGGCGCCCACCCTGGTGGACGGCCAGCATCTGCGCCTGCGCTTCACGGTCACCGACACCGGGATCGGCATCCCCGTAGCGTTGCGCGAGCGCCTGTTCGAGGCGTTCGAGCAGGCCGACGGCAGCTTGTCGCGCCGCTATGGCGGCACCGGGCTGGGGACGACCATCGCCAAAGGTCTCACCGAAGCGATGGGCGGCACCATCGGATTCGAGAGCAACGAGCATCGCGGCAGCTGCTTCTGGGTGGAACTGCCTTTCGACGTGGTGCCCGAGCGCGTCATCGTGCCCGCCGTGCAGGGCCACGCCGAATGGCTGCAGGAAGCGCCGGAGACGGGCAGCGCCGAGAACATCATCGCCTTCTCGGACCCGTTCCTGCGCCACCGCGCGCGGGTGCGCAGCATGCAGATCCTGGTGGCAGACGACCACGAGGCCAACCGCATGGTCGTGCAGCGCCTGTTGCAGAAGGCGGGGCACCGCATCACCTGCGTGAACGGTGGCGAGGAAGTGCTGGATGCGCTGGAATCCTCGTCCTACGACGCGGTCATCTGCGACCTGCACATGCCCGGGTTGAGCGGCCTGGACCTGCTCAAGCAGTTGCGCGTGATGGAGGCCGGCAGCGGCAGCCGCACGCCGGTGCTGATCCTGAGCGCCGACGTCACCCCCGAGGCGATCCAGCGGTGCGAGCAGGCCGGCGCGCGCGCGTTCCTCGCCAAGCCGGTGGTGGCGACCCGGCTGCTGGATGCGCTGGCCGATGTCGCCACGTCGGGGCGCGTGGCCGCGACGGCGGTTTCGGCCACGCCCGCGCGGCCGGAGGTGTCCGACGGCGTGCTCGACGTCAGCGTGCTGGACGAACTCACCGCACTGGGCATGGGGGAGGCGTTCGAGCGGGAATTCATCGAACAGTGCCTCAACGACGCCGATGGCTGCATCGGCGCCATGGCCCATGCGATGGAGCGGGGCGACGGCGAACACCTGCGCGAACATGCGCATGCATTGAAAGGCGTGGCCAGCAATCTGGGCCTGGTGAAGCTGGCGGCGGCCGCCGGCGAGATGATGGCCCTGGCCGACTGGCAGATCTCGCGCGAATGGCGTCACCGCCTGGCCGCGCTCAACTCCCACCTGAGCCATGGCCGCGCGGCGCTCGATGCGCGGCAGCGGGTACGCGGTGCGGCGGAGAAGGGCGGCGAAGGCTCCTCGTCCTGACCGTGCGTGGTTCCGTCATGCGGGCGGCGACCGCGCGAGGCGGCGGATGCGTCCGTTGCCACCGGCAAAAGCCGGGCCCGTGGCGAGTACGGTGTCCCGGACTCGCCCTTGAAGGCGCATGCGCGCGCTCCAACCCCTGATGCCCCTGTGGTCCCCTGTACTTGCGGCAGACGTGCGGGTGCCGGTCAGGCAGCGCGGATGGATCGCTTTTCCTGGGCGCGAACGATGCGCTCCATCATCTTCAATGACTTGTCGCCCAGCGTCAGGGCCGTGTCCACCCAGACTTCCGTGATGCCCATCAGTTCGTCGTAGCCGACCGGCTGCGCCAGGTTGCGGCAGGCATTCAGCGCCAGGTGCGCGTGGGGCGAACGGCGCTGCTTGTCGATGATCGACTGCACCGCGGCGGCACCCTGGCCCTTCGGCACCAGCACATCCACCACGCCCAGCTTGTACAGCTCGTCGCTGGTGTAGATGTTGCCGTCCAGGATGATCCGCTCGGCGACCTGGGGCGAAACGCGCTTGCACAGGAAGGAGTAGGCGCCCATGCCCGGGAACAGGCCGAACAGCACTTCCGGCAGGCCCATGTCCACGCCTTCTTCGGCCACGATGGTATGGCAGGACAGCGCGATTTCCAGGCCGCCGCCCAGCGCGTCGCCCTGGATCAGGGCAATGGTGCGCACGTCGCCGCCGAGGCCGGTGTTGAGATGATGCACCCCGTCGATGCAGCGTCGCGCATAGCTGAGCAGGCGGTCGCGGTTGTTCTCGCGGATCAGCTGCGAGAACAGTTCGAGGTCGCCGCCGAGGTTGAAGGCGTTGGCATCGGACGCCACGACCAGATGGCGCAGCTTGCCCGGCTGACGCTGGGATTCGCGCAGGGTGATCGAGTTCATGAAGCTCAGCACGTCATCGAGCATCTGGCTGCGGAAGCATGGACGCACGCCCGGGGCGGCGTCGGAGTGCATGTACATCCAGTGCGCATCACCGCTGGGTTCGGACTCCACGCGGATGGTCGGGAAGGAACGGGTGCGCTGCAGTTTTTCGACGTTGTTCATGGAGAGCTCCTTGGAGGGGTTTCTTGCCCGCGCGGCAGGGGAAAGCGGGTGACGGATTTATGTGACGCACGTGGCATCACGCGCCGATCCTACACCTGAACGAATAATTAAAATCCAGTGCACGGGCGTGCTTGCAGCAAGATGCCCGCGCCGGGGAGGCACCGGTCTCGATATTTGTGACGGACGTCTAGATTCAGCCCCTAAAGTCCTGAACCAAAAGAAAAAGGCCGGCACAGGGCCGGCCTTTCTGGCGAGGCTGAACAGGGGTCAGCCGGCCTTGGCGGGCTCGCGCAGTTCCTTGCGCAGGATCTTGCCCACGTTGGTCTTCGGCAGTTCGGTGCGGAATTCCACGTAGCGGGGCTGCTTGTAGCCGGTGAGGTTGTCGCGGCAGTACGCCTTGATCTGCTCGACGGTGAGCGAGGGGTCCTTCTTCACGATGAAGACCTTCACCGCTTCGCCCGACTTCTCGTCCGGCACGCCGACCGCCGCCACTTCCAGCACGCCGTCCAGGCCGGCGATCACGTCCTCCACCTCGTTCGGGTACACGTTGAACCCGGACACCAGGATCATGTCCTTCTTGCGGTCGACGATGTAGAAGAACCCATTCTCGTCCATCTTCGCCATGTCGCCGGTGTGCAGCCAGCCTTCGGCGTCCATGACCTTGGCCGTCTCCTCGGGACGCTGCCAGTAACCCTTCATGACCTGCGGGCCCTTGATGCACAGTTCGCCCACTTCGCCGAGCGCCACGATGTTGCCGTCGTCGTCCTTCAGGCACGCATCGGTGGACGGCACTGGCAGGCCGATCGCGCCGTTGTAGTCGTGCAGGTTCATCGGATTGATGCAGGCCGCGGGCGAGGTCTCGGTCAGGCCGTAGGCCTCCACGAGGGTCACCCCGGTGACCTTCTTCCACTTCTCGGCCACCGCACGCTGCACGGCCATGCCGCCGCCCAGGGTCATCTTGAGGTTGGAGAAATCCACCTCATCGAAGCCGGGCGTGTTGAGCAGCCCGTTGAACAGCGTGTTGACGCCGGTGATGGCGGTGAAGCGCGTGCCCTTCAGCTCCTTGACGAAGCCGGGCATGTCGCGTGGATTGGTGATCAGGTGGTTCAGGCCGCCCAGTTTCATGAAGACCAGGCAGTTCGCCGTCAGGGCGAAGATGTGGTACAGCGGCAAGGCGGTGATGATCACTTCGTTGCCGTAGTCCAGGCCGGTGCCGACCCACACGCCGGCCTGCTGCATGTTGGCCACCAGGTTGCGGTGCGTGAGCATCGCGCCCTTGGCCACGCCGGTAGTGCCGCCGGTGTACTGCAGGAAGGCGATGTCGCCGGAATCGATGTCGACGTCGGGCAGGGCATGCAACTGGCCCAGCGTCAGCGTGTCCTTGAAGCGCACCGCGCCCGGGATGTCGTAGTCGGGCACCATCTTCTTCACGTACTTCAGTACGAAGTTGACGATGGCTCCCTTGGGGAAACCCACCAGATCGCCCAGCGCCGTGGTGACGACCTGCCTGACCTGGGTGCCGGCGAGTGCCTCCTGCGCGGTCTTGCCGAAGTTGTCCACCACCAGCAGCACGCTGGCGCCGGAATCCACCAGCTGGTGCTTCAGCTCGCGCGGCGTGTACATGGGGTTGACGTTGACCACCGTCAGGCCCGCACGCAGCACGCCGAAGATGGCGATGGGGTACTGCAGGCAGTTGGGCATCATGATGGCGACACGGTCGCCCTTCTTGAGCTTCAGCTCGCCGAGCAGGTACGCCGCGAACTGGCGGCTGAGCGTGTCAATCTCGCCGTAGGTCAGGGTCTTGCCGAAGTTGCGGAACGCGGGGCGGTCGCGGTACTTGCTGATCGCCTCATCGAAGACGGACACGATGGAGCGGTACTGCTCCAGGTCCACTTCGTGGGGCACGCCTTGCGGGTAACTCTTGAACCACGGACGTTCCTGACTCATCGTTCTGCTCCCTCCCCAGGGTCTTCGGGCTGCGTTGCGGCGTACTGTGGGCCGGCGCTCGTGCCTGGCGCCTGTCGGGAGCATACCGTTCCGGATGGAAAAGGCGAAGGTTTCGATGGCGAGCACGGAAAAGAAGATGCGGGCCGCCGCGCTGGCATTGCTGCTGGGCTTGGCGGCGTGCGCACCGGTCGCGCCGGAGCAGAGGCTGCGGGAGCGGTTCGGCCAGATGCAGGCAGCGGTGGAAGCCGGGCAGGCCGGCGACTTCATGGAAGGCGTCAGTCCTGACTTCACCGGCGAGTCCGGGATGGATCGTGCGGCGCTGCACAATCTCCTGCGGGTGCGCATGCTGGCCGACCCGCACCTGGGCGTGACCACCGGGCCACTGGACGTGCGGGTGCAGGGCGACAATGCGACCATCGCGTTCGATGTGGTGCTGACCGCGGGCAGCGGGCGCCTGCTCCCGGATCGGGCACGTGCCTACCGGGTCACGACCGCGTGGCGAACGGAAGACGGCCAGTGGCGCGTCCATCATGCGCGCTGGAACGGGGCGCCTTGATCATCTGACCGGCGTGAGCTTCCCCGGCGACCACCGGTAGCGCAGTGTCCTGGCGATGCTGGGGCAGCAACGGGGATCGTTCGGGCCCGGCCACTTGGTCTGCAGTTGGATCACGCCCCCGCTGACGCTCATGCCTTCCACGCTGCCCAGCGCTTCCTGCGCTTCCCCCGAGGGCACATAGCGCGCACCCTGTCGTGCCAGTACCGCCACGCCGTGGCTCCAGTAAGTGGGGCCCAGCAGGGTCCACAGCACCACGATCTCGTGCTGCCCATCCCCATCCAGGTCCGCCGCCACCACATCGCCCGTCTCGTAACTCTCCTGCGGGTTGCCGCCTTGCGCCTGTTTGCCCGCGACGAACTGGTCGGCGATGTGCCGGGCCTGCTCCGCATCCGGCGGTGCCACCGCTGCCGAGGTGGCGGCCAGCACCAGGCAGAGACAGGCGGGAAGAAGGATCGCACTGCGGCTCCACGTGTCCATGACGGTTCCCCCATGACCTCCGGTACGTCGGTCTTCGCTCTGCACAACGCGGCCGGGCGACGGAACCGGCAACATGCACGCGCATCCGCCGCCGGCGACCGGGGCGATGGACGCCACCGCCCGCCGTGCGTCGGCGGGCGGGACACCCGTTCTCCCGCGTCAGGCGGCCTTGCGCGCGGCCAGCTGGCGCAGCACGTAATGCAGCAGGCCGCCGTGGCGGAAGTACTCCACTTCCTTCGGCGTCAACAGCAGCACCCTGGCCTGGAACTCGACCGTCGCCCCGCCGGCCTTGCGCGCGGTGACCGTGGCGACCTTGGCGGCGCCGTCCTGCAGGCCGGTGACATCGAACGTCTCCGACCCGTCCAGGCCCAGGGACTGCGCGTTCTGGCCTTCGACGAACTGCAGCGGCAACACCCCCATGCCGACCAGATTGGAGCGGTGGATGCGCTCGAAGCTTTCGGCGATCACCGCCTTCACGCCCAGCAGCTTGGTGCCCTTGGCCGCCCAGTCGCGCGATGAGCCCGTGCCGTACTCCTTGCCGGCGATGACCACCAGCGGCACGCCGTCGGCCTTGTACTTCATCGCGGCATCGTAGATCGGAAGTTTCTCGGGCGACCCGCCCCCGAAGTACAGCGTGTTGCCGCCTTCCTCGCCGCCGAACATCAGGTTCTTGATGCGGATGTTGGCGAAGGTGCCGCGCACCATCACGTCGTCGTTGCCGCGGCGGCTGCCGTAGCTGTTGAAGTCCACCGGCTGCACGCCGCGCGAGATCAGGAAGCGTCCGGCCGGCGAATCCTTCTTGATGTTGCCGGCGGGCGAGATGTGGTCGGTGGTGATGGAATCGCCGAACAGGCCCAGCACGCGCGCGCCGTGGATGTCGTCGATGCTGCCGACGGCCATCGACATGCCCTCGAAATACGGCGGGTTCTTGATGTATGTGGACGCTCCGTCCCACGCATACAGGTCGCCGTCGGGCGAGGCGATGGTGTTCCAGCGCGTGTCGCCCTTGAACACGTCAGCGTAGTTCTTGGCGAACATCTCCGGGCCGAGGGTGGAGGCGATGAAGTCGCCAATCTCCTTGTTGCCGGGCCAGATGTCCTTCAGGTACACCGGCTGGCCATCGCTGCCGGTACCCAGCGGTTCGGTCGTCAGGTCGATATCGGTGGTGCCGGCGATGGCGTAGGCGACGACCAGCGGCGGGCTGGCCAGGTAGTTCATCTTCACTTCGGGGTGCACGCGGCCCTCGAAGTTGCGGTTGCCCGACAGCACGGAGGCCACCACCAGGTCGTCGGCGGCGATCGCGGCCGACACATCGTCCGGCAGTGGGCCCGAATTGCCGATGCAGGTCGTGCAGCCGTAGCCGACCACATAGAAGCCGAGCTTCTCCAGATCGTCGAGTACGCCGGCCTTCTCCAGGTAGTCGGTGACCACGCGCGAACCCGGCCCCAGCGACGTCTTGACCCAGGGCTGCGCCTTCAGTCCCCTGGCCACGGCATTGCGGGCCAGCAGGCCGGCCCCCAGCATCACCGCCGGATTGGACGTATTGGTGCAGGACGTGATGGCCGCGATGACCACGTCGCCGTCCCGCAGCTTGGTCGCGCCGCTGTCGGGCGACGATTCATGCGCCGCCTCCTCGGCCCCGACGGCGGTACCGCCACCGCCCTCGTTCTTCAGCCGGTCTTCCTGCACCGCGTCGTTGCGCTTGCGGCGGGCATCGGCGAACGGCGCCAGGTTGTCGCGGAAGTTCTGCTTCACGTCCTGCAGCAGTACGCGGTCCTGCGGGCGCTTGGGGCCGGCGAGGGAGGGCTTCACGTCGCCCATGTCCAGGTGCAGCGTGGCGCTGTACTCGGCATGCGGGCTGTCCGGCGTGTGCCACAGGCCCTGCGCCTTGGCGTAGGCCTCGACCAGGGCGATCTGTTCTTCGCTGCGTCCGGACAGGCGCAGGTAGTTCAGCGACTCGCTGTCGATCGGGAAGATGCCGCAGGTGGCGCCATATTCAGGGGCCATGTTGCCGATGGTGGCGCGGTCGGCCAGCGGCAGGTGCTGCAGGCCGTCGCCGTAGAACTCGACGAACTTGCCCACCACCCCCAGCTTGCGCAGCATCTGGGTGACGGTCAGCACCAGGTCGGTGGCGGTGGCGCCTTCCGGCAGCCTGCCGGTCAGCTTGAAGCCGACCACCTGCGGGATGAGCATCGAGGAGGGCTGGCCCAGCATGGCCGCCTCGGCCTCGATGCCGCCCACGCCCCAGCCCAGTACGCCGATGCCGTTGATCATGGTGGTGTGGCTGTCGGTGCCGAAGACGGTGTCGGGATAGGCGATGGCCTGGCCGTCCTGCTCGCCCGTCATCACCACGCGGGCCAGGTTCTCCAGGTTCACCTGGTGGACGATGCCGGTATTCGGCGGCACCACCTTGAAATTGTCGAACGCCTTCTGGCCCCAGCGCAGGAACCCGTAGCGCTCGCGGTTGCGGTCGAATTCGATCTTGCCGTTGAGATCCAGCGCCTCGGGCTTGCCGAACACGTCCACCTGGATCGAGTGGTCGATGACCAGTTCGGATGGAATCAGCGGGTTGATCTGGTCCGGGCTGCCACCCAGCTTGACCACGGCATCGCGCATGGCGGCCAGGTCGACGACGCAGGGCACGCCGGTGAAGTCCTGCAGCACCACGCGCGCCGGCATGAAGGCGATCTCGGTGTCCGGCTCGCGGGTCGCCTCCCACTGGGCGACCGCCTGGATGTGCTCCGGCAGCACGCTCACGCCGTCCTCGCAGCGCAGCAGGTTCTCCAGCAGGATCTTCAGCGAGTAGGGCAGGCGGGCGAATCCGCCCTGCGGGTCCAGCCGCTCGGCCAGGGTCGGCAGGCTGTAATAGGCGTATGACGTGCCGTTGACGTCCAGGGTGCGGCGGGTGGCGAAGGAATCACTCATCACGGAGGCTCCTGTAGCGGTGGGGGAAGGGGCGCAGGAGCAGCATAAGCTTGGGTTCCTGTGCGTCTTGTCGAGGCTTGCCCGGATTATCCGCCAAGACTGAGACCGGGGTGACCCGACCAAAGCCGGAGGCGGGACCGGCGGTAACCGGGGTAGCGGGAGGATCTTCTGCGCTGGGGTATGCCAAAGGAAGTATGTATAATTCTTCCATACTCAAGAGGCCCACCGATGGAAGCCACCGTTGCAGAACGAGGACAGATCACCCTGCCCAAGGCCGTGCGCGATGCTCTGGGACTGACCAAGGGCAGCGTGCTGAAGGTCGAACTGGAGGGTAGCCGCATCGTGTTGCGGAAGAGCGTCGATGACGCGATCTCGCGCGTGCGCGGCAAGTTCGCCCTCGATGCAGACGCGGCCAAGGGCGCCGCCGGCGAATGATCGCCGTCGATGCCCCCGTGCTGATCGAGCTGCTGACCGACGGTCCGCGCGCGGACGCCGTCGAGGCCGGGCTGCGACAGAGCCTGGGCAGCGGGCGCGTGGTCGTCTGCGATGCCGCGCTGGCGCAGCTGTGCGCTTCCCTGCGCAACGGTGCGGACGCCTTGGCCGCCATCGAAGAAATGGGCGTCCATTTCAATCCCGTCGAGGCCAAATCCGCCGTGCGCGCGGGCGAGATGCAGCGCCGGCACCGGCAGCGTTCCGGGCAGCCGCGGCCGATCGCCGACTTCCTGGTGGGCGCGCACGCGCTGCTCCAGTGCGATGGCCTGATCACTTTCGACACCGCCTTCCACCGCGACTACTTCAAGGGCCTGAAACTGATCGTGCCCGCGAACGAATGAGCCTCACCCCCGTTTCCCCATTCCACCGCACCCCCGAACGACCGGAGCCACCCATGTTGGAAGCCTATCGCCACCACGTAGCCGAGCGCGCCGCGCTGGGCATCCCGCCGCTGCCGCTGTCGGCACAACAGACGGCCGAGGTCATCGAACTGCTGAAGAATCCGCCGGCAGGCGAAGAAGGCTTCCTGGTCGAGCTGATCACCCATCGCGTGCCCGCCGGCGTCGACGACGCCGCCAAGGTCAAGGCGTCCTACCTGGCCGCCGTGGCCTTCGGCACCGAGAAGACGCCGCTGATCACCCCGCAGCGCGCCACCGAACTGCTGGGCACCATGCTGGGCGGCTACAACATCCATCCGCTGATCGAGCTGCTGGACAACGCCGAACTGGGCGCCGCCGCGGCCGAAGGACTGAAGCACACACTGCTGATGTTCGACAGCTTCCACGACGTGCAGGAGAAGGCCGAGAAGGGCAACGCCCATGCCCAGGCCGTGCTGCGGAGCTGGGCGGACGCCGAATGGTTCACCAGCAAGCCGGAAGTGCCGCAGTCGCTCACCATCACCGTGTTCAAGGTGCCGGGCGAGACCAACACCGACGACCTGTCGCCCGCGCCGGATGCGACCACGCGCCCGGATATCCCGCTGCACGCGCTGGCGATGCTGAAGAACAAGCGCCCCGACGCGCCGTTCGTGCCGGAAGAAGACGGCAAGCGCGGTCCCGTCCAGGAAATCCTCTCGTTGAAGGAGAAGGGCCACCTGGTCGCCTATGTCGGTGACGTGGTGGGTACCGGTTCCTCGCGCAAGTCGGCGACCAACAGCGTGCTGTGGTTCACCGGCCAGGACATCCCGTTCATTCCGAACAAGCGCTACGGCGGGGTCTGCCTGGGTTCCAAGATCGCCCCGATCTTCTACAACACCATGGAGGATGCCGGCGCGCTGCCGATCGAACTCGACGTGTCGCAGATGAACCACGGCGACGTGGTCGAACTGCGTCCTTACGAGGGCAAGGCGCTGAAGGACGGGCAGGTGATCGCCGAGTTCCAGGTCAAGTCCGACGTGCTGTTCGACGAAGTGCGCGCCGGTGGCCGCATCCCGCTGATCATCGGCCGCGGCCTGACGGCGAAGGCCCGCGAAGCGCTGAAGCTGCCGGCGACGGACCTGTTCCGCCAGCCGCAGCAGCCGGCCGACAGCGGCAAGGGCTACTCGCTGGCGCAGAAGATGGTCGGCCGCGCGTGCGGGCTGCCGGAAGGCCAGGGCGTGCGCCCGGGCACCTACTGCGAGCCGAAGATGACCTCGGTGGGGTCGCAGGACACCACCGGCCCGATGACCCGCGACGAGCTGAAGGACCTGGCCTGCCTGGGCTTCTCGGCGGACCTGGTGATGCAGTCGTTCTGCCACACCGCGGCCTACCCGAAGCCGGTCGACGTGAAGACGCACCACACGTTGCCGGAATTCATTTCCACCCGCGGCGGCATCTCGCTGCGTCCGGGCGATGGCGTGATCCACAGCTGGCTCAACCGCATGCTGCTCCCCGACACCGTGGGCACCGGCGGCGACTCGCATACGCGCTTCCCGGTGGGCATCTCGTTCCCGGCCGGCTCGGGCCTGGTGGCGTTCGCCGCGGCCACCGGCGTGATGCCGCTGGACATGCCGGAATCGGTGCTGGTGCGCTTCAAGGGTGAAATGCAGCCCGGCGTCACCCTGCGCGACCTGGTCAACGCCATCCCGTACTATGCGATCAAGGCGGGCCTGCTGACGGTCGCCAAGCAGGGCAAGAAGAACATCTTCTCCGGCCGCATCCTCGAAATCGAAGGCCTGCCGGACCTGAAGGTGGAGCAGGCGTTCGAGCTGTCCGACGCCTCGGCCGAGCGTTCGGCCGCCGGCTGCACGGTGCGCCTGAACAAGGAACCGATCATCGAGTACCTCACCAGCAACATCACGCTGCTGAAGTGGATGATCGCCGAAGGCTATGCCGACGCGCGTTCGCTGGCACGTCGCATCAAGAAGATGGAAGAGTGGCTGGCCGACCCGCAGCTGCTCGAGCCGGATGCCGACGCCGAGTACGCCGCCGTCATCGAGATCGACCTGGCCCAGGTGCACGAGCCGCTGCTGGCCTGCCCGAACGACCCGGACGACGTGAAGACGCTGTCCGATGTCGCCGGCACCCCGATCGATGAAGTGTTCATCGGTTCGTGCATGACCAACATCGGCCACTTCCGCGCCGCGGCCAAGCTGCTGGAAGGCAAGCGCGACATCCCGACCCGGCTGTGGGTCGCGCCGCCGACCAAGATGGATGCGTCCGAACTGACCAAGGAAGGCCACTACGGCACCTTCGGCACCGCCGGTGCGCGCATGGAAATGCCCGGTTGCTCGCTGTGCATGGGCAACCAGGCGCAGGTGCGCGAAGGCGCCACGGTGTTCTCCACCTCGACCCGCAACTTCCCCAACCGGCTGGGCCGCAACTCCAACGTGTTCCTGGGTTCGGCGGAACTGGCGGCGATCTGCTCGCGCCTGGGCAGGATCCCGACCAAGGCCGAGTACATGGCCGACATCGGCGTGATCAACGAGAAGGGCACCGAGATCTACCGCTACATGAACTTCGACCAGATCGAGGAATACCAGGACGTGGCCAGGACGGTCGCCGCCTGATCGCCCGCAGGCAACGAAAAGGCCCGGCCATGCCGGGCCTTTTTCTTTGGGGCGGTGGCGGCTGCGTCAGGACAGCCAGTCGTCCACCGCTTCCAGCATCTGCCGGCGACTGAAGACGAAGTCCCACATGCTGCCGCCCAGTTGGCGCCAGAGCACGGCCGAGCGCACGGCGGCCAGCAGGATCGCACGGATCTCCGCCACCACCCCCGGCTGGCCGAGGTAGTGCGGGTTGCCCTGGACCATCACGCGCGGACGCAGGTGGCTGATGGTGTCGGCATACAGGCCGCCGAGCGCCGACAGCACGTCCGGATGCGTGCTGCCGTGCTGCTCGGCGCGCGGCGCGATCTCGGCCAGGCCGCGGGTGACGGCGTGCACGGTGTCTTCTTCGCGCACGAATCGCCGCTCCAGCTGCAACACCGCCATCGCCAGGCGGGGCAGGCCGTCATCCCGCGCTTCTTTTGCCAGGTAGCCGCGCAGGACCCGCAGCCCGGGGGCGATGTCGCCCAGGCGGCCGTACACCGCCAGCGGCGTGGCGGCTTCGATGCGGAACACGCTCTCCAGCGACGCCTGCACGGCCGAGGATTCGGATTGACCGGTCTCGGCGATGCGTCGCACCTGGTGGAGTGCCTGCGCCAGCCCGGCCAGGGCCAGCACACGGTCGGAATATCGGTTGCTCAAGCTGCTTGCTCCGCGAATCTGGTTTCCAGAGGGGCATCGGTACGCGCGATGACCGCGCCGCCCAGGCATTGGTCGCCGTCATACAGCACCAGCGACTGCCCCGGCGTGACGGCACGCTGCGGCGTGGTGAACTCGACCATGACGCTCCCATCCTCCCGTACCTGTACCTGGCAGGGCTCGTCCGGCTGGCGATAGCGCGTCTGCGCGGTGCAGGTGAAGCGGCCGGCGGGCGGACTGCCCGAGACCCAGTGCGCCGCTTCCGTCCACAGCCGCGTGGACATCAGGTAGGGGCTGTGCGTGTCCTGGTCCACGTACAGCACATTGTGGGCCACGTCCTTGCCCACGACATACCACGGCGCCTGCGCACGGCCACGCACCCCACCGATCTGCAGGCCTTCGCGCTGGCCCAGGGTGAAATAGAACACGCCCGGGTGCTCGCCGACCACCTGGCCGTGCGGGTCGCGCATCTCGCCGCGACGCGCGGGCAGGTAGCGCCCGAGGAATTCGCGGAAATCGCGCTCGCCGATGAAGCAGATGCCGGTGGAATCCTTCTTGTCGTGCGTGGGCAACCCCGCCTCGCGCGCGATCCGGCGCAGGTCCGGCTTCTGCAGTTCGCCAATGGGGAACAGCGTGGCCGACAGCTGGGCCTGGCCCAACTGGTGGAGGAAATAGCTCTGGTCCTTGCCGCGGTCCACGCCGCGCAGCAACCGCCAGCGACCGCCCGTTTCGTCCACGCGCGCGTAGTGGCCGGTGGCGATCTTCTCGGCCCCCAGCTCGCGGGCGGCATCCAGGAAATGCTTGAACTTCACTTCCCGGTTGCACAGCACGTCCGGGTTCGGGGTGCGGCCGGCGGCGTATTCGGCCAGGAAATGTTCGAACACGCCCTGCCAGTACTCGGCCGAGAAGTCGCGGAAATGGAACGGGATGCCCAGCCGGCCGCAGACCGCCACGGCGTCGCGGCGGTCGTCCTCGGCACGGCACTCGCCGGTGCCGTCGTCGGCCCAGTTCTGCATGAAGAGCCCGGCCACGGCCTCGCCCTGCTGCACCAGGCGCAGCGCGGCGACGGACGAATCCACGCCACCGGACACCCCCACGATGACCCGCGGAGCGCTCATGCGATGTGCTGCAGCGTGGACAGCGGCGAGCGGCGGCCGGCCAGGTAGTCCTGTACGACCCGCCATACCAGCGGGCTGCGATGGCGGTCGGCCTGCGCCTGCAGCTCCGCCGGCGTCAGCCACACGGCCCGGACGATGCCGTCGTCCAGCGGACGTTCCGGCAGGTGCCGCACGGGATCGGCGGAGAAGGCGAAGCGCAGGTAATGGCGCCCGGTCTCGGCCTTCCACTGGTAGGCACCGATGAAGGCGGTGGGCGCCACCTCCCAGCCGGTCTCCTCGAGGGTTTCGCGACGGGCGGCGTCCAGCAGGCTCTCATCCGGTTCCAGGTGGCCGGCCGGCTGGTTGAACACCAGCCGGCCCTGAGCGTGCTCTTCCACCATCAGCAGCCGGCCGTCGCGGACCACCACGGTGGCCACGGTGACGTCAGGCTGCCAGAACCGGCCCTCGCGATAGCTCACTTACAGGTCGTCCTGGTCGCCGGAGAGTTCGATCTCCTGGTTGTCGGCCGTCTCGGCCGCGATGTCCATCGCCGCTTCCAGCGCCGCCGCATCCACGCTGTCGGGCAGCTTGATGACGAAGTACAGCACGTCGCCGGCGATCTCCCAGCTGCCCAGCTTCTTCGTACGGCTGTCCGCCAGCAGCGCCAGCGCCTGCTTGCCGTCGATGCCGTCGGCCGCAATGCGGCCGGCGGGCGAGAACACTTCGCGGATGCTCAGGCCGCTGATCTGCTCGGTGCCGCCCGACACGAACACCAGCTGGGTACGGTTTTCCTTGTCGTACGAATAGGTGGCCTTGTAGTCGCCGTCGGCATCGATCTCGTACTGGATGCCGCGTGCCTTCAGCCGGGCCTCGACCGACGCATCGGCGGCGGCGGCGGGCGCCGCGATGGCGGCGGCGGTGCACAGCAGGGCGGTAACGGGCAGGCGGGACAGCGTCGGGGTCATGGTCGGCTCGGGGTGGGTTGAATGACGCATTGTGGCCGGGGTCACGCATGGCGTCCATGCGGGCGATGGCGGCCAGCGCCTATAATCGGCACATGCCCCGCAAGAACGAAAACGAACGCGACCACGGCCTGATGGTGGAGACCAGCCGGCCCGAGGTCGCGCCGCCGCCCCTCTACCAGGTGCTCCTGCTCAACGACGATTACACTCCGATGGATTTCGTGGTGACCGTGCTGCAGCAGTTCTTCGCCATGGACCTGGAGAAGGCCACCCAGGTGATGCTGCACGTGCATACGCGCGGTCGCGGGGTGTGCGGGGTGTACACCCGCGAAGTGGCCGAGTCCAAGGTGGCCCAGGTCAACGAGTTTTCCCGTATGAACCAGCATCCCTTGCTGTGCACGATGGAGAAGTCCTGAGGGATGCCGGCACGGGGCAGGCCGGACCGGCTTGAACGGTGTGGGGGCGCCACCGCAGGACGCAAGGTAACGATCCCTGAACACTGAAATCCGGTAGGCTGATGGAAAACCGCCCGCCCGGCCGCATATTGTCGGCATAGGCCCCGGAGGCAACCATGTTCAGCAAAGACCTCGAGCAGACCATCGGCCAGTGCTACAAGCGCGCCCGTGAAGCTCGGCACGAATTCATGACCGTCGAGCACCTGCTGCTCGCACTGTTGGAGAACCCCTCGGCACAGGCCGTCCTGAAGGCGACCGGTGCCGACGCCAACCGCCTGCGCGCGGACCTGGAGCAGGCCATCGAGGCCTCGGTCTCGCGCCTGGCCGAGGACGATGGCCGCGATACCCAGCCGACGCTGGGCTTCCAGCGCGTGCTGCAGCGTGCCGTCTACCATGTGCAGTCTTCGGGCAAGAAGGAGGTCACCGGCGCCAACGTGCTGGTGGCGATCTTCGGCGAGAAGGATTCGCACGCCGTGTACTTCCTCAACCAGCAGGACGTGACCCGGCTGGACATCGTCAACTACCTGTCCCACGGCATCGCCAAACAGGGCGAAGAAAACGAAGCCTCGGGCCATCCTGAAGGCGAGGGCAAGGCCGAGGGCGGCGAAGGCGAGGGCAAGGGCGACGCCCTGACCGAATTCGCCAGCAACCTCAACGAGCTGGCCCGCCAGGGCAGGATCGACCCGCTGGTCGGCCGCGGCGACGAGATCGAGCGGACCATCCAGGTGCTGTGCCGGCGCCGCAAGAACAACCCCCTGTACGTGGGCGAAGCCGGCGTGGGCAAGACCGCGCTGGCCGAGGGCCTGGCCAAGCGCATCGTCGAGGGCGAGGTGCCCGAGGTGCTGCTGGATGCCGTCATCTATTCGCTGGACCTGGGCGCGCTGGTGGCGGGCACCAAGTACCGCGGCGACTTCGAAAAACGCCTGAAGAGCGTACTGGCCTCGATCAAGAAGATCCCGGGCGCCATCCTGTTCGTCGACGAAATCCACACCATCATCGGCGCCGGTTCGGCCAGCGGAGGCACGATGGATGCCTCCAACCTGATCAAGCCCGCGCTCGCCTCGGGCGAACTGCGCTGCATCGGCTCGACCACGTTCCAGGAATATCGCGGCATCTTCGAGAAGGACCGCGCGCTGGCCCGGCGCTTCCAGAAGATCGACATCGTCGAGCCCACGGTGGGCGAGACCTACCAGATACTGCAGGGCCTGAAGCCCAAGTACGAGGCGCACCATGGCGTGACCTACGCCGACGATGCGCTGCAGGCCGCCGTCGACCTGTCGGTCAAGCACATCGGCGACCGCCTGCTGCCGGACAAGGCCATCGACGTCATCGACGAGGCCGGTGCCCGCCAGCGCCTGCTGCCGCAGGAGACGCGCAAGGAGCTGATCGACGTCGAGGAGATCGAGACCATCGTCGCCAAGATGGCGCGCATCCCCGCCAAGCAGGTGTCCTCCTCCGACAAGGACGTGCTGCAGCATCTGGAGCGCAACCTGAAGATGGTGATCTTCGGCCAGGACCCGGCCATCGAGACGCTCGCCTCGGCCATCAAGCTGGCGCGCAGCGGGCTGGGCAACCCGGACAAGCCGATCGGCAATTTCCTGTTCGCCGGTCCCACCGGCGTGGGCAAGACCGAGGTGACCAAGCAGCTGGCGCTGCAGCTGGGCATCGAACTGGTCCGCTTCGACATGTCCGAGTACATGGAGCCGCATTCGGTCAGCCGCCTGATCGGCGCGCCCCCGGGTTACGTGGGCTTCGACCAGGGCGGCCTGCTGACCGAGAAGATCGTCAAGACGCCGCACTGCGTGCTGCTGCTGGACGAGGTGGAGAAGGCGCACCCGGACATCTTCAACATCCTGCTGCAGGTCATGGACCGCGGGGTGCTGACGGATACCAACGGCCGCGAGGCGAACTTCAAGAACGTCATCCTGGTGATGACCACCAACGCGGGCGCAGCGCAGGCCTCGCGGCGGACGATCGGTTTCATGCAGCAGGACCATTCCACCGACGCGATGGAAGTGATCCGCCGCAGCTTCACCCCCGAGTTCCGCAACCGCCTGGACGCCATCGTGCAGTTCCAGGGCCTGGGCTTCGACCACATCCTGCGCGTGGTGGACAAGTTCATCATCGAGCTGGAGATGCTGCTGCAGGAGAAGCATGTCAGCCTGTCGGCCACGCCGGCGGCGCGCGACTGGCTGGCCCAGCACGGCTTCGATCCGCTGATGGGCGCGCGCCCGATGACGCGCCTGATCCAGGACAAGGTGAAGCGGCCGCTCGCCGACGAACTGCTGTTCGGCAAGCTGGTCGGGGGCGGGCGGGTCAGCATCGACGTGCGCGACGGCGAACTGGTGGTCGATGCGCAGGCCGAACCGGAGCGCCTGTTGCCGGCGACGGTGTAGGTCACTGCCGGGATCGATTGCAGGCAAGAAGAAAAGGCGGCCCGCGGGCCGCCTTTTCAGTATCGGTTCCAGCGGACCGATCCCCGCTTCAACGCCGCGCGCGTTGCTTGCGCTTGGCGAACTCTTCGGCGGAAATCGTTTCGACGACGCTGACGTCGCAGGTCGAGGTTTTCGTGCGCACCTTGGTGCCGGCGGGGCACAGCCGGTCGGCCTGGCCGTCGGCGCTGATCTGGATGGTCGGGGTCATCGCCACCGAATCGCAGCTGCGGGCGAAACCGAGGCGGTAATGCGATTGTCCGTCGCGGAGGAAGATCTGGCTGCCGCCGCCGGCACGGATGATCTCTTGGCCGCTTCCCAGTTCGACACAATCGGCGACGGGTTCGCCGGCCACGGCGAAGAAGGGAGAGAGGCCCAGAGCCAGCAGGGCGGTCATGGAGAGATGGCGAGGTTTCATGGCAGTCTTGGATGGAGGCAGCCCGTATCGGCCGGTGTCCATCCTAGGGATCACGCTTGCGACATGAGCCTGCCCAAAGTCGCCATGACCACCGGCCCAATGACGAAGGTCATTGATGGCCGAGCGCCCAAACAAAGAAAGCGGCCCATGGCCGCCTTCCGATCGGTCGCTTGAAGAAGCCTATTTCATGCGATAGGTGATACGACCCTTGGTGAGGTCGTAGGGGGTCATTTCGACCTTCACCTTGTCGCCGGTCAGGATGCGGATGTAGTTCTTGCGCATGCGGCCGGAAATGTGGGCGATGATCTCGTGCCCGTTCTCCAGCTTGACCCGGAACATGGTGTTGGGCAGCGTCTCGGCGACGGTGCCTTCGAATTCAATGGAGTCGTCTTTCGACATGTAAGCCTGTGCTGTGCCGCGAGGGATGGCGGGTGCCATGAAGCCCGGTATTGTACGCCCCGCGCGGCCCAGGTGCAAAAATTCCGTTATGGCACCGATGGTTGCGCCAGTTCGGCCGCCGGCATGCGTCCGAACCGCAGGGTCCACGGGCCTGCCGGCGCCGGCAGGTCCACCAGGCGTGCCACCTCTGCCAGGAAGCGGCTTCGCGGCATCCGGACGGCCCCCAGGGAGAGCAGATGATCGTTTTCCACCTGGGCATCGATCAGGGGCCAGCCCCAGGCGTGCAGCCGGGCAGCCAGCGCGGCCAGCGCGACCTTGGAGCCGCCCGACCGGCCGCTGAACATGCTCTCGCCGAAGAACATGCGCCCGACCGCCACGCCGTAGATGCCCCCCACCAGGTCCCCGCCCTCGAACACTTCGACCGAATGGGCGTGCCCGTGACGATGCAGGTCGATGTAGGCCTGGCGCATGCCCGAGGTGATCCAGGTGCCGTGCTGGCGGGGCCGCGGCGCCCTGGCGCAGGCGGTGATCACCTGCTCGAACGCGGTGTCCGCCCGGATCTCCCATGGGCTGTGCCGGAGGGTGCGCCGGAAGCGGGAAGACAGCCATACCTTGTCGGTGGCGAACACCATGCGCGGATCGGGCGACCACCACAGCGGCGGCTGGCCGGGCGAAAACCACGGGAAGATCCCGTGGCGATAGGCATTCAACAGGCGCGGCAGGGACAGATCGCCGCCGATCGCGAGCAGGCCGTCGGGCTCCTGCATGGCGCTGTCCGCCGGCGGGAAGGGCGCGTGGGGCTCGGAGGACAGGACGAACGGTCGCTGGCGCATCGGGTGATCCTGGGCTCGGGACGCGCGCTCAGGCACGGTCCTGCTGTTTGAACGGCGAGTGCGACTGCAGCGTACGCGCATACCGGCGTACCGCCTGGCCTTCCTCGTCGCACCAGTGCGCCAGTGCGCCGGCGAACGCCGGGTCGGCGATCCAGTGCCGCGAGCGTACCCAGGCCGGCAGGAAGCCGCGTGCGATCTTGTGCTCGCCCTGTGCCCCGGGCTCGAACCGGGCCAGACCCTCGCGAAGACAATAGTCGATGCCCTGGTAATAGCAGGTCTCGAAATGCAGTCCCGGCAGGGATGCCTCGGCCCCCCAGTAGCGGCCGTACAACGTGTCCCGCCCGCGCAGGCACAGCGCCCCCGCGACGGTGCGGCCCTGGTGGTCGGCCAGGAACATCACCAACTGCCGCGGCATCGTCTGCGCCAGATGGTGCAGGAACGCCAGCGTCAGCGCAGGCGAATTGCCGTAGTCCTGGAACGTGCGCAGGTAGAAGCCGAACATGGCCTCCAGGTCGGCCGCGGTCGCTTCGTCGCCGTGCACCGTGCGGACGACGACGCCGGCCCGCTGGACCTTCGCGCGCTCCTGGCGGATGTTCTTGCGGTGCTTGTGGTCGAAATCGGCCAGGAAGCCGTCGAAGTCGCGCCAGTGCCCCGGATTCCGCCAGTGGTACTGCACGTCGATCCGCGGCAGCCAGTCCGAAGCGAACGCATCGTCCTCGTCTTCCGCATGGAAGTTGACGTGCGCGGACGACAATCCCAGGCGCAGCACCTCATCGCGCACCGCCGCCAGCAGTGCCTTGCGGTGCGCGGCGTCCTGCGCCAGCAGGCGCGGCCCGGTGACCGGCGAGTAGGGCACGGCACAGAGCCATTTGGGATAGTAGTCCAGCCCATGCCGGGCGAAGGCGTGCGCCCAGGCATGGTCGAAGACGAATTCGCCGTGCGAATTGTCCTTCAGGTAGCCCGGGGCGGCGGCAACCAGCGCGTTTCCCTGCCACAGCGTCGGGTGATGCGGCGTCCAGCCCCAGTCCCGGCGCAGGCATCCCTGCGACTCGAGGCCGCGCAGGAAGGCGTGGGCCACGAAGGGATTGCGCCCATCGTGCAGGGCGTCCCAGTCGCGCGCGGACACCTCGGCCAGGGACGGAAGGAAGCGGGTGCGGTACATCGTGGGCGATGCTAAGGGCGCAGGTCCAGCACGTCGATGGTCGGTGGATTGAACAGACGCATCGGCAGACCGATCTCCCCCGTGCCGACCGTGGTGTACACGCGGACGCGGCCGCGCGGTGTGCGCAGGAACTGCTCGCCCCGATCGAAGCCGTACTGGCTGGGAATCACGCGCCGGTACAGCCAGGGAATGCGGATCTGTCCGCCGTGCGTGTGGCCTGCCAGGACCAGGGCCACGCGGGCAGGGTCCAGCGCGATGGCACTGTCCGGATTGTGCGCCAGCACGAGGATGGGGCCAGGGGCCTGACGAGCCGCAAGGAAGCCCGGATCGTCCTTGCCCGCCCAGCGGTCGCCCAACCCGGCAACGCTGAAGCCGCCCAGGGCCACCGTGCGCCCTTCGACGACCTGCACGCCGTGCGTGGCCAGCGCGCCACGCAGCTCCGCATCGATGTCGGGGCCGGGCGCCTGCTGGTCATGGTTGCCCAGCACCGCGTACGTGGGCAGGCGCAGCGCCGCGAGCGGCGCGAACAGGCGTTGCAGCGACTGCCCGTCGGCTCCGTAGGTGAAGTCGCCGGCGATCACCACGCCGTCGGCCTGCAACGTGTTGATGCGGTCCACCAGTCGTTGCAGGTAGGCGCTGCCCTTGTAGACGCCCAGATGGATGTCGCTGACCAGCACCAGCCGTGCCTGTGCGCCGGTGCCCGTCAGCACCGTTTCCTGCACCCGGATGCGTTGGGGCTCGACGAAGCGCGCCCACCCGAAAAGCAGGCAACCGGCCAACAGCAGGGCGATCAGCCAGCGGCCACGGCGCTCGCGCAGCCGCCACCCCAGCCAGGCCATGAACGGCACGACCAGCCAGCTCCCGTGGAACAGGCACTGTTTGATCAGCAGCGTGTCCATCCGTGGAAGGCGTCGTGGCCCGGCTCAGCCGTCCTTGTCCAGGAAGCGCTCCGCATCCAGCGCCGCCATGCAGCCGAAACCGGCCGAGGTGATGGCCTGCCGGTAGTGCTGGTCGGTGACGTCGCCGGCCGCGAACACGCCCGGGATGGTGGTGGCGGTGGCGTTGCCCTCGATGCCGGACCGGATCTTCAGGTAGCCGTTGCTCATGTCGAGCTGGCCCTCGAACAGGCCGGTGTTCGGCGTGTGGCCGATGGCCACGAAGAAGCCGTGCACGTCGATGTCGCGCGTGCTGCCGTCCTGCACCGACTTCACCCGGATACCGGTGACGCCGGCGTCGTTGCCCAGCACCTCATCGACGGTGTGGTGCCACACCGGTTCGATCTTGCCGGCCTGGATCTTGGCGAACAGCTTGTCCTGCATGATCTTCTCGGCCCGCAGCGTGTCGCGGCGATGCACCAGGTAGACCTTGCGGGCGATGTTGGACAGGTACAGCGCCTCTTCGACGGCCGTGTTGCCGCCGCCGATCACCGCCACGTCCTGGTCGCGGTAGAAGAAGCCGTCGCAGGTCGCGCAGGCGGACACGCCACGGCCCTTGAAGGCTTCTTCGGAAGGCAGGCCCAGGTACTTGGCCGTGGCGCCGGTGGCGATGATCAGCGCATCGGCGGTGTATTCGCCGCTGTCGCCGATCAGCTTGAACGGACGCTTGGACAGGTCGGCGGTATGGATATGGTCGAAGATCACTTCGGTCTCGAAGCGTTCGGCATGCGCCTGCATCCGCGCCATCAGGTCCGGGCCCATCAGGCCATGCGCGTCGCCCGGCCAGTTGTCCACTTCGGTGGTGGTCATCAACTGGCCGCCCTGCTGCAGGCCGGTGACCACGACGGGCTTGAGGTTGGCCCGGGCCGCGTAGACGGCGGCGGTCCAACCGGCGGGGCCGGAGCCCAGGATCAACAGGCGGCAGTGCTTGGAAGTGCTCATGTATACTCGCGAAAGGGGTGATCGGGCAGGCAACGACGCGTGGGCGCATCATCCGCAGGCACATAGAGTGGCGGGGCGTATCCGGCGAATCAAGGCACGCTGCTGGAATGCGGCGATGCAGCCGGGGCCACGCCGGGACCGATCGAAGACGCTGCGCGACCGCGCGGCGTTTTTGCTATGCGGGCTGTTCCAGGAAGCGAAGGGACAGCTGTTGCGGCGCGGACGATTCGTTTACTATCAATCACTAACAGAAATTTCCTAAGGTCTGGTCCAAAGGTGGCGAAGCAGCTTCCGGACAACGGCAAATCCAAGGGCGGCAACGCCGCCGCGCGCAGGCAGGCCTCACCGCCCAACCCGCGCAGGCAGCGCCTGTGGCGCGACCTGGCGCTGATCGCCATCGCGCCGCTGCTGCTGTATCTGCTGGCCAGCCTCTTCACGTTTTCGCCCCAGGACCCCAGCTGGTCGCAGTCGGGCAGCCTGACGGCGCCGGTCCACAACATGGGCGGCCTGGCCGGCGCTTACCTTGCCGACATGCTGTTGTGGCTGTTCGGCTATGTCGCCTTCCTGCTGCCGCTGATCCTGGGCGCGGTGGCCTGGATCGCGCTGTTCGGCATGGACACCGACGGCGATGGCGAAGCCGACCTCGGGCCGGCGCTGCGCCTGATCGGCATGGTGGGGTTCCTGATCTCCGCGACCGGCCTGCTGCACCTGCGCGGCGTGCCGGCCGAACATTTTTCGGCCGGTGCCGGCGGCATCCTCGGCACGCTGGTCGGCAAGTCGCTGTTGAAACTGTTCGGCGGCCTGGGCGGCAACCTGTTCCTGCTGGTGCTGTTCCTGACCTCGGTGACGCTGGCGACCGGGCTGTCGTGGTTCGCCGTGATGGAGCGCATCGGCAAGTACGTGCTGATGCTGCCCGACCTGTTCCGCCGCGGCAGCCAGCAGGCCAACGAGTGGCAGCAGACCCGCGCCCTGCGCGAGGAGCGCGAGACCGTCCGCAAGACCGATGCCATCGCCCGGGCCAAACGCGAACCGGTCAAGATCGAGCCGCCCGCCCCGGCGGTCGTCGAGAAGAGCGAACGCGCCAAGCGCGAGCAGCAGATCCCGCTGTTCCACGGCACCGGGGGCGACGAATCCGGCCTACCGCCGCTGTCGCTGCTGGACGACCCCAAGCCGCAGACCAAGGGCTACTCCGAGGAGACCCTGGAAACGTTGTCGCGCCAGATCGAGTTCAAGCTCAAGGACTTCCGCATCGACGCACAGGTGGTGGGCGCCTATCCGGGCCCGGTGATCACCCGCTTCGAAATGGAACCCGCGCCGGGCGTGAAGGTCAGCCAGATCAGCTCGCTGGACAAGGACATCGCCCGCGGGCTGTCGGTGAAGTCGGTGCGCGTGGTGGACGTGATCCCCGGCAAGTCCGTCATCGGCCTGGAGATTCCCAATACCAGCCGCGAGATGATCTTCCTCTCCGAACTGCTGCGTTCCAAGGAATACGACAAGTCCGGCAGCGTGCTGACGCTGGCGCTGGGCAAGGACATCGCCGGCCGGCCCACCGTGGCCGACCTGGCGCGCATGCCGCACCTGCTGGTCGCCGGCACCACCGGCTCGGGCAAGTCGGTGGCGGTCAACGCGATGGTGCTGAGCCTGCTGTACAAGGCTTCGCCGAAAGACCTGCGCATGCTGATGATCGACCCGAAGATGCTGGAACTCAGCGTCTACCAGGGCATCCCGCACCTGCTGGCGCCGGTGGTCACCGACATGAAGGAGGCCGCCAACGGCCTGCGCTGGTGCGTGGCCGAGATGGAACGCCGCTACAAGCTGATGAGCGCGGTGGGCGTGCGCAACCTGGCCGGCTTCAACAAGAAGGTCAAGGATGCGATGGACGCGGGCCAGCCCTTGATGGACCCGCTGTTCAAGCCCAATCCCGACCTAGCCGAGGCGCCGCGTCCGCTGGAGCCGATGCCGTTCATCGTCATCTTCATCGACGAATTCGCCGACATGATGATGATCGTCGGCAAGAAGGTCGAAGAACTGATCGCCCGCCTGGCGCAGAAGGCGCGCGCCGCCGGCATCCACCTGATCCTGGCCACGCAGCGTCCGTCCGTCGACGTCATCACCGGCCTGATCAAGGCCAATATCCCCACCCGCATCGCCTTCCAGGTCAGCTCCAAGATCGACTCGCGCACCATCCTGGACCAGTCCGGCGCGGAAACGCTGCTCGGCCACGGCGACATGCTGTACCTGCCGCCGGGCACCGCGATGCCGGAGCGCATCCACGGCGCCTTCGTCAGCGACGAGGAAGTGCACCGCGTGGTGGAGCACCTCAAGGCCAGCGGCAGCGCCGACTACATCGAAGGTGTGCTGGAGGAAGTGCAGACCATGGGCGACGGCATCGTCGTCGGCCCGACCGGCCTGCCGGAATCCGGCGGCGGTGGCGGCGACGAGTCCGATCCGCTCTACGACGAGGCGGTGAAGATCGTCACCGAGAGCCGCCGCGCCTCCATCTCCGGCGTCCAGCGCCGCCTGAAGATCGGCTACAACCGGGCGGCACGCCTGATCGAAGCCATGGAAGCCGCGGGCGTGGTCAGTCCGCCGGAACACAACGGCGACCGCCAGGTGCTGGCACCGCCCCCGCCGCGCTGATCCCGGGACCATCGCCTGCAGGAAGGGTGCAATGGGCCGGGTCCACACCTGTAGGAGCGCCCCATGGGCGCGATGCTTTTCCCTCGGCCCCCGCGCAGAAGCACCCCGCCCATAAGACGCGCCCACCCAGAAAGATGGCCCTGTTCAGTTTCGGTCGGCCACACTCCGCACCACGTCCCCCAACCCGGAACGCACCATGCTCCGCACCGCACGCTACACGCTCCTCGCCACCGCCCTGTTCGCGACCACCGCGCTCGCCGGCGCGCGCGATGAACTGAAGACCTTCACGACCGGCCTGAAAGGCCTGGACGGCCAGTTCACCCAGAAGGTCTACGACGGCGGCGGCAAGCTCAAGGAAACGTCGAACGGCCGCGTGGCGCTGTCCGCGCCACGCCTGTTCCGCTGGGAGTACAACAAGCCGTACGAGCAGCTGATCGTCGCCGACGGCAAGCAGGTGTGGGTGTACGACCCCGACCTGCAACAGGCGACCGTGCGCGAGCAGGGCATCGAAGAAGAGAACAGCCCGTTGGCGGCGCTGATCGATCCGGGCAGGCTCGACCAGCAGTTCAAGGTGACCGAGGCGGCCGGGCAGGGCGGCATGCAGTGGCTGACCCTCACGCCGAAGAACGAAGGCGAGGCCAGTTTCCAGACCGCCCGGCTGGCGTTCGCCAACGGCACGCTGGTCAGCATGGAAGTGAAGGATGCGGTGGGTCAGCGCACCGAGATCCGCTTCTCCGGCTGGAAGCGGAACCCTGCCTTTGCGGCGGGCACGTTCAAGTACGCGCCGGCGAAGGGCGTGGACGTGGTCGGCGGCCCGTAAGCCACCCCCGGTTCACCTCAGTGCGTGCACGTCTGCACCTCGATGCTGACGTGATTGAGCGAACCCAGGTCCCGGAGCCGCTGGCGATAGTCCGCCAGCGGCCTGGGCTGGTGGGTGACCAGCGAGATGATGGCGGCGTGATGGCCCGGGCCCACGCGCCACAGGTGCAGGTCGGCGATGGCGTCGCCGTCGTGTTCCAGCCGTTCGCGGATCGCGTGTTCCAGACTTTGCGGCGCCGAAGCATCCAGTAGCACGGCGCCCGTGTCGCGCATCAGACCGATCGACCAGCGAGCGATCACCACGGCGCCCACCAGGCCCATCAGCGGATCCATCCAGACCCAACCCAGGCTGCGGCCAAGCAGGAGCGCCACGACCGCAAGCACGGAGGTCAGCGCATCCGCAAGCACGTGCAGGTAGGCCGAGCGCAGGTTGTGGTCGGCGTGCACGTGCCCGTCGTGATGGTGGCCGTGACCATCGTGCCCGTGCCCGTGCCCGTGGTCGTGATGCCCATGTCCGTGATGCGCATGGTCATGGCCCAGCAGCCAGGCACTGATCAGGTTCACCGCCAGACCGACCACCGCCACGGCGATCGCTTCGTCGAATGCGATCCGGACCGGCGATGCCAGGCGCAGCACCGACTCCACCCCGATGCCCAGCGCCACCATCATCAGGATCAGCGCGCTGGAGAACCCCGCCAGGTCCCCGACCTTGCCGGTGCCGAAGCTGAAGCGGCGGTTGCCGCGATGCCGATGCGCGAACCAGTAGGCCAGCCCGGCGATGGACAGCGCACCGGCGTGGGTGGCCATGTGCCAGCCATCGGCGAGCAGCGCCATCGAACCGGTCCACCAGCCCGCAACGATCTCCAGGACCATCATCGCCGACGTCAGGCCGACCACGGTCCAGGTACGCCGCGCGTTCCTCTCATGGTCGTGCCCGAGGAAGTCGTGGGGATGCTGGAAGGCGTGCAGCGTTTCGTGATGGCTCATGGCGCGGGGAGGGCAGCGTAAGTGCGGCGATTCTAGCGCCCGCCGGACCGGGCCGACCCCGCTACAATGGGGCGTGGCCCGATCGAAAACGCCCCTGGAACCGTCCACCGACCTGTTGAGCGTCGACAACCAGACGCTGCGCCCGCTCGCCGAACGGATGCGCCCGTGCACGCTGGACGACATGGTGGGCCAGCGCCGGCTGCTGGCGCCGGGCAGTGCGCTGCGCCGCGCCGTCGAGAGCGGCCGCGTCCACTCCATGATCCTGTGGGGCCCGCCCGGCTGCGGCAAGACCACGCTGTCGCTGCTGCTGGCGCGCTATGCCGACGCCGAGTTCAAGGCGATCTCCGCCGTGCTGTCCGGGCTGCCGGAGGTGCGGCAGGTGCTGGCCGAAGCCGCACAGCGCTTCGCCAGCGGGCGGCGCACGGTGTTGTTCGTGGACGAGGTGCACCGCTTCAACAAGGCGCAGCAGGACGCGTTCCTGCCGCACATCGAACGCGGCACCATCATCTTCGTCGGCGCGACCACCGAGAACCCCTCGTTCGAACTGAATTCCGCCCTGCTGTCGCGCTGCCGCGTGCACGTGATGGAAGCCGTCTCGCCCGACGACATCCGCCATGCATTGCAGGCCGCGCTGGACGATGCCGAGCACGGGCTGGGCGCATTGGGCCTGCAGGTCGAGGAAGCCGCGCTGCTGGAGATCGCCACCGCGGCGGACGGCGACGTGCGGCGCGCGCTCACCCTGCTGGAGATCGCCGCCGAACTGGCGGCCGACGAAGGCGGGCGCATCACGCCGCAGACGCTGGTGCAGGTGCTGGCCGACCGCACGCGCCGCTTCGACAAGGGCGGCGAGCAGTTCTACGACCAGATCTCCGCGCTCCACAAGTCGGTGCGCAGCTCCAATCCCGATGGCGCGGTGTACTGGCTTGCGCGCATGCTGGATGGCGGCTGCGACCCTTCCTACCTGGCGCGACGGATGACGCGCATGGCCGTGGAGGACATCGGCCTGGCCGACCCGCGCGCCCTGCAGATGGCCATCGATGCCTGGGATACCTACGAGCGCCTCGGCAGTCCGGAAGGCGACCTGGCCCTGGCGCAGCTGGTGATCTACCTGGCCAGCACCGCCAAGTCCAATGCCGGCTACATGGCCTTCAATGCAGCCAAGGCCGACGTGCGCGAGCACGGCACGCAGGAAGTGCCCATGCACCTGCGCAACGCGCCAACCAAGCTGATGAAGTCGCTGGGCTACGGCACCGGCTACCAGTACGACCACGATGCCGAGGGCGGCATCGCGCTGGACCAGACCGCGTTCCCGGACGCGATGGGCGAGCGCGTGTACTACCGGCCGGTCGAACGCGGGCTGGAGATCAAGCTGAAGGAAAAACTCGACCGCCTGCGTGAAGCCCGCCAGCGGGCGCGCCGCACGCCCGGGCGCGAAGACTGAGCGGACAGGAGCGCGACGCATGCCGGTACAGGCCTGGATGTGGTGGCAACAGCTGGGGCTGGTGATGGCCGGTGGCGCGCTGGGCGCGGCCGCGCGCTTCTGGCTGGGCGGGGTGCTGATGCGGCACCTCGGCAGCGGGTTTCCCTGGGGCACGTTCGCCGTGAACATGATCGGTTCGTTCGCGGCCGGCTTCCTGGCGATCTGGCTGGAATCGCGCGGCCCATCGGCGCTGTACTGGCGCGCGTTCCTGATGGTGGGCGTGCTGGGCGCACTGACCACGTACTCCGCCCTGATGGTGGAATGCCTGCTGTTCGCGCGCAGCGACCGGCAGGGCCTGGTACCGGCGTACCTGGCCGTCACCCTGGTGGGCGGCCTGGCGCTGGTCTGGCTGGGCGCACGCCTGGCCGGCCTGCTGCGCGGCTCCACCTGGTAGCGGCCAAACGTCCACGCCGGACGCGTCCGGCCACCTCCAACGCGCTGATGACAGCCCCGGTCCGCCTGCGGACGAGCGGCGCGTGCCCGAACGGAAATTTAACGCCAGAGGCGGGCAGGCCTAACGATTCCCGTGCAAACGTGACCCGCGTCGCTCTTTAGGGGCTTCCCCTGGGCTCCGGATCGACCACAAGGAGAATCAACATGTGCATTCGCAAGACACTGATCGCATCGGCGGTACTGCTGGCACTCGGTACGACGGGACAGGCACTCGCGCAACAGACCAACAACGAGAGCGGACTGGGTGACGACATCCTGGTCAATCTCGCTGTGGACATGAGCAACAACAGCACCAACACGGACAACAGCGACAACAGCGACAACTCGGACAACTCCGACAATTCCGATCACAGCGACAACAGCTCCCACGACGGCGACAACCGCGACAACCGGGGACGCGCCAATGCGGAAGGGTTCGGCTCGACCGCCGCCAACAACGGCAGCACGGCCACGTCCACCTTCTCCAACTCCTTCAACCACAGCAAGGCGGTCGCCGAAACCAAGCTCATGGGCTCGGTGTCGGGCGTCACCGTGCACGACATAGGCAACGTCGCGCAGAACTGGGGCGACGCCAATGGCGGCAGCGGTGGCAAGGGCGGCGCCGGCTACGGCGGCAAGGGATACGGCGGAAGCGCGGCCGGCGGCACCGGCTATGGCGGCGACGGCGGTGATGGCGGCAACGGTGGCAGCGGCGGCAGTGGCGGTGATGCCAACAACGGCAGCGCGACCGCGGGCGACTCGTCCAACGGCAGCGCCACCATCGGCGATGCGACGGCCGGCAACGGCGGACGCGGCGGCAACGCCAACGACACCGGCGGCGCCAATGGCGGCGACGGCCAGGGATGGGGCGCCGACGGCAACGCGACGGCCGGCGACGGTCGTGGCCGCGGCGGCGATGCCGGCGGCTGGGGCGGCGACGGCGGCGGCGCCAGTGGTGCCTCCGGCGGCGATGCCGGCAGCATGAGCGGCCACACCGGTTCCATCGCCGGTGCCTCCGGCGGCGACGCCGGTGCGGGCAGCGGCAACGTGCGCGAGCGCGGCAATGGCGACGGCACCAGCGGCGACGGCACGGCAACCGGCGGCGCCGGGACCTCGGGCGATGCCACCGCCACCGGTGGCGCCAGCACGGCGACCGCGGGTGCGGGTACCTCCGGCGACGGCACGGGTACCGGCGGCGACGGCTCCGGCACCGGCGGCGCAGGCTCCGGCACGGGTGGCGATGCCACCGCGACCGGTGGTGCGGGCAGTGGCTGGGGCGGGGCCGGCGGCAGCGTGACGGCGACCGCAGGCAACGGCGGCGATGGCGGCGATGCCAGCAACGGCGATGCCACCAACGGCGGCGCCTCGTCCAGCGCCAGCAATGGCGACGCCACGGCCGGCAACGGCGCCAGCGGCGCGGTGGGTGCGACCGGTGGTGCGGGCGGCGTCGGCAACGGCGGCGACGGCAACGGCGGTGACGGCAACGGTGGCGTGGGCAACGGCGCGACCGGCGGTGCCGGCGGTGCCGGCGGTTCCGTCGCGGTGGATGCGGGCGCGTTCGACATGTCCAACAACATGACGAGCGTCGGGCAGTCGGCGGCCGGCATCATGGTGGCCGCGCAGAACAGCGGCATGGCCTCGCTGATCCAGCAGGGCATCACCGTCCAAGCCAACCTGACCGTAGGCCCATAAGCGATCCGCAGGCGTCCCGGCCAGCAGGGCCGGGACGCTCCGTGCGGACGCCAGGCGCCCCGCTTCGCGGCGGGGCGCCTCGAGGCCGCGCGGTGGACGCATGGCAAGGGAGACTGACCATGCATACGCACCAACAGGCCGGGTTGCGCATGGCAACCTGGGGACTGCTTGTCCTGGCGTTCGGCGCTTCGGCCGCAGACGGCCCCCCTGCCGGCGCCGGAGGGACGCCCGTTCCCTTCTTCGAAACCCCGGTTCCGGAGGTTCCCGTGGTGGCGGTCAGCGAACTGGGCCACGCCATCGCGGTGGACCGGCTGTCCAGCCTGCGGGGCGGCGACAGCAGCCAGACCGAGAACCTCATCGATGTCGATGGTTCGGTGGACGACAACACGGCGCACCACATCACCAGCGGCAGCAACAGCATCGCCGATGGCGCGTTCACCAACGCCAGCGGCATCAACACGGTCATCCAGAATTCCGGCAGCAACGTGCTGATCCAGAACGCGATGATCGTGACCGTCGACTTCGCCGGCGGCCCGCAATGAAACGCCGCGTCCGCTCCTGGCGATGGCCTGCCTACGCGGCATTGGCCTGCGCGTTCGCCGGACTGGGCGGCGCGTCGGCCGCCACCAGCGACGTGCGCGTCCCCGGCGGCGCCTACAACGTGCGCCTGACCAGCCTGAAGGAAGCACGTTTCAAGACCACGCTGCCGCAGCAGTACGACTTCAGCTGCGGCTCGGCGGCCACGGCCACGCTGCTGACCCACCAGTACGGACATCCGGTCAGCGAAGTGGACGTGTTCGTGCAGATGTACAACAACGGCGACCAGGCGCGCATCCGCAAGGAAGGCTTCTCGCTGCTGGACATGCGCCGCTACCTGCGATCGAAAGGCTACGAGGCCGACGGCTTCGAGCTGCCGCTGGACAAGCTGCAGCAGGAGAACGTCCCGGCCATCGTGCTGCTCAACGACCGCGGCTACCGCCACTTCGTCGTGGTGAAGGGGCTGCGCGAAGGCCGCGTGCTGCTGGGCGATCCGGCGCGCGGCACGCGTGCGATGCCGCGCTCGCGCTTCGAGGCGCTGTGGGACAACCGGGTGATGTTCGTGGTGCACAACCAGCGCCAACGCGCCCGCTTCAACCAGGCCCGCGACTGGCAGACCGCTCCCCCGGCGCCGCTCGACATGGGAATCCAGCGCGATGGCCTGCGCAACGTCACCGTGCCCCGGCGCGGCCCTGGAGATATCTGACATGGACGCAAGAGCACACCCGGGCCTGCGCCTGGCGCTGCTGCTGGCGGTACTGCTGGTTCCTTCCGGCGCGCGCGGGCAGGGCGGCGAACTGGGCGCCGAATGGCGGCCGGTGGATCCGGCGCGTCTGGCGCAGATGCGCGGCGGCTTCCAGATGCCCTCGGGCATGATGCTGTCCTTCGGCATCGAGCGCGTGGTCTTCCTCAATGGCGAACTGACCGCGCGCATCGCCGTGCGGATTCCCGACGTGGCGCGCATCACGCCCGAACAGGCACAGGCCCTGGCCGACTTCAACCGCGGCATGGTGGTGCAGATCGGCGAGGGCAACCGCTTCGATCCGGCCCAGGGCGCCGGCGGGCTGGTCATCCAGAACACCCTGGACGACCAGGACATCCGCACGCTCACCCGCATCGAGGTGGGCACGGACACGCTGGGCGCCTACCAGAACCTCAATGCCAATGGCGCACTGACGGATGCGCTGATCCGCACGCCGGGCGGCCCCTGATCGCGCACGCCGTCCTCCACGTACACGAAGGGGAACACCATGAAAGGGACGTCTCTGATCGAAGTGGCACCGCTGGCGCTTGCCGTGGGCCTGAGCGTGCAGGCCGGACAGGCCAGGGCGCAGGCGCCGGTCGATCCCGCTCCCCCCGTACCGCCGATCCCCCTGCAGCCGTACGAGATCACCGCCGACGCGCGCCTGGACGCGCTGCAGCGCCAACTCAACGAACAGACCCAGCGCCTGCAGCAGATGCGCGAGGCGATGCTGGCGCAGGAGCAGCAGATCTTCAGCCTGCAGAATGCGTTGAACGAGGAGATCCTGGCCAATGCGCGCGCACGCGGTGCGCCCGCACCGGTCATCGTGCCGTCGCTGAACCAGGGGCCGACCTTCCGCGACACGCCCGCGCCCACGCCCGAGCCTACCTACATCGTGGTCGGTCCCGCACCGCAACCGGCGTCCGCCGCCGTCGCACCGGTGGCATCCGCTCCCCAAGGCGCGCAGGTCGCGCAGGCCGGTGCGCCTGCGCAGCGGCAGGCGGAGGGCACGCAGGCGCCGCAGCGCGTGGGGCAAGCGCCCGAGAGCGACACGCGTCCGCCGGAAGTGGCGCAGATCTTCGACCAGCCCGGCGTACTGACGCCCAAGAACAAGCTGGTGCTGGAGCCGGCCCTGCAGTACGGCTACTCGGCCAACGACCGCGTCGCGCTGGTGGGCTACACCATCATCCCGGCCATCCTGATCGGCCTGATCGACGTGCGCCAGGTCAAGACCACCACGGCCGTGGCCACGCTGACCGGCCGCTATGGCGTGAGCCGGCGCATGGAGGTGGAAGCCAAGCTGCCGTACGTCTACATCCACAGCGACACCGTCAGCCGCGAGATCTTCACCGGCTCGGCGCAGGACCGCGTGTTCAACGCGCGCGGCAGCGGCATGGGCGACGTGGAGGTGACCGGCCGCTACCAGCTCAACCGCGGCGGCCCGGACAAGCCGTTCTACATCGCCTGGCTGCGTTACAAGAGCAGGACAGGACAGGACCTGTTCGACGTGACCACCGATTGCGTGACCCGCTGCGTGGCCAACACCACCGGTACCGGCCTGCCGCTGGACCTGCCGACAGGCAGCGGCTTCAATGCACTGCAGCCCGGCCTGACCTGGCTCTATCCCTCCGACCCGGTGGTGTTCTTCGGCAGCTTCAGCTACCTGCACAACTTCAAGCGCAGCAACGTCTCGCGCCGGGTGCTGGGCGGGCAGACCGAGTTCCTGGGCGACATCAAGGCCGGCGACATCATCGGCTTCAACCTGGGCATGGGCCTGGCGTTGAACGAGAAGGCCGCCATCAGCATCGGTTACGACCAGAGCATCGTCGGCAAGACCAAGCAGGACGGGCGGGAAGTCGCCGGTGCGGTGCGCACCACGCTGGGCACGCTGCTGCTGGGCGGCACGTACCGCTTCAGCGACCGCATGTCGTTGAATGTCGCTCTGGGCGTGGGCGTCACCCGCGATACGCCGGACCTGACGCTCACCGCGCGCGTTCCGATCAACTTCTGAGCGTGCGCGCCCCGCCGGATCAGGCGGGCCGGCCCTGCCACCACAACCAAAGGGCCGCCGCCAGCATCAGCCACTCGGTCACCGCCAGGGCGAGCGTGATGGGCTCCACCGGCCACCAGCGGAGCAGGGCGACGCTGCGGTACAGCACGATGGGCAGGTAGAGCGCCATCGCCAGCACCAGGCCCGTGCGCATCTGCTGGGTCCAGGCGAACCACGCGAACAGGAAGGCCAGGCCCAGCTGCAGGCCGCCGTAGAGGGTCAGGTATTCGGTCTGGCCGGAGCGCGTGAGCGATGCGTAGCCCACGGCCGCGGCGGTGCGCGCGGGCGCCAGGGTGCACCACGCGGCCAGCAGCAGGTAGATCGCCGCGTTGAGGTAAAGATAAGCGATGGCCATGGCGCCACTCCTGCAAGGGAATGGCAGGGTTCTCGCATGGCAGGGGGTGATGGCGCGGTGAACGCGCGGAGAAATCCGATGCCGGAATGCGCAGTGCGCCGATGCCACTCGCGGTGGGACGCGCGCGATCCTGCGCGCCCGTCCGAGAGGAACCCGCCATGTCCCGCTCCCGCACACCTGCAGGACGCCTGCTGCTGGCCGGCCTGCTGATCGCACTGGGCTCGTCCACCTGGGGTAGCGATCCCGTCTACAAGTGCCGCGACCTCGCAGGCCAGGCGCACTACCAGGCCAGCCCATGCCCGGCCACGCAGCACACCGAATGGAGGCGCGAATATCCGGCCGCGACACAGGCGCAGACGGACGCGCACCCCATCGCGCCCCGGACGGCGGCGACCCCGCACGCCACCGGCAACCGGCGCGCGGCAAGCAGGCCACGCCGCAGCGCGTCGGCGCAGGGCGCGGTGATCTCGCTGTATCGCGACCCCGCCGCCTGCGAACGCGCGCGGCAGGCCCGCGACAGGGCGCACGCGCGGCTGGGGTTGCGACGGGACTTCGCCACCAGCCGTCGCCTGGACGACCGCGTCCACGACGCCTGCCGCTGAGCGTCGCCCGCGCCCGGATCAGACCGTGCGGGAGAACCGGGGCGCGTCGGCGGCGGGCGCGGCCGGCAGGTAGCGGTCGAAGCACATCGCGATCACGCGCAGCAGCAGGCGCCCCTTGGCCGTGGCCTGGAAACCCACCCGCGTGAAGGTCAGCAGACCGTCGTCGGCCAGCGCCTGCAGGCGGGGCAGGGCGTCGGCGAAGTAGTCCGCGAAGTCGATGCCGTAGCGCCGTCCCACGCGGGCGTAATCCAGCCGCCCGTGGCACATCAGTTCCTGGATGACCTCCGCGCGCAGCACGTCGTCGCGGTCCAGCGGCATCCCGCGCCAGACCGGCAGGCGGCCGTCGTCGATGGCGCGTTCCCAGCTGGCGATGTCGCGCGGGTTCTGGCTGAAGCTGTCGCCGATGTGGCTGATGGCGCTCACGCCGAAGCCGATCAGGTCGCTGTCGGCGTGGGTGGTGTAGCCCATGAAGTTGCGGTGCAGGTCGCCGCGTGCCTGCGCGCGCGCCAGCTCGTCGTCCGGCAGCGCGAAATGGTCCATGCCGATGTACACGTAGCCGGCCGCGCCCAGCCGCTCGATCGCGCACTGCAGCAGCGCCAGCTTGTCCTCCGCGCTGGGCAGGTCTTCCAGCGCGATGCGTTGCTGGGGCTTGAACAGCTGCGGCAGGTGCGCGTAGCTGTACACGGCGATGCGGTCCGGGCGGGCCTGCACCACGATGTCCAGCGTGCGCTCGAAGCCCGCGCGGGTCTGCCTGGGCAGGCCGTAGATCAGATCGATGTTGACCGACCGCATGCCGTGCTCGCGGCACGCGGCCACGATGGCCAGCGTGTCCTCCACGCTCTGCTCGCGGTTGACCGCCTTCTGCACCTTCGGGTCGAAATCCTGCACGCCCAGGCTGGCCCGGTTGAAGCCCACCTTCGCGAGTTCGCCGATGTCGTCGGGGCTGACGAAGCGCGGGTCCAGCTCGATGGAAAAATCCATCGCCTCGCGCGGGGCGAAGCTGAACTGGCTGCGCAGCTCGGCCACGCAGTCCGCGATCTGGGCCGGGGTAAGGAAATTCGGCGTGCCGCCGCCGAAATGCAGCTGCACCACCGGACGGCCGCTGTCGAACAGCGGCGCCATCCGCGCGATCTCGCGGTACAGATAGTCCAGGTAGATCTCGCCGCGCGCCTTATCGCGTGTGATCACCCGGTTGCAGCCACAGTAGAAGCAGGGGCTGGTGCAGAAAGGGATGTGCACGTACAGCGACAGCGGGCGCGCATGTTCCTGCTGGTTGCTGGCCCGCGCATGTTCGCGCAGTTGCTGTGCACCGAAGTCCCCGCTGAACTGCGGCGCGGTCGGATAGGACGTGTAGCGGGGGCCCGGCGTGTCGTAGCGCCGCAGCAGGTCCGCATCGAACAGGGGGGAAGGGGAGACTTTGCCCATGCCGCACAGGCTAGGGCGCGGCCCCCTCCGGCGCATTGATCGGGATCAATTCCGCGCCGGTTCCCCGCGCCCGCGCTGGGGAGCATCGGGAATCTCCGGCAGCATTTCCAGCGCCACCGGCGTGGTGCGCAGCATCGGGTGGAAGCGCGCCGGGTGCAGCAGCCGGTGCGCCTTCAGCACACGGCGGCCGGCCGCCACCAGCGCCAACAGGCCCAGCGTGGCCGCGAAGAAGCCCGGCAGCGCCGAAGCGCCCCAGTGCTGCATCAGCACACCGGCGGCGGCGGGTCCGATCGCCGCGCCCACGCCATTGAGCAGCAGCAGCGCACTGCATCCGGCCAGCAGCTGCCCGGGCGGCAGCCGGTCCAGCAGGTGCGCGACCGCCAGCGGATACAGCGCGAAGGCCAGGCCGCCGAACAGGAAGAACAGGCCATGCGCACCGCCCTGCATCGCGCTGTCCAAACGCAACGCCACCAGCGCGGTGACGGCGGCCAGTGCGGCCACGACCGCCAGCGTGCTGCGCCGATCGCCGCGGTCGGACAGCCGCCCGATCGGCCACTGCAAGGCGGCCCCACCCAGGATGGTGGCGGCCATGAAACTGCCGATGCCGGCGCGGTCCAGCCCCAGCGAGGCGGCGTATACCGCTCCCATGCCCCAGAAGGCGCCCAGCGCCATGCCCGCCAGCAGCGCAGCGGCCGCCGCACTGGGCGCCGCGCGACAGACCTGCAGCACATGCGCGCGCGGCGCCACCGCCAGCGGAGGCGGCGACAGCCGGGTGGCGCTGACCGGCAGGATGGCCAGTGCGAACAGGATGGCCACCACGCTGAACAGCACCGGACTGCGCGGCGGCTGCAGGTCCAGCATCAACTGGCCCGCCGCCAGCGCGAGCAGCGTCACCACCATGTAGACGGCGAACACGCGGCTGCGGTGCGCCGGGGCGGCCTGCGCGTTCAGCCAGCTCTCGATCACCGTGCACAGCCCCACCAGCGCCATGCCGGTGACCACCCGCAGCGCCATCCAGCCTGCCGGTTCCACCCACAGCGGGTAGACCAGGACCGCCGCGGCCGCCAGCGCCGCATGGAAGGCGAATGCGCGGATGTGGCCCACCCGGCGGATCAGCGGTGGCGCGGTGAACGTGCCCAGGAAGAAGCCCACGAAGTAGCCCGACATCACCAGGCCCGTGGTGCGCTCGCCCCAGCCTTCCGCCTGGCTGCGCACGGCCAGCAGCGTGCCCAGCAGTCCGTTGCCGCCCAGCAGCAGGGCGACGCTCGCCAGCAAGGCGGTGAGTGGAAGCATGATGCGCAGCACGTCGTGGATCCTGTTCTTCGATGACGCCACCCATGCTAGCAACCCCCGGCTGAGCATCCGGTTCACGCGTCGCGCACGGTTCGCGCGCGCATCAACCGTGTGCGGCACGCGCTATCCTGCGTGCGTCCCGTGACCGGCATGCAGCAGGCGGTGTCCAAGATGAGCGAGCGCAAGGTTCCCGGCATCGAAGCGTACGACGGCGCGGCAGGAGGGTGGGGCGCCTTGGCCGCGGTCGCGCGCGCGGTGAAAGGCCAGATGGCGGTCGGTCGCGAAACCGCGGCCCTGCGACGGGTCAACCAGCCCACCGGTTTCGACTGCCCGGGCTGCGCGTGGCCGGATCCGCAGCACACCTCGTCGTTCGAGTTCTGCGAGAACGGCGCCAAGGCGGTGTCGTGGGAGGCCACCGGCAAGCGCGCCACGCCGGAGTTCTTCGCCGGGCACACCCTGGCCGAACTGTGGCAATGGAGCGACCACGCGCTGGAGGACGAGGGCCGCCTGACGCATCCGATGGCCTACGACGCGGCGTCGGACTGCTACGTCCCCACCGGCTGGGACGACGCCTTCGCGCGCATCGGCCAGGCCCTGCGCGCCTTGCCGCACCCGGACATGGCCGAGTTCTACACCTCCGGCCGCACCTCCAACGAGGCCGCCTTCCTGTACCAGCTGATGGTGCGCGAATACGGCACCAACAATTTTCCCGACTGTTCCAACCTGTGCCACGAGGCCACCAGCGTGGGCCTGCCGGCGTCCATCGGCGTGGGCAAGGGCACGGTGACGCTGGATGATTTCGCGCTGTGCGATGCGCTTTTCAGCTTCGGCCACAATCCCGGCACCAACCACCCGCGCATGCTCTCCACGCTGCGCGAGGTATCGAAGCGGGGCGTGCCCATCGTGGCGGTGAATCCGCTGCGCGAACGGGGGCTGCAGCGCTTCACCTCGCCGCAGCACCCGGGCGAGATGCTGACCAACACCGCCACGCCGATCGCGCAGACCTATTACCAGGTGAAGATCGGCGGCGACCTGGCGCTGCTGAAAGGCATGATGAAGTGGCTGCTGGAGGCCGACGCGGCGGACCTGGCCGCCGGCGGCACCGGCGTGCTGGACCACGCCTTCATCGCCGCGCACACCGAAGGCCTGGAGGCGCTTCGCGACGATCTGGCGCGCACGTCGTGGGACGAGGTGGTGGCGCAGTCGGGCCTGTCCCGCGACGACATCGACGCGGCCGCGCGGCTGTATGCGCGGGCCGAGCGGGTGATCATCTGCTACGGCATGGGCATGACCCAGCACCGCCGCGGCACGCAGAACGTGCAGCAGATGGCCAACCTGTTGCTGCTGCGGGGGAACATCGGCAAGCCCGGCGCCGGCATCGCGCCCATCCGCGGGCACTCCAACGTGCAGGGCGACCGCACGGTGGGCATCACGGAAAAACCCACGCAGGCGCTGGTGGATGCCATCAGGCGGCGTTACGGCTTCGAGTTCCCGCTCACCCATGGCCACGATGCGGTGGAAGCCGTGCGCGCCATCCGCGACGGGCGTTCGCGCGCACTCGTCTGCATGGGCGGCAACCTGGCCGTGGCCATGCCGGACCCGGACACCACCCTCCCGGCGATGCGCAACCTGGACCTGGCCGTGCATATCGCCACCAAGCTGAACCGCTCGCACCTGATCCCCGCCAGACAGGCCTTCCTGCTGCCGTGCCTGGGCCGCACCGAACGCGATGTGCAGGCCAGCGGCCTGCAGTCGGTGACGGTGGAGGATTCGATGTCGATGGTGCACGCCTCGCAGGGCGGACTGCCGCCGGCCTCGGAGCATCTTCTGTCCGAACCCGCCATCGTCGCCGGCATCGCCAAGGCCACGCTGCCGCAGACCCGGGTGGACTGGGATGGCCTGGTCGGCGATTACGACCGCATCCGCGACGATATCGAAGCGGTGTTCCCCATCTTCAAGGATTTCAACCGGCGCGTGCGCACGCCGGGCGGGTTCCGGCTGTACATCGGCGCATCGGAGCGCGACTGGGGCGCGATGGGCAAGGCGCGTTTCCTGGTGGCGCCGGGGCTGGGCGAAGACGCGGTCGGCGCGGGGGACGCGTTGCTGACGCTGACCACCGTGCGTTCGCACGATCAGTACAACACCACCATCTACGGCTTCGACGACCGCTACCGGGGCGTCAGCGGGCGGCGCGACGTGGTGTTCCTCAACCGCGACGACATGCGGGCCCGTGGCCTGCAATCGGGCGACCGCATCGAAGTGGAATCGCGCGTCGGCACTGCCGGCGTGCGCCGGCTCGCGGGCTTCATCGCGGTGGAATACGACCTGCCGCGCGGCTCGGCGGCGATGTACTACCCCGAAGGCAACCGGCTGGTGCCATTGGACAGCCACGATCCGCAATCGGGCACGCCGGCCTACAAGTCGATCCCGGTAACGGTGAGGAAGCTGGATGATCCGGCCGCCCATGCCGGCTGATCGCGTCGACGGCGTGGCCTGGCGCGAGGTCATCGATGTCGCCGGTGGCGTGCCGGCCGTGCGCCGGGACCGGTTGGCCGAGGAGGTTCCACTGGCGATCCACTGCAACGGCGAGCCGTTGGCGGTGATGATGGTGTCGCCGTGCGACCTGGTGGATTTCGCGCACGGCTTCGCGCTGAGCGAACTGGGGCTGGGGCCGGACGATCTTGTTTCGGTGACCGCTCAGGCGTTGCTGGAGGGCATCCAGTTGGATCTGCGCACACGTGACCCATTGCCTGCACGCACGGTGGAGCCGCAACGCTGGCTGCCGGGACGCAGTGGCTGCGGCATCTGCGGCCATCGTCATCTGGAGGACGTGGTCAGGCAGCCAGGGGCCGTGGGGCAGGGGAGCGTCATCGCCTCCGCTGCGCTGGAGACGGCGCTGCGCCAGATCGAGCAGCGGCAGCCCTTGAATGCAGCCACCGGCGCGATCCACGCGGCGGCATGGGCGAGGGCGGACGGCACCCTGGTCCTGGTCCGCGAGGATGTCGGGCGCCACAACGCACTGGACAAGCTGATCGGCGCGATGCTGCGCGAAGGCCTCGATCCGGCATCGGGCTTCGCCCTGGTCACCAGCCGCGCGAGTTACGAGATGGTGGCCAAGGCCGCAACGGCAGGCATCCCGCTGCTGGCGGCGATGTCGGCGCCCACGGCATTGGCGATGGACCTGGCGGCGGGATGCGGAATGACGCTGGTGGGGTTCCTGCGCGCACGCCGACATGTGGTTTACAGCCATGCTCACCGGCTGGGGGCAGGTTGACGCTATACCCCTCGCAGCCGTGCGACCATGACCGGTACGCGTGCGGGAAGCAGGGCACCTGCGCTGCCGCCTTCAACAAGATCTGCACGCGGAACTGCTCATCGGTCTCTCCGGCACAAGGAACCGCCATGCACAGGCTCTCCCGCATCCTTGGCTCGATCCTGGCATGTGCGGTTCTTCTGGTGAGCGCGCCCACCTTGCACGCCACCGGGTCGGACTGGAGTGCACGCTACGACCGCCTGGTCGAGGCGGACGCCCGGTCCAAAGGCGCCAGCACGCAAGCCCGCGCCGCAATGATCACCGCACACTACGCCGCGCTTTTCCCGCCTCTGTCCGCCGATCGGCTGCATACGCTTTCTGCTCAGGATGCCGCGCTGGGATTCCGGGCGGCCAACATGGCGCACTTCTACAGCCTGGACGAGCATCATTTGGCCCAGATGCGGGCGTACTTCGAGCGCTTGAGTCAGCTGGGCGCGGTGAGTGCGTCCCAATTGCAAGAGATGGCAGGCGCCTACATCGCCTCCCGACACTGGCAGCAAGCCCGTGCATTGCGGGAGGCATTTCCCGCGGCCACGATGGCGTCGGTTCCCTCGGTGCACGATACCGTGCAAGGCCAGATCGCCGCTCCCGCCAGCGTGCTCTCGATAGGGCCGACGGCAGGCGCCGTGACGCGCGTAGCGGAGGACATCACCCGAGGCCCCGTGATCGTCGCCATCTCGCACCCGCTCTGTCATTTCTCGCGCGCGGCATATTCATCGCTGGCATCGGACCCGGCGCTCGCTCCTGTCAAAGCCCATGTCCGCTGGATCGCTCCCGTGGATCGCGACCTGAATCTCGACGTCCTCCAGCGCTGGAACGCGGAACACCCCGATGCGGTGATGACGATCGCCTACTCACGCTCGCAATGGCCGCAATTGGAGAACTGGGGCACGCCAACGTTCTATTTCCTCAAGGACGGCAAGCTGCTGCGGACGGTGGAAGGGTGGCCGGAAGCAGGGCGCAAGCAGGAATTGCTTGAGGCAGCACGTGCCATCGGCCTGTGACGGCCCGCCGCCTTGCGGGGCCCTCCCGCGGCAGCTGCCGCCACCCGCCCGAACCGAGTGCGACGATCCGGGCGCTGTCGGCACGGATCGTCGCACTGGCCCAGATCCGCCGCAGGTTCGGCTATCGACGCCTGCATGACCTGCTGCGTCCGGAGTACCCAGACCTGGACCTTCAATATCGGGCTTTATCAGTGATCATCAAGGGGAGCAGGCCACATGACGAACGGATCACTGTGCGAGAGGGCTTCAGAGCCAAACACCTCTCAACTGAATACCCATGCTGGCCATGTCGCCGTGTCGCGAATCCCCCGGCGTCATCATGCAGCCTGCAGGTGGATAGCCTGGGTCAACGCTGCCTCGATGGCCCGCTCTGCGATCTCTGGCGCGATGCGCACTCCCTCAGCGCGTATGACTTCGAACCGCGTCACCCCGAGGAACCCGAAGAACGCGCGGAGATAGGTTTCATGATGCTCGGCCGAAGCGGCGGGAGAATCCGGGCCGTAGAAGCCACCCCTTGCGGACGCCACGACCACCCGCTTTTCGCCAAGTAGCCCGCGCACACCCTCGGGACCGTAAGAGAAGGTCTTGCCGGGCACGGCAATGGCATCCAACCAGGTCTTCAGTTGCGTCGGAATGCTGAAGTTGTACATGGGCGCTCCAATCACGATGACGTCCGCACCAAGCACTTGGTCCAGCGCTTCGGTCAGCGCGCTCGCCTCCGACGCTGCATGCGTTGCGCCATCGACAGCGTGCGTGGCCGCAATGACCTGCGGAGAGATCTGGGGCAGGGGATCGGTTGCGAGATCCCTATAGATCACGGGGCTTTGAGGAGAAATTTCCTTAAGTCGGGATACGACTGCTTTCGATATCTTGCGGCTGACGGACAGCTCGCCTTGGATACTGGAATCAATGTGGAGGATATTCATGACCATGCCTTCGCTTGGGGGAGGGTGCTGCTGCGTTCGTGGGAATTCCTGCAGCGTGCGCATCAAGCTAAGGGCGTATAGTTGCTACAACAAGAAGGATCATTTCTCAGACTACGTATGCCAGACCATACTACCCAAGGGTGCCCAAACGATGATCACGTAGCCCAGCTCAATGACAACATCAGGGGCGCGATAGCCATATTCGGCGGAAAGTGGAAGCTCGAGATCCTTTGGGTCCTCAGCCAAGGCACGCAGCGCTTCAATGCCTTGAGGCGCGCGATCCCTGGCGTGACACAGCACATGCTGACCGTCCAGCTGCGAGAGCTGGAAAGGGATGGCCTGGTTCACCGCACCATCTATCCCGAGGTCCCTCCGCGTGTCGAGTACGGGATTACCGAAGAAGCGCGCCGACTTCGGCCGGTGTTCATTGCCATCTTCGAATGGATGAATGGCCGCGGCTGATCTTTCATTGCAGGCCTCGTGTGGCACGATGCTGGATGCTTTCGGCCTGTTCCGATGCGAAACTCGATTGCATCGGTCATCTGCAGCTAGCCTACTTGTGCCCCATCGATCAAGCGGACGTCGTCGCGATGATGGGACGTCCTACCTGGCCAGGTCGCGGTCCCGCTCCAAGGACGAGTTTTCAATGGAATAGGCCGGAAGCGGACAGCGTCGGGGTAGGGGCATGACAGCATGCGATCCCATGCGGCCATTCGCCTGAGTGCGCCCCGCCGCCAACTCCCATCAAGCTTATGGGGTATTGACAGGTAACCGTCGGAGGAAGAGGCTCAACGTACGCGAGGGGGCGCGGCATACCATCCAAGTGCCGGATTGGCGGGTACCTCCATGAGCACGCGCGCGCTTGCTGACACCAACGAGGAAGTCACCCGAATAGCCGGCGGCCAGGCTCCGCCTCTCGCAGAGCGAGTATTCCAGGGCCAGACCCGGATCACGGGAATCTGGACACACGGAGCCTACTCCGTCGACGTGGCTCCGATGGAGCAGCATATCGTTGCCGCGATCCATGGGGGCAGCGGGGTGTCCGCCTCCAGAATCGATGGCGTCAGAAGCCAAGCTACGATACGCGGCGGCACCTACACCATCTTGCCACGAGGCCACTACGGCCCGTGGGAGATCACGGGAGGTCAGACCGTGTCCAACGTCTTCCTCGGACACGGCCGCCTCTTGGGCTTCGCGGAGCAGTTGGCGGAAGGTCGATCATTTGAATTGTTGGACCAGGTGCAGGGCGACAATCCGCGACTGTTCGCCATCATGGATCTTCTGCGCCACGAGGCAGCCGCTCCGGGGCCTTACGGCGAGCTTTACGTCGAGCAGGCGTTGGATCTTCTGTGCTTCGAGTTGCTCCGGACCCACTCCACCCTGTGTGCCCGCTCTACTCAGCGCCAGCACGGCCTCGCCGCCTGGCAGGTCAAGAGGGTTCTGGCCTACATGCGCGAACACCAAGGCATGGAGGTTACCCTCCAGGAGCTCGCCGACATTGTGCACATGAGCAGGTACCATTTTTGCGCAGCGTTTCGTAATGCGACAGGGTTGACGCCGTTTGGCTACCTGACCCGTTTACGCATGGAGACTGCCTATGACCTGTTGCGCAATAGTCCGCTGACAATTGCCGACATAGCCCTAGCCGTTGGCTATGGCAATGCGGCGGCTTTCTCGACTGCCTTCAGGCGCTATTGCGGACTTTCACCGCGACAGTATCGGTCCAGGAACTATCACTAGCGCCTCGCCAGCTCCGCTGGGTCTGGCTGCCTCTAGCATGTTGGTCACGGCCAGCATCTGTTACGAGGTGGATTGCGCGAAGCCTTGCACTTTTTTGGGGTCGCCTACTGGACGTCTACAACCACCTTTCCCTGGGCATCTCCCGACTCGAGGAACTGATACGCCTCTTCGACGGCGCTCAAGCCGAACACGTGAGGATCAAGCCGAATAGTGAGTTTGCCCTCGTTGGCCAGACGCTCGGCCTGCTTCATGATGTAGCCATGATGAGCCCGGTCACGGCCCGTTATGAGAGGAAGCAGAGTGAATACACCGGAGTAGGTGGCCGCGCGAAAGGAGAGGGGGGCGAGAGAGTGCGTACCCCAACCCAAGGCACTCACCACGTGCCCGTGGTAGCGGCGCGCTGCCCGGAAGGAGTCGTCCAACGTCGTGCCGCCGACGGTATCGAAGATGATGTCGAAACCTTCGCCACCGGTGTGTTGTGCCACATAGTCATCGACCGCCTGTGCGCGATAATCGATGAAGGTCGCGCCCAGACTTTCAATGTAGTCCCGTTGGGTGTCATTGCCGGTCGCGAACACTTGCGCACCGAATGCGTGGGCAATCTGGACGGCCACGTGTCCCACACCCCCCGCGCCGCCATGTATCAAGACACGCTGCCCGGATTTCACCCCCGCACGGTCGACGAGCCCTTCCCACGCGGTGATGAAGACCAGGGGGATTGCGGCGGCCTCGCGGGCCGAGAAGGAACTGGGCGCGTTTGCCAGAAGGGCGGCGTCAACGATGGCGAACTGGGCCAGCGCGCCCTGTACCCCGCCCACCCCTCCGGTCATGCCAAACACGGTGTCGCCGAGGGCGAAGGTGGTCACGTCCTCGGCGATCGCCTCGACCGTGCCGGCCAGATCGATCCCCAGGACCGCGGGCAGGGGGTGTTGCGCGTGTGACGCCTTTCCCGCGCGAATCTTTGTGTCCAGCGGATTCAGGCCCGCGGCTGCCACGCGTACCTTGACGTGGCCTGGGCTCAGCTCGGGAATGGGCACATCGGTGAGCTGCAAGGGTTCGCCACCATTGACCAGCAGGGCGGCTTTCATCGTGATGGGGGAGAAATGCGCTTTCATTGGCGTGATCCGTAGTTGAGGAACAGAGGGGAGAGTACTGGCGCATTTTTGTTTGGGTAGACTTAGAATCTAATGCTGCACATGCAAATTTGAATGAGTCATGGACTGGAGCGATGTTCAGATCTTCTTGGCGGTCGCGCGCACAGGCTCGTTAGGCGGTGCTGCACGCCAGTTGGGCATCACGCAGCCGACCGCAGGTCGGCGGGTGACGGCCCTGGAACAGGCCACGCAGACGCGACTGTTCCAGCGCTCCCATCGGGGTCTGGTACTGACGGAGGAAGGGCTCAGGGTGCTGGCGGCAGCCGAGGCGATGGAGGCGCAAGCCCTGGCGTTCCAGCGTCATCTGCTGGGTGACCCGCATTCGATCACGGGATTGCTGCGCATTACCTCGTCTGACTGGTTTGGCTCCCATGTGATCGCCCCTGCGGCGGCCGCCTTTTGCCTTCTTCATCCGGGGGTCGAGGTTGAGCTGCTGACGGACAGTCGACTCTATGACCTGACACGGCGTGAGGCGGATCTGGCCTTCCGACTGACCCCATTTACAGGCGGCGACATCGTGTCCCGGCGCTTCGTGCAACTCGACTATGGCCTCTTCAGCGCTGTGTCCGGGGACTTTCCGGAACCTCGTCTCATCACGATGGATGCGGCCTTCGAGGATCTGCCCGATGTGCGATGGCTGGTCCAGCATGTGCCGGAGGCGAAGATAGTCTTCAGAAGCAATAGCCGGGAAATCCAGGCGCGAGCATGTCAGCAGGGGGTCGGCATGGCCGTCCTGCCCTTGGCTCTGGCCAATAGGTTTCCTGGTCTTCGACGTATCAGCGTGCAAGAAGAACCGCCTGCACGAACCATCTGGCTCGGCTATCACCAGGACCTTCGTGAGCTGCCGCGACTTCGCTCTCTGATCAGTCATTTGGAGGCTGAGGTTCCGGGCCTGCTGGCAGGTGCGGCAGCTCCTCCTGTTGTCGCGAGCTGAGGGAGCTACCGCGGCCCCATCGGCCGGAGGCCAACCTTCCCGTCGGCCCGCATTCGACGAGACAACGACCCGCGTGGGTAACCGAGACAGAACAGCCCCAGGCCGCCATGGGTGAGCCAGTCCGCCGGAGGTCATGGCAGCAACAACACCTTGCCGGTGGTGCGTCTGGCCTCGAGCTGTGCCAGCGCTTCACCCGCATCATCCAGCGCATAGATCTTGCCGACGTGGACGTGGAGCCTCCCGTCGATCATCCATTGAAACAGCTGCTTGCTTCGCTGCTGCAGCAATTCCCATGTGCGGATGTGGTCCAAGAACACGGCATAGCCGATCTTCACACTGCGGGGTAACGCCACCAGATCGATGTGCCGGAGCCCATCCAAGGCCGTACCGTACCAACACAGCGTCCCGCCGTTCTTCAGACTGGCCAGCGAGTCAGCAAAGGTTTCGGCACCGGAACCGTCAAAAACTACGTCGACGCCTCGACCCTCGGTCAACTCCAGCACTCTCTTCGCAAAGCTTCCGGTGTTGTCGACGATGATGTCGCCAGCACCTGAAGCTTTCGCCACGGCTACCTTTCCCGGACTGGAGACCCGGCCAATGACCCTTCCTCCACGAATGCGTACGATCTGAGTTAGCAGCGTGCCGACGCCGCCTGCAGCGGCATGAATGAGCGCGATGTCACCTGGTTGAACTGGATAGAATTCCGTTGCGAAGTGACTGGCGGTCAGGCCCTGCATCATGATCGATGCCGCCTCTTGATCGCTGACACCCTCGGGAATGGGGACCAGCGCATCTTCCGGGGCGCATACCCAATCTGCATAGCTGCCCGGCACGAACGCCCAGGCAACCCGCTGTCCGAGACTGACACGCGTTACGCCCTGACCCAGAGCGCGCACTACGCCCGCGCCCTCGACTCCCAGCGTCTTCGGATTAGGGATTTCCCTCAGGAATCTTCCTTCACGAACACCGATGTCCATGAAGTTCACGCCCGCTGCCTTGACTTCAACCGCGACCTCACCCGGCCCCGGGCGACAATGGGGACCCTCACGAAGCACCAGCGCTTCGTTGCCGCCGTCCCGCATCATCATGATGGATCTCATGGACGGCCCCCTAGTGCCAGGAACCGCCACGTGCCAAGGCGGCTATGAGGGCATGCAAGTCCCTTGCGTCGTCAAAGGTGGGCGCGTTACTCGTGCCCCTGAAGCAATCATTCGCAATGCGCGCGTATTGAATGGCGACGTTCTGAGCAGGTGCTCCGACGGCCGCGTGCATATCGTGTTCGGGCGGGATGTCCATATCCTCCAGTGGTGCCCCGTTCCTTGCGCCCTGAAGCCTGGTGCCTCCAATACCGACGTAGCCGACGGGGCTTGTCAGAAGCAGATCACCCTCGGTGCCATTCACCTCGACATGGAAGTTCGTCCCTTGACACAAACCTCCTCTGAAGTGGCTCATGAGGGCCGTACCATCGCTCAAACGAGCCGATAGCAGGATCTGGTCAGGGACGGAGAGGGGAACATTACGCCCCGAGTTGCTCAACCTGATCGTGTGACGCGAGTTGCTCAACGTACAGACGTGATCAACAACGCGCTGACCCAACGCATCCAACAGCCCGTCGAGTGAGTGAGCGAACGGAACCTGCAACATGCCGGCACCATTGTCAGGATCCAATGTGTACTCGAAGCCGTCACTCATCTCATGGCCCCACACGATGCCGGAGCCGATCATCGTCGCGGACAGGACACGACCCACAAACCCTTCGGAAATCAGAGTTCTCATCGTTCTGAAGGCGGGCGCCGAACGCGTCTGGAGTCCAATGAAGTTCGAAACCCCGGCTTCCCTTGCTAGGTCACGCAATGCCTCTGCTTCTGCAAGATTGACCCCAAGAGGCCACTCCGAGAAGACTTTCTTGCCTGCATCGATGGCTTTGCTAATGGCATCACGGTGCCGCGTCACTTTGACGGTGACGACTACCATGTCCACCTCTGGATCATTGACCAGATCATGCGTGGAGAAATGGTAGCTAGGGATATCAAACTTCTCCGCCGCTGCTTTGGCAACATCCTCCTGGTGATGAGCGAGGGCCTGCAGCTTGAACTGAGGCAGTGCCTTTAGGGCAGGGATGTGTGCCGAGGATGCCCAGCCCTGATCAGGATGAACTCCAATGATCCCGATACGTATCGGATCGAAGGTCATGACGCTAACTCCTTATGAGGGTTTCAAGGATGGTTCTGCGAAGCTCGAGCGACGAAATCTGCCACCCGTCTCCGTGGTCTTCCCAGCGCTCGTGATAGTGGCCATAGCCGTGTATTGAGGAGGGCTCACCTCGACGCGCTTCCGGATACACGATGTAGTCTTCCATCGACCAGATGACCGACGCTGCGGAGGGCGACTCAAACGAGAATTCCTCGTTATGTACTTGGTGAATGGAACGCGCGCCAGCTAGAAAGCGCTGTGCGGATTCCGAGAACTCAGCTCCGCTCCGAAAGCTGACCAATGCGCTTCCTTCGACATCGAAAACCGAGATCTTCGCTTCCTGTGCGAACAACGCTTCAAAGCCACGCCAATTCTTGGTATCAAGAAATCGACAGTACTTGGCCTTCGCTGCACGGATGCCATTACGATCTTCCAGTTCCATAGCGCACCTCGCTAGCGATGCTCATCGTTGTATGGGTGTCGTGGCTCTACGGCTATCCGTAAGGGGCGCAGGGAGAAGACGTCTTTGCCACAATCTCACCAACGTCCCTGATAGCAGTAATGCGATGGCCACATTGCTGAAAACGAAGATGGGAAGAGCCACTTTCGGACCGATACCGTCGGGTGCTCGAAGTGCCATTTGCAATGCAGCGACGGAAATGGCAGTAGCCCCAAAGCTGTAGCCCCAGTAGCTGGCGCCGAATGGCTGCTGTAGCACCCAGGGCAGGAGACGGAGGGCGAAAAGGAGCTGGAGCAGCCCGTAACCCCAAAGGCCAGAGACGATGAAGTCCTCAGGGACGGGCGCGTTGGCCAGGTAGGCAACGGCAGCGACCACGGGCGGGGCCGTTTGAATGCCCAGGGTCGGGCGCAGACCGGGTGGCAATGGCGAAGCCATCCACAGCCGGAAGAGCAATACGGATTCGATCGCCAGCCAACTCAGGACGCCCATACCCAGGAACAGCTTTCCCCAATCGGTAAGCCCCAGGACGCCCGCTACGATCGAGCTAATGAGATTGGCCGCTACTGCGGGCAGATAGAGGACCGGAGTGACCGACTCCAAACTGATGCCCCCGCGCCAGAGGCCCGCAGCACGCCACGTCACAAAGGCGAGCTGGCCGGCCGTTCCCATGACCCAAAGCATGAGTGCCGCCGTGGGCAGGTAGGGAAAGATCACCAACCCCATCAGCGTGGTAGTGGCGGGTACCAACGAGACGAAACAGCACTGGATAGGGTGACTGATCTCGGCCAACGCTTCTTCGGCATCCAACAGCCATTTCATCCCGTACAGGATGACGAGCAGCGCCCAAACCATGGCGCCGAACGCCATCAATGTTTCGGCGATAGCGGCAGGCAATCCCCAAAGCCGGGTGGCGGCCCGCCACGCACTGCCCAGCCCCACCAGACCTAGAACGATGCCGAAGAAGGAAGCCGGGATGATAGGTGGCGACATGACCCATTTGCTCAGAGATCACGCGTGGCACGATCAAACAGGTTGAGGCGGTGAAGGCGGGCACGGGAGTGCTCCCAGAGTTCTCTGGCATTCAGCGGATCCAACGCGTAGTGCGCCACGCCGGTTAGCTCATCCGTGCGTGACGCCACTTCCATCGCCTCCTGACAGTCCTCGAAATAGCGACCACCCACCTCTTTCAGGAGGGGTGACGCTGCAAGGAGAACCGACGTCGCAGCACCTTGCTCGACGGTCTTTCGCCGGTGAGCGGGTGTGCGCAAGCCGCCTGTGTGACGCTGTAGCGCTGTGGCGATCGCGCCCGGATGGACCGCGTTGGCGAAGATGCCGCGCTCCCGTCCCCACCGGCGCGTCACTTCGACAGCAAGCAGCGAGCAGGCGGTTTTGGACTGCCCGTAAGCCAGAATCGGATCGTAGGGCCGGAACTTGAAATCCGGATCCTGAAGGATAACCGGACTGAATTGATGCGCGCTCGAGCTCAGGCAGACGACGCGAGCGCCACCTGCCTGCGTGAGTGCAGGCAACAGTCCCAAGGTCAGAGCAAAGTGGCCGAAGTAGTTGACCGCGAATTGGGCCTCCATGTCGTCCGCATTGCGCTCTAGTGCCGGAAACGCCATCACGCCCGCATTGTTCACCAGCACGTTCAGTGGGCCCGTCCAGCGGCTCACGAGATCCAAGATGCTGCGCAGGTCGGCGAGGTCCAGCCGCTCGATGTGGAAGGAGCCGGGGCTTCGGACGACAGACAATGTGTCCACCACGTCTTGGATACGGCTGGGATCGCGGACGGCCAGGACGACGTCAGCACCTGCCTGGTGCAAAGCCCGCACGGTCTCTGCGCCGATCCCCGACGAGGCGCCGGTTACGAGAATACGCTGTCCGTTGAGATCCACGCCCTCAAGTACATCGTGGGTGGTGGACGTAAAGCCCAGTCTGGAGACATCGGTGGTCATGGAGGGCTCCGCGACGGAGTAGGGCAGCGCAGCATCTTGGTTCTGAACTGGCCGCGCTTCGATGGGGCGAGTATAGGGAGCGCGCTATTCGTCGCGCATTGCGGTCTTTTGCGCCCTTGCGGGTGGCTTTCGCGCCATTGCGATCATGTATTCGACGGGCCGTTTCGTCATTGACGCGTCGTGTCTTCTCGGTAGCTTCACGGCGTTGCACACTGACATCTGGGCATGCAAGGCTCCCTATGGCGAACGCTCGGTTAAGTAGCTCCTTAGATGAAGTCACTCGCATCTCGGCGAGTGTCCCCAATGTCTTGGCCGAGATCCTCCAAGGCGAAACCCGGGTTACGGGCCGGTGGCAGCACGGTGCCTTCGAGGCATATGTACCTCCGATGCATGAGCATGTGCTCTCCGCGACTTACGAAGGCAGCGGCTGGGCGACCTCTAGCATCGAGGGCAAGACCACGCGCGCGCAGGCCAGAGCCGGGACCATCACCTTCTTGCCCCGAGGCTTCGATGGCACCTACCGATGCACGGCCAATACGACCTCCAACATCTACCTGGGTCACGACCGACTGCAGGGCTGCGCGGATCATCTCGCTGAGGGGCGCTCGTTTGATCTTATGGATCGCATCCATTATCCCGATGAGCGTGCCTTCGCGATCATGCGCATGATTGCGGACGAGGCTGATCAGCCAGGCTTGCATTCACGCCTGTTTCTCGAGCAAGCCGTGGACCTGCTGTGTATACAGTTGCTCAGGGCGCATACCTCGCTCTCCAGACCCTTACAGAATCGCCAACATGGACTCGCCCCATGGCAAGTCAAGCGTGTCACGCAGTACATGCGGGACAACCTGACACGGGATCTGACTCTACAAGAACTCGCCAACATCCTTGGTATGAGCCGTTTTCATTTTTGCACGGCTTTCAGGAAGGCCACGGGTGCCGCACCTCATGCGCATCTCACCCGCATGCGCATGGAAATGGCTTGTAGCCTCATACGGGGAACCGAGCTTCTGATTGGAGACGTCGCAGCTGCTGTGGGCTACGGTTCTATCGCCTCCTTCTCTACAGCCTTCCACAGATTCACTGGGCTCTCCCCACGGGCGTACAAAAATTTGCGCCGGAACTAGTTTTGTAATTGCCATTATTCACGGCGACACATTTGTAGTGCCCTGCCTGGCAGGTCGGCTTTAGTGCGATTGTGGTCGGATTCTTCGCGATTGCGATCTTGAGTCGGCGATACCAAAAACGATCTTGACGGACGACGCGCCCGGGCGTGTCCTAGCACCGTCGAAGATGTAACCGGCTAATGCGCCTTCGACCGGGTTTCTCGCCGCCCTGATGGATGGCGATCCGATGCCTTGCCTCGCCGACTCTCCGCATCTCCCTGGTGCCTTCGCTCGTCCCCCTGGAGCTCGCCATGCAGCCAACTTCCCCCCCTCCCCAAGGCACTGTCGATCTTCGGCGCCGATCTCTCATCGTGACCAGCGGCATCGTCGCGGTCGGCCTGCAGCTTCCGCTCATTGGCTGCAGCCGCCAACCGACGGCGACGAGCGAAGCACCCCCCACACCCACAGAACACTGGAGTAAAGCCATGGGCACCTTCACCACCAAAGATGGCACGAACCTCTACTACAAAGACTGGGGCAAGGGCCCCATCATCACTTTCAGCCATGGATGGCCGCTGTCGTCGGACAGCTGGGAAGCCCACATGTTCTTCTTTGCTTCACAAGGCTTCCGCTGCATCGCGCACGATCGCAGAGGCCATGGCCGCTCCAGCCAGCCTTCGGATGGCAATGACATGGACACGTACTCCGATGACCTGGCGCAGCTGATGGAGCACTTGAACGTCACTGAAGCCACGATGATCGGCTTCTCGACCGGCGGGGGCGAGGTCGCTCGCTATATCGGTAGGCACGGAACCAAGCGCGTTAAGAAGGCCGTATTGATCTCCGCGATTCCCCCGCTGATGCTCAAGACACCGGCCAACCCGAACGGAACGCCGATTGAGGTGTTCGATGGCTTGCGCAAAGCGTTCCTGGCCGACCGTTCCCAGTTCTTCCGCGATGTCCCCTCTGGCCCCTTCTACGGCTTCAACCTCCCCGGCGCGAAGCCCCAACAGAGTCTGATCGACTTCTGGTGGCTCCAGGGCATGATGGGTGGTTACAAGAACACCTATGAGTGTATCAAGGTGTTCTCGGAGACCGATCTGACCGAAGACCTTAAGAAGTTCGATGTACCGACGCTTCTGGTGCATGGATCCAAAGACCAGGTCGTGCCGATCGTCGCGGCCGCTGAGGCAGCAGCCAAGCTCGTCAAGGACAACAAGCTGCTGGTCTATGAAGGTGCGCCTCATGGCTTGGTCGATACCTATCGTGATCGGCTCCTTGCCGACGTCATGACCTTCATCCGCGGCTGACCCTGTCAGTCGCACGTCCTCGAGAACCCCCCATGAACACCCATCACCGACTGCCACGCCACCTTGCGTGTGCCTGCCAGATCCTGCTTCTGATCGCCGCTGTGCTCGCTCCCGGACTGTCGCTGGCCCAGGAAAGTCCTGTCATCAAGATCAATGCCGAAGCAGAGAGGGCGGAGATCAAAGTGACCCCGTTGAGGGGCAACGTGTACCTCCTGGAAGGCTCAGGGGGCAACATCGGCGCGCTGGCAGGACAAGACGCCAAGTTTCTGGTGGACGCAGGCATTTCCGTTTCCAAGGACAAGCTGACCCGTGCATTACAAGGCTTAGGCCCAGGAAGGATCAGTCATGTCGTCAACACCCATTGGCATTGGGACCACGCCGACGGCAACCCGTGGCTGCCCGGGAACGAGGTCGTGGTCGTCGCCCACCCCAACACCGCGCGTTACCTGGCTCAAACCGAGCGGGTGGACGACTGGAACTACACGTTCAAACCACTCGCCGCATCCGGCCAACCGAAGGATCTTGTCGATCATCACAAGTCGTACAAGCTGGGTGGCGAGGGCATCGAGGTGGTGGCGCTGCCGCCCTCCCACACCGATGGCGACCTGTACATCTACTTCAAGAAGGCGGATGTTCTTTTCCTAGGCGACACGTTCTGGAATGGGGTGTACCCCTTCATCGACAATCAGCATGGCGGCAGCATCGACGGGATGATCCGTGCCGTGGATATCGGACTCAAGGTCGCCGGACCCAACACGATCATCGTTCCGGGCCACGGACCGGCGGGCAACAAGCAGGATCTGGTGGCCTTCAGGTCAATGCTACAGACCATTCGTGACAACGTCTCCGCACTGAAGGCGTCGGGCAAGAGTGAGAAAGACGCGATCGCCGCAAAACCCACTGCCGCTTACGACGCCAAGTGGGGCAACTTCGTCATCAACCCGGATTTCTTCGTGCATCTGGTCTATAGCGGACTTTGAGCTAGGGATGCTGTTTGGCGACCAGTGAGGTTGCTGTGGCAGGCAGCCTCCATCGCTCGATGTCTTAAGGATGGAGATCGGCATGGACGTAGCGGAAACAGGTTCCGAACCGGTGACCGCGTTCGTACTCGCCGGCGGTGGAAGTCTTGGCGCCGTCGAAGTGGGCATGCTGCTGGCCCTCATGGAGTGGGGTGAGCGGCCGGTGTTTCTGGTGGGAGCCTCGGCCGGTGCCATCAACGCGGTGCTGTTCGCCGCGCAGCCCACCCTGGACGGCGCTCTTCGGATGGCATCGATCTGGCAGGGCGTACGTCGTCGCGACGTATTTCCGGTGAAGCTCAGTGGCGTGGTCTCCGGCATCTTCGGGGGTAGCGGCCATTTGGTCAGTTCCGAAGGATTGCGCCATCTACTGGGACGGCATTTGCCTTATTCACGCCTGGAGGACGCTTTGCTCCCGGTTCACGTGGTTGCGACCGATGTATTGTCCGGACGTGAAGTGGTTCTCTCCCGAGGTAGCGCGATCAATTCGGTGCTCGCGAGCACCGCAATCCCAGGCGTGTTCTCACCAGTGATGATCGATGGACATCTCCTTGTGGACGGCGGCCTATCCAACAACACCCCCATTTCTGTTGCGGTCGCCAAGGGTGCCAAACGCGTGATCGTCCTGCCGACCGGATTCGCGTGTGCGAGGAGGGCGGGCGCGGAAGGCGTGGTGCCCAGAGCCATGCATGCCATCAGCATGTTGATTGCATCGCAACTCTTACGTGATGCCGAGCATTGGCACAACAGCCACATCGAGCTGAGGATCGTACCGAGCATCTGTCCATTGAGAACATCGCCGTACGATTTCACCGAAACAAGCGAACTGATCAGCCGGGCTCACGTGTCCACACAGGCTTGGCTGGAGCGCGGTGGGCTGGAAGTTGCAGAGATACCCAAGCAGCTCGGTCTCCACCACCATTTTTCATCTGCCTCGCACTGAGTCAGCAACGCGCGCACGATCCCGATTCAGTCGAGGCATCCCCACACACTGAGGTCTAGAACCATGCCTTTCGTCAACATAAAACTGGTAGATGGCGTTTTTACACCCGACCAGAAGCATGACATGGCCTGTCAGATCACCGACGTCATGGTGCGATGTGAAGGATCCGAAGCTTTCCGCGAGGTTGTCTGGGTGCTTATTGAAGAACTTCACACCGACGGCTGGCACATCGGGGGACGACCCTTCGAAGGACCCAAATCGCTGATGGAGACGCTGCAACGGTCGAAGCACTTGTTCGAGATGATCGACGGCCACCCCTCCACGCGCCCCGAGTTTGCGGCCAAGATGCCGCCCAAGAAGGCGGACTGATCGAAGCCTGACACACTGCCGTCCATGAGGTGATTTATGTCTGCTCAGAATCCCGTCCTGAATATCGATATTCCGGTTGTGCTCTCCCACGTAAAGAGCGTCTTCAGTGTCGCGGCTCTCTCATTCGAAGGGGACTTGCCTGCCTGCCTGTTCCACCTTGGCCTGATCATGGATGACATCTCCGCCTGGAAGGCAAAGTCGTCGGTGATCGTTGTATTCCATACCAACGCCGGTCACGTGACCCTGGCGGATAAGATCTACAACGCTGATCGGAACATCAGCACCGGCAATCCGTACAAGGGGCTGGTCCAGGAGCTGATGGCCCGCGGCGTGGCCGTCGAGCTGTGCGGGGCAACAGCCCTGGCCCATGGCTGGGGCAACGGTGACATCTTGCCGGGCATCAAGATAAATACCGATGCCATGGCGCGAACGACCCAGCTCGTGCAGAAAGGCTATGTCAAGATTTCCGAGTACTGAGTAACGGGCTCACTGACTGCATCCAACCAGGGTCTGCCGTAATCGCGCGGGATTCTGCAGCCGCATGCTGCAGAATCCCGTTCGTGTCTACTATGCTGAGAATTCCTTGCAAAGCGGAACTCTTGAGAAAGGTGTCTCCGATGCTTCCGCAACGAAGTAGCTATCCGCTCGAAAGATGACCGCGGGAGAGCAGGGGATAAAGGATCGTTATCGAGGGTATCGCCCGTGATGTGCGTTGCCGCCTATCGCAAGAATGCGTTGAGCAGGGGCGGCCATCTATTTCTGTTCTTATCGTGAACTTTTAAGCGCCATGTAAAACCCGCCTCGGATGCGCGTAGCTTGCTTTCCTCCCCGAGCGACGGGGAAGGCGTCCGTCTCATGCGTCGTTGAGATTCTGTTCACGACTGATACACACCATGCCGCGCGAAGTGATTTACCATGACGTCCGTGTCGGCCCCCTCACTACTACTGCGCTTGTTTCTGATCGCTATGCTCGCCCTTAACGGCGCGTGGTCGGCGTATGCGTCCGTGAGTATGGGATCTGCTACCGCCGGGCAGGCAAGTCAGGAGCCCAGTGTCGTGAGCGATGAGGATTGTGCCGCGCATCACAACCCATCCCATCACGCCGATGCGCCTTCAATTGAGAAGGCTAAAAAAGCCGGACATGGCGACCATGCCGGTCCTGATTGCTGCAAGTCTTCGGCGTGCCGATGCGCGTGCGTGCATGCCTGTGCCAGTGCGTTGCCCGCGCACATGTATGTCTCGGTGCAATTGGCGTTGGGACTGCACGTCATGCCCCTGCCATTGGGGCATGCTGCGCCCGCCTTGCCCCATTTGATCCGACCACCGATCGGCTAAGTCTCCTTTGGCGCCGCAACGGCGCTGTGGGTGTGGCCTGTGCGCTCGTCTAGGCCGGCCACCCGCTCTGTACCACCGCACGCCGGTGGCAACACGATGCTAGGAGCATTTTCATGTCGCATGATGATTTTCGTGGCCCGCCGGGCGGGCCACTGCTGCCTTCGCGGCGGCGATTTGTCCAAGGCTTGGCCTTGGGAGGCGCAGTGGCAGGCTTGGGGCTCTGGCCCAAGTCCGGCTGGGCACTGAAGGGCCCAGGACAGCCCAACGTGCTGTCAGGCACGGAGTTCGACCTGACCATCGGCGAGACACCGATGAACTTCACCGGCAAGACGCGCACGGCTATCACCGTCAACGGATCCGTTCCCGCGCCATTGCTGCGATGGAAGGAGGGCACCACCGTCAACCTGCGCGTGGCCAACGCACTGCCCGCCAACTCGATCCATGGTTCGGATACCTCAATCCATTGGCACGGGATCCTGCTGCCAGCCAACATGGACGGGGTCCCGGGGCTCAGTTTTGATGGCATCGGCCGTGGCGAGACCTATCACTACAAGTTCACCCTGCACCAGGGTGGCACTTACTGGTACCACAGCCACTCCGGCTTTCAGGAGCAAGCTGGCCTTTATGGCCCGTTGGTGATCGACCCGCTGGAGCCGGAGCCCTTCAGTTTCGACCGCGATTACGTCGTGATGCTCAGCGACTGGACGGATCTGGATCCAGCAGCCTTATTTGATCGGCTGAAGAAGATGCCGGGCCACGACAATTACTACAAGCGCACGGTGGGTGACTTCGCGCGTGATGTCAGGCGCAACGGGCTGTCGGCCACGCTGGAAGATCGCAAGATGTGGGGTGTGATGCGCATGACGCCTACGGATCTTTCCGACGTCAATGCGAACACCTACACGTACCTGATGAACGGCACGACCTCGCTGGGCAACTGGACCGGGTTGTTTCGCAGTGGCGAGAAGGTGCGCCTGCGCTTCATCAATGGCTCTGCAATGACGTACTTCGATGTGCGTATTCCAGGCCTGAAGATGACCGTAGTGGCCGCAGATGGCTTGTACGTTCACCCCGTGACCGTCGATGAATTTCGCATCGCGGTCGCAGAGACCTTCGATGTGATCGTTGAGCCGTCCGGGCAAGATGCGTTCACGATCTTTGCACAGGATTCGGGACGTACCGGCTATGTCAGCGGGACCCTGGCGGTGCGCGAGGGCTTGCGTGCGCCCGTCCCCTCCGTGGATCCCAGACCCTTGTTGACCATGGCTGACATGGGCATGGATCACGGATCGATGGACATGTCCGGCAGCAGCAAGGGCATGGAAGGCGGTTGCGGGGCGGCGATGGGCATGCCAGGCATGAGCCCACCGACGAGCACCCCAGACGGTGGAGCCCATGCCGGCCATGCCATGCCGGCCACAGGCGATGGCGCTATGGCGGGCATGCAGCACGGCGGCATGCAATCCCATCCTGCCAGCGAAACCAACAACCCGCTGCTCGACAATCAGGCCATGAGCGTGAGCTCGCGCCTGGATGACCCGGGCAATGGGCTGCGCAACAACGGGCGCCAGGTCCTGAGCTATTCCATGCTCAAGAGCACATTCGAGGACCCCGACGGTCGTGATCCCGGTCGTGAGATCGAACTTCATCTGACCGGCCACATGGAGAAGTTCTCCTGGGGCTTCAACGGCCAGAAATTCTCCGATGTCGAGCCACTACGCCTGAACTATGGCGAGCGTATGCGCATCGTCCTGGTCAACGACACGATGATGACCCATCCCATTCATCTGCATGGCATGTGGAGTGACGTGGAGGACGACAACGGCAATTTCATGGTGCGCAAACATACCGTTGATATGCCGCCTGGCAGCCGAAGGACGTATCGCGTGCGCGCAGATGCCCTGGGCAGTTGGGCATTCCATTGCCATCTGCTCTATCACATGGAAGCCGGAATGATGCGCACGGTGAGGGTCGACGAATGAAGATCAATAATCGCCACGCTGCCACGGCATTACTGACGCTGGCTATCACGCTGGCCCTGTCCAATGCGGCCATCGCCCAAACCATGCAGCACGGCACCATGCCGATGGAGCAGAGCGGGCAAAGTCAGGATCATTCGGCGCACCAAGTCCCCGCAGCAAAGCCAGCGCCCCCAAAGAAGCCGGTAACTCCTGCCAAGAAGCCCGAGGCAGAGATGGACCATGCGGCGATGGGGCATGCCATGCCGAGCACACCGCCGGCGATGCAGGGGATGGACCACAGCCAGATGGGCCACGCTGCGCCAGCCAGCACGAACGATGCCGCCCAACCTGCGATGCAGGGGATGGATCACAGCCAAATGGATCAGCCTGCGCCGAAGACCGGCGCCGATGCCGCGCCTGAGCCTGCGATGCAGTCGATGGAAGGCATGGATCACAGCCAGATGGGGCATGCCTCGCCGGCGCCGACCCAGCCACGCACGCCTATTCCCGAGGTGACAGACGCTGATCGCAAGGCGGCCATCGCACCTGATCATGCACACCCGGTGCACGACAATGGCATCAAGAGCTATGTGCTGTTCAATCGTCTGGAGACCTGGGATGCCGACCCCGGCACGGGTTTGGGGTGGGAAGGGCAGGCCTGGATAGGCACGGATCTGGATCGCATCTGGTTGCGCAGCGAGGGGGAACGATCGGACGGTCAAACCGAGTCGGCCGACCTGGAAGTGCTCTACGGTCGCAGCGTCTCCACCTGGTGGGATGTGGTGGCCGGTGTGCGCCACGATTTCAAGCCGGGCGCCTCGCAGAACTTTGCTGCCATTGGCGTGCAGGGACTGGCCCCGATGAAGTTCGAGATGTCCGCAACGGCCTACCTGGGCGAGGGCGGTCAGACGGCGGCCAATGTGGAAGCCGAGTACGAACTGCTGTTGACCAACCGATGGATCCTGCAGCCCTTGGTCGAAGTCACGGCCTACGGCAAGAACGATCCATTGCGTGGTATCGGCTCGGGATTGAGCACCGCCGAGGCCGGACTACGGCTGCGCTACGAATTCACTCGCAGGTTCGCGCCTTACATCGGCGTGGTCTACGAGCGCGCCTTCGGCAATACAGCGGATATGCGGCGCGAGCACGCCGAGTCCTTTGAAGACACGCGCCTTGTCATCGGCCTTCGCACTTGGTTCTGAGGGGAGACAGACGATGAAATCCAACAAGAAGATATGGGTATGGCTCGGTGCCAGTGCGGCCCTGGTTGCGGTGGTCGCCACCGCCACGGTATCGCTTGGCGTGTACAACGTTGCGGCCGATGATCCACACAGCCGTGCGGTGTACGCGTTGTTGGAAACCGCGCGTGAGCGTTCCATCTCGGTGCGCGCGGCCAAGCTGCAGGTGCCTGCCAATTTGAACGACCCTGAGCGTATCCGCCAAGGGGCGGGCAACTACAACGCCATGTGCGTGGCCTGCCATCTCTCACCGGAGGCTGCCGCCACAGAATTGAGCAAGGGTTTGTACCCCGCGCCGCCGAATCTGAGCAAGCAACCGATCGCACCGGCTGAAGCGTTCTGGGTCATCAAGCACGGTATCAAGGCCAGTGGCATGCCGGCCTGGGGTGGCAGCATGGACGATGAGTTCATCTGGAACATGGCCGCGTTTCTGCAGGAGCTGCCCAAGTTGGACAAGACCGGCTATCAGGTCTTGGTGGCAAGCAGTGATGGTCACTCGCACGGTGGCGGTGAGACTGACGGGCACTCTGATGGTGAGGAGGCCGGCGGAGATCATCATGGCGGTGACGAAGGCGCTGCCGTGGGTGATGACCATAGTCAGGGTCACGAGTCCGGTGGAATGGACATGAGTCAAAGCACGGAAAGCACCACGCACGAGCATGCCGCGGCGCCAGCCAAGCAACCGACCCAGACCAAGTCCGACAGCGATCACAGCGAGCACGCCTCTATGCCCACCAAGCCCGCCGAAGCGGCGCCGAAAGCCGACGACGGCCACGACCACCAGCACTGACTTTTTCATGGAGCAGACCAGCTCCACGCCCGGGCGCCACGGCGCCTGGGCACCTTTTGAGGATTCTTGATGAATACGCAACGCAGCTGTCTCTTGCTTTTGGCCACAGCCCTGTCCGTGTCCGCATGCGCACGCCCGTCCGAGTCTGTCACCCCGGTAGGTGCGACCGCAGCCTCGGCAGAGGTTCAACTAGGTGTGCCGCCCCCGCAAGCGCTGCCGTTGGTCAAGGTGCACAAAAGTGCGACGTGCGGGTGCTGCCAGCTGTGGGTCGAGCATTTGGAAAAAGCCGGCTTCACGGTCGAAGTCCATAACAGCGAGGATCTCAATCCCATCAAGGCGAAGTTGGGCGTGCCCTACGGTCGCGGCTCGTGCCACACCGCGGAGATCGACGGTTACATCGTCGAGGGTCACGTGCCGGTGCAGGACATTTTCCGTCTGCTGCGCGAGCGGCCGCAGGGCCGCGGACTTGTATTGCCCGGCATGCCAGCGGGTTCACCGGGCATGGAAATGCCCGATGGGCGCGTGCAGCCCTACACCGTTGAACTGGTGCTCCCCGATGGCACCACGCAACCCTACGTTCTGCATGGCCGCCGCGGCTGAGTCTTGCCGCGATCCTTGTTCTCAACCGAGACCGATCCATGTCGCCACATTCCCATCATGAAGCCGGTGAAGCACCGTCGCAGAATGTCAGCGGTGAGGGCACGCAGGTGCGCGACCCCGTTTGCGGCATGCAGGTCTGGCCATCGCGAACACCGTTCGACGCTGTGCATGGCGGGAAGAAGTACCACTTCTGCTCAGCCAAATGCCGCGAGCGCTTCATCGCCACGCCGGCACGCTACACCCAGACCCCTGCCGAAGAGAGCGCCCCCTCTGTGGCCTCTGTCGAGCCGGCGACGGGTCCAGCCACGATCTATACCTGTCCGATGCACCCGCAGATTCGCCAGCTAGGCCCCGGCACGTGTCCGATCTGCGGCATGGCGCTTGAACCGGAGATGCCCTCACTGGAGGAGGACGATAATCCTGAGTTGCGCGATTTCACCCGACGTTTCTGGTGGACGTTACCATTGACCGTAATAGTCCTGGTCCTGGCGATGCTGGGCCATCGGCTGCCTGGACTGTCCACTCAGGCGCGCACGTGGATCGAACTGGTCCTGAGTGCACCGGTGGTGCTGTGGGCCGGATGGCCCTTCTTCCAGCGCTGCGTGCAATCCATCATCAATCGCAGTCCCAACATGTGGACGCTGATCGGCATCGGCGTGGCCGCCGCATTCGGCTACAGCGTGGTCGCGACCGTGGCGCCGGGTCTGTTTCCAGATTCCTTTCGCGAACACGGCCGGGTAGGGGTGTATTTCGAGGCAGCAGCGGTCATCGTCTCGCTCACCCTGCTGGGCCAACTGCTGGAGTTGCGAGCCCGCTCCAAAACTTCGGCTGCCATCAAGTCGCTGCTCGGGTTGGCGCCCAAGACCGCCCGTCGTCTAAAGCCTGATGGTGAAGAAGAAGACATTGCACTTGATCACGTGCACGTGGGCGACCTGCTGCGCGTGCGTCCGGGCGAGAAAGTACCGGTCGACGGCGAGGTGATTGAAGGGCGCACCAGCGTGGATGAGTCCATGCTCACCGGCGAGCCGATTCCGGTGGAGAAGACCGTTGGCGATCATGTCATCGGTGCGACGTTGAACGGCACGGGCGCGCTGGTGATCCGCGCTGACAAGGTGGGGTCCGGGACTGTTCTGGCGCAGATCGTGCAGTTGGTGGCACAAGCCCAACGCTCGCGCGCACCGATGCAGCGCATGGCCGACCAAGTGGCCTACTGGTTTGTCCTGGCAGTGCTGGCCACGGCGGTGCTGACCTTCTTCGGCTGGGGATTGCTGGGTCCTGAGCCTTCCTGGACCTATGCGGTCCTCAATGCGGTGTCAGTTCTGATCATCGCCTGTCCCTGTGCACTGGGCTTGGCCACGCCGATGTCGATCATGGTCGCCACCGGACGCGCTGCCCAGGTCGGCGTGCTGTTCCGCGACGCACAAGCCATTGAGCAGTTGCGCCTGATCGATACCTTGATTGTGGACAAGACGGGCACGTTGACCGAAGGGCGACCCGCCTTTCGCGACACCCTGTCCCATGCCGGCTTCAATGCCGATGAGATCCTCCGTCTGGCCGGCAGCCTAGAGCAGGGCAGCGAGCATCCCTTGGCCGAAGCGATCGTGGCCGAGGCCAAGCGCCGGGGTCTGAGCCTTCCGGCGGCAGAGGACTTCGATTCACTGACCGGGCAGGGCGTGCGCGGACGGGTGGCCGAATACGTTGTCGTGCTGGGTAACCAGAGCCTGATGGCCTCGGTGGGCGCTGACACTGCGCCCCTGCACAACAGCGTCGAACGCCTGCGCAACGAAGGGGCCAGCGTGGTGTTCCTGGCGGTGGATGGCCGCCTGGCCGGCGCCATTGCCGTGGCTGATCCGATCAAGGCCACCACGTTGCCCGCCTTGAACCTGCTACGGGCCGATGGCCTGCATGTGGTGATGGCGTCCGGCGATGCGCAAGCCACGGCCGAGGCAGTTGGACGCACATTGGGCATCGATGATGTGCGCGGCGGCGTCAAACCCCAAGGCAAGGCCGAGTTGGTCCAACACCTAAAGGCTCAAGGTCGTCGCGTGGCTATGGCCGGTGATGGCATCAATGATGCGCCGGCCTTGGCCGCCGCCGATGTCGGCATTGCAATGGGCACCGGCACGGATGTGGCCATGTCCAGCGCTCAAGTGACCTTGGTCAAGGGCGATCTGACGCGCATCGTCCAGGCGCGCGCCATCTCCGCATCGACCGTCGCCAACATGAAACAGAATCTGGGCTTTGCCTTTGTCTACAACGCCATTGGCGTGCCCATCGCGGCGGGTTTGCTATACCCCAGCTTCGGTCTGTTGCTCAGCCCGATGATGGCCGCCCTGGCCATGAGTCTGAGCTCGGTCTCGGTCGTGACCAATGCACTGCGTTTGTCCGGCGGCTCGGTTGCGGCCGCCTCCCACCCTGACCGCGCCGTTGAGCCTGCGCGCGGCCATTCCTGTCACTGATGGCTCACATCCCTCAAGGAGTACTGCAATGAAGCGTTATGCCTCCCTCTCGATGATGTCCCTGTTCCTGGTGGCCGGTGCCGCCTTTGCCGGTGGCCAGGCCACCACGCCCACCACCGACCATGGCCAGCACAAGCCGATGGATCACAAGAAGCAGGAGCACGGCCAACACAAGCCGGCCGCCGATGCCGACTTCACCAAGCTGGACGTCAACAAGAACGGTGCCCTGTCCAAGGAAGAGCTGGCCAAGCACAAGCTGGCAGCGCACTTCGGCATGCTCGACACCAACAAGGACGGCAAGCTGAGCTCGCAGGAATTTGCTGCCGGCAGGGGCATGTAAATGGTGTGACCGGGGGCCGTGCCAACGGTCCCCGGGTTCGGCCGCTGCGCCATTCCCACGGAGATCGCTATGTCCTCTTCGCACGATACGCACGAAAGCGCCAACGCACGACCCTCGCCAACTGCGGGGCAGCATGCCTCGCACGGATCTGCCAATCAGGCACATCAGGGCCATCAGGGCCATCAGGGCCATCAGGGCCATCAGGGCCATCAGGGCCATCAGGGCCATCAGGGCCATCAGGGCCATCAGGGCCATCAGGGCCATCAGGGCCACTATGGCCGACTGTTGTTGATGATGGCCCTGTCCTTTGTCGCCATGTACGCGCTCATGTACGCCATGGTGGACCAGTGGGCTAACGTCTATAACAACATCAATCAGTTCTATATGGCGGGCCTGATGGCTGCGCCCATGCTGCTGATCGAGCTATGGCTCATGTCCAGCATGTACCCGGACCGTCGACGCAACCTGGTTCTTGCCGGCTTGACGGTGGCCTTCATGCTCTTCTGCTGGTGGGGCATTCGCACCCAAGCCGCTGTCACGGATCGGCAATTCATCCGCTCGATGATCCCCCATCATGCCGGCGCCATCCTGATGTGCGAGGAGAACCGTCTGCAGGATCCCGAGCTGACCAAGCTCTGCCAGGACATCATCGCCTCACAGACGCAGGAAATAGCCCAGATGAAACAATTACTGTCCGAGCGTTCCCGCTAGCGCTATGCCGGCACAGAGGTCTTCTGGCCTGGCCGGGTCTGAGCGTCTATGACACGGTGGATGAGCCGCGCGGCCACACGCGCGGTTGCCTGATCCGGATCCAGGGGCGGGCACAGCTCGGCCACATCCATTAGCCGAACCTTGCCCGAGGCCACCACCAGATCCAGCAGACACTCGACAACTTCCAAGCTGATACCGCGGGGGTTGGGCGCACTGACCCCGGGCGCGATCGATTGCGGTAGCACGTCCAGGCATAGGGTCAGATAGATGACATCCACCGCTTCACACCACCGCACCAACAGGTCGGCTTGTGTGTGCCAGTTCCAAGCGCACAACGCGTCATCGGTGATGTAGCGGGTGCCTTCGCGCTCGGCCGTAGCGAACAGGGAAGGCGTATTACTCGAGCGGCTGATGCCAATGCAGTGGTAGTGCAGCGGGTAGCCGCTACTGCGGGCATGCTCCAGCGCTTGCAAGAATGGCGTGCCCGAGCTCGCGTAGCCCTGGTTACGCAGGTCAAAGTGCGCATCGAAGTTGAAGATGCCGATCCGCGCCTGTGAGGCACCCAGATGGGCTCGAAGCGCCGCGTAGCTGGCGTAACCGATCTCGTGACCACCACCCAACCCCACCACCCAATGCCCCTGGTCCAGCAATTGCTGGGCCCGCTGGGAATACAAGGCTTGGGCCGACTCAAGCTTCTGATCCACACACCGGATATCGCCCGCATCGTAGAGCGGGCCCGCGTGGCGCACCGGCAGGTTGGACATGGCCTTGCGCAGCGCATCCGGACCCTGTGCCGCTCCGGTACGTCCTGCGTTGCGTCGGATACCTTCATCACAGGCAAACCCGAGCAGGGCGATGCCGGCCGGGCCAAGCGCTGGATCCAGCCTCACCTCCTGATGCCAGCGCCGGGTATCAGCGGCCGCCGGCATGTCCACGCATCCCTGCCAAACCGAATTCACGCGCGCAGATCCTGCAGGGGCCAATCCAGGAACGGCTTCAGGCCATCGTGTTCGATGAACGTCTCGATGGCGTGCATCTCCGGGGCCAAGTAGCGGTCTTCATCGTAGCGGGGCACGAGCGCGCGAACTTGCGCATGTACCGCCTCCAGTGCTTGGGAAGACTGCAGTGGCCGCCGGAACTCTACGCCCTGGCAGGCCGCGAGTAGTTCAATGGCCACGATGCGTCGCACGTTGTCGGTCACATCGCGTGACTTGCGTGCGGCGAAGGTGGCCATGCTGACGTGATCTTCCTGGTTGGCCGAGGTGGGTAGGGAGTCGACACTGGCAGGGTGAGAGAGTGTTTTGTTCTCACTTGCCAGGGCTGCCGCAGTCACATGCGCGATCATGAAACCGGAGTTGACGCCGGGGTTGGCTACCAGGAAGGCGGGTAGCCCAGAGAGCGTGGAATCAATCAGCAAGGCAATGCGTCGCTCGGACAAGGCGCCGATCTCGGACACCGCCATGGTCAATTGATCGGCGGCGAAGGCCACCGGCTCGGCGTGGAAGTTGCCGCCTGAAATCACCTCGCCGGTATCGGTGAACACCAACGGATTGTCTGAGACGGCGTTGGCCTCGGTCAGCAGCACATGAGCAGCGTGCTGCATCACATCGCGCACCGCACCCATCACCTGCGGCTGGCACCGCAAGCTGTAGGGATCCTGCACGCGGGTGTCATCGTGCAGATGCGACTGGCGGATGGCGCTGCCAGCCAGCAATCGCTGGTAGTGCGCAGCCACAGCGATCTGGCCCGGTTGGCCACGCACGGCGTGGATCCTCGCATCGAAGGGCGCATCCGAACCGCAGGCAGCGTCCACGCTCATCGCGCCAGCCAACACAGCGGCAGCGTATACCTGTTCGGCGGCAAACAGCGCCATCAGCGCGATGCCGGTGGAGACCTGGGTGCCGTTGAGCAGCGCCAACCCTTCCTTGGCCGCAAGCCGAATGGGCGCAATACCTGCTCGCTCCAACGCCTGGCCGGCATGCATCAGTTGCCCATCGACGCGAACCTGACCTTCGCCCATCGCGGCCAGCGTCAGATGAGCCAATGGCGCCAGATCCCCCGACGCGCCCACAGAACCTTGAGCGGGGATACACGGCCAAATGTTGGCGTTGTAAATCGCGATCAAGGTGGTGAGCGTTTCCTCGCGGACGCCGGAGTAGCCTCGCGCCAGGGAGGCGATCTTGGTGGCGAAGATCACGCGCACACACGCATCATCCAGCAGTGTGCCCATGCCCACGGCATGTGAACGGACCAGGTTGGTCTGCAACTGTTCCAGTTGCTCGCGGGGGATGTGCACTTTTGCCAGCTTGCCAAAGCCTGTATTGATGCCATAGGCCGGTTCGCCCGCCGCCACGATGGCTTGGACGGTGTGCGAAGAGGCACGCACGACATCCCAGCAGGTCGCATCCAGCGCGATGGGCTCAGCACGTTTGGCGATGCGCCTCAGCTGGGCCAATGTCAGTTGGCCAGGTACCAGGGTCAACATGTGGCTTACTCCAGGATGGCCGGCAGGTTCAACGCGTGCTCGCGAGCACACGCCAATGCCAACTCGTACCCGGCATCGGCATGACGCATCACACCGGTGGCCGGATCATTCCACAGCACGCGTGCCAGCCGACGATCCGCCTGCTCGGTGCCATCGCAGACGATGACCACCCCCGAATGTTGCGAAAAGCCCATGCCCACACCACCGCCGTGATGCAGACTTACCCAGGTGGCACCGCCGCTGGTGGCCAGCATCGCGTTGAGCAATGGCCAATCCGACACCGCATCAGACCCATCGCGCATGGCTTCGGTTTCGCGGTTGGGGCTGGCGACCGAGCCGCAGTCCAGATGATCGCGCCCGATCACGATGGGCGCTTTAAGCTCGCCGGTACGCACCATCTCATTGAATGCGAGAGCGGCTTTTTGGCGCTCGCCCAGGCCCAGCCAGCAGATGCGTGCCGGCAGGCCCTGGAACGCGATGCGCTCGCGCGCCTGATCCAACCACTGGTGCAGATGCACGTTATCGGGAAACAGTTCTTTGACCTTGGCATCGGTCTTGTAGATGTCCTCCGGATCACCACTGAGCGCCACCCAGCGGAAGGGGCCCATGCCACGGCAGAACAACGGTCGAATGCAGGCTGGGACAAAGCCGGGGAAGGCGAACGCGTTGTCCACGCCCTGATCCAGGGCGACCTGTCGGATGTTGTTCCCATAGTCGATCGTGGGCACCCCCATGGCGTGGAAATCAAGCATCGCGCGTACGTGCGTAGCGCAGGAGGCAGCGGCGGCTTGGCTGAGTGCTTGTCGCTGGCTATCGCTCCCGGCTCTGGCCTGCTCCCACTCAGGCACGGTCCACCCAGCAGGCAGATAGCCGTTGATCAAATCGTGCGCCGAGGTCTGATCGGTCACCGCGTGGGGGCGAGAACCGCCACTGCGCGCTCGGTCGACGAACTGGGGCAACAGATCGGCGGCATTGCCCAGCAAGCCCACCGAAACCGGTGTGGGACTACGCTCGATGATCTGCAGCGCCTCATCGATGGAGTAGGCCTTGTAATCGACATACCGGGTGCGGATGCGGAAGTCGATGCGTGACTCCTGGCATTCGATGACGATACTGCTAGCCCCGGCCAACGTGGCAGCCAGGGCTTGCGCCCCACCCATGCCGCCCAGACCCGCAGTGAGGATCCACTTGCCGGTCCAGTCGCCACCGTAGTACTGACGTCCCAGTTCGACGAAGGTCTCATACGTGCCTTGGACAATGCCTTGGCTACCGATATAGATCCAGCTGCCCGCCGTCATCTGGCCGTACATCATCAAGCCCTTCTTATCGAGCTCGTTGAAGTGTTCCCATGTGGCCCAATGCGGCACCAGATTGGAATTGGCGATCAGTACGCGGGGCGCATCCGGATGCGTGCGAAATACGCCAACGGGTTTGCCGGACTGAACCAGCAAGGACTCATCGTCCTCCAGCGACTGCAGTGTGGCCAGGATGCGGTCGAAGCTTTTCCAGTCGCGCGCGGCGCGGCCGATGCCGCCATAGACCACCAGATCTTCCGGGCGCTCGGCCACATCCGGATCCAAGTTATTCTGGATCATGCGGAAGGCCGCTTCGGTCAACCAACTCTTGCAATGCAGTTGGGTGCCGATCGGTGCGCGAATGGTGCGCGGCATGAGAGCAGAGCGTTCCAAGGTGTCCATCAAGTCCTCAAGGAGTCAGGGGGGCGCCCACCTGAAAGGTGCCCACAAAGCGATAGCGGGATGCCGGGTGGATCAATCGCACGAAGCTGGCAACTTGGCCGCGGGACCATGTGCGGCGGGTGAGCACGAGCAGAGGATCACCCTCGTTGATCTTCAGTTGCGCCGCCAGACGCTTGCTGGCGGTCTCGGCTTCGATCACGTGTTCGGCGCGCTCTAACGGCGCAACACGCATCAAGTACTGATGCGGGATCTCGGTATGGAAGTCGATGTCAAGATAGTCCGGCGCCACACTGGGATGCACGAACCGGTCCTCCAACTGCACTGGCTTGTCATCGCTGTGGTGAAGAAGCCGGCTATGGAACAGTTCAGAACCACTGGCCAGGCCGAACTGCGTTGTCACGGTGGAGCGCGCTTCGACGGTTTCGCAGATCAGCACCTGCACTGAATGCGTTTGCCCGCGCGACTGGATCTCCTCACGGATATTGCGCACCTCGAACATCGCCGATTCGGCTTTGGGGCCGGCCACAAACGTCCCGACGCCTTGCACTCGGCTCAACACGCCCGCATCGGTCAGCTCGCGCAGCGCCCGGTTCACCGTCATGCGCGACAAGCCAAATTTGGCAGTTAGCTCGTTCTCACTGGGTACGCGACTGCGCGCAGGCCAGTCGCCATTGGTGATGTGACGCAGGATGTAATGCTTGAGCTTCTGATAGTGCGGCTTGGGTTCGTCCATGGCCCGAGCATTACATGTCTATACAACCAATCCAACCACTTTCGATGCTGTGCTGCACAAGTTGTTGACACTAAGAATTTCCCCGTGCTATTGCTGTGGTATAGACAACCTGTCTGGACCGCCACACGCTTATGCCGTCGCTCCGCGTGCTCCTGCGTATGTTCTTGATCCTCGTGCTCTGCGCGGATGGGACCCTGAGCGCGCAGGCCACCACGCGCATGGCCGTGCGGCACATTCCCCCACCTGGCAGCGTGGCCGGCTCCCACACCGTCCACGGCGTGCGGGCCGGGGAGGGCGTACGCAGCAACGAACGCGTCAAGATTAGTAACGATTGCAACAAAAATTTCGGCGGCAAGCAGGCCGGCCAGGGTGATCAAAGCGATCACCGTTGTGACTGTAGTACCACCTCGTGCGATTGCAGTTGTGTCCTGACGTTCTTTGCTGGTCGCGTACCGGTCATCTTTGCCGCCCAGCACGCGCTCAATAGCACCCACTTGCCTACGCCTGATCTGCCGCCGCTGCGACGACAGGTGTCCCGGCTGTTCCGACCTCCCATCGGCTAATGCTGCTTAGTCGCCATTGACTGGCGACGTCTACGCACGCCCTGATGTCGCATAGGCCCCCACGTCTGGGGCACCAGGGTCATACGCATGCATTGCCCTTCGGGGGAGAGAGAACCCATGTACTTCAAGCGCAATCCTTTGGCGGTATCCGTCGGCGCCCTTCTGTGTGCCGGTTTTTCCACCGTGGCCCTGGCCCAAGAAACTGAACAGGCCGCCGCGAGCGAGTCGGCCAGAACCCTGGATACGGTCCAGGTCACCGGCAGCCATATCAAGCGCCTGCAGATTTCCGGCGTCGGCCCGGTCAGCGTGGTCGACGCAGAGGCCATCGAACGTTCCGGTGCGACCTCGGTAGAAACCCTGTTGCAGCGTCTGCCTGCCTCGGCAGGCTTTGCGGGCAGCCAGAGCAATGCCTACTGGGCCGAGAATGGTTACGGCACCACGCAAGTCAATCTGCGCGGGTTGGGCATCAATCGTACGTTGGTACTGCTCAACGGCCGTCGCGTGGTCAATGGCGGCACCGGTGCGAACAGCTCGGTGGACCTGAACATCATTCCGGTGGCGCTGATCGAGCGCATCGAAGTACTCAAGGACGGCGCCTCGGCGATCTACGGCGCCGATGCGGTAGCGGGTGTGGTGAACATCATCACCAAGAAGGGCTACGACGGCGCAGAAGCAGCCGTGCGTTACGGTCAAACGTTTGAAAGCGATGGTGAGGAGAAGTCTTTCGATTTCGCCTGGGGTGTGAGCTCTGACCGTGGCTCGTTGATGGCGGGCATCAACTACTCCGAAAGTGGCGCGGTCAACATGGCCTCCCGCGCACCGTGTGGGTTGGGTGAGGTCGACGGACGACTGGAGTGCGTGGGAAGTTCGGCGACGATTGGCGGGCGGGCATTGCTGGCCGATGGCTCGCGCGTGAACTTCAACCAGGATCCCAACGGAGACGGCGACTTCTACGAGCCGTACTCGGCGGCCAAGCACAACTACAACGGCAATCCGTATCTCAACGCCGTCAATCCGATCAAGCGCCTGAGCTTCAGTCTGTTCGGCGATAGCTCGCTGAACGAGACCACGCGGGTCTTTACCGAGCTGATGTTCACCAATCGCCAATCCGATCAGCTGGCGACACCCGGTAGCCTGGGCGTCTATCGCCCGATCAACATCGCAGCCGATCATCCAACCAACCCCACCGGTCAGGATCTGCTCCTACAACGCCGTCGACTGGAAGAAGCAGGCGCGCGTGAGTTTTTCCAGGAAACCAACACGTTCCGCGTGGTGGCCGGTATCGAAGGGCAGCTGGGCATGAACTGGGACTGGTCGGCTGCGTTGAATTGGGGCCGCAACACCGGTGTGGATGGTTCGACCAACGTGGCCAATCTGGATCGCGTGGACGATACGCTCAACACCGCGCTGTGCAGCAACACGCCCGGTGCGGCCATCCCCTGTGGCGACTATCTTGGCTACGGCGACCTCACCCCGGAAGTCCTCAACTACATTCTGTTTAATACGCGTGACCATGGGGGCAATGACCAGAAGAGCTTTACCGCCAACATCAGCGGCCAGCTGTTTGAGATGCCAGCCGGTTGGGTCGGTTTTGCTTCAGGTATCGAGGTGCGCAAGGAGCGCGGCTGGCGCGATCCCGATCCGCTAACGGTGCTGGGCATCGCCAATACCAATCAGCAAGATCCCATCGCTGGCGAGTACACGGCCAAGGAAGCCTTCGCTGAGTTCGCGGTTCCGCTGTTGCAGGACAGTGTCATCGCCGAGAGCCTGACGCTCAATGCAGCGGTGCGGTACTCCGATTACGACCTGTTCGGCGAGGACGTGAACTACAAGGTGGGGCTGGACTGGCAGATCGTGCCTTCCCTGAAAGTGCGCGCCAACTACGCCACGGCCTTCCGCATTCCCAACATCCCCGAACTATTCGGCGGTGTTGCAGAGGGCAACCTCACCACCACTGACCCGTGCAGCGGCTGGAGCAGCCTGCCGGCTGACTCGGTGGTGCGACAGAACTGCCAGGCTTATGGCGTGCCGGCCGGGTACATGCAGCCGGGTAACACCATCCTCACCACTTCAGGCGGCAATCCCGACCTGGAGCCGGAAGATGCCAAATCCCTGACTGTGGGCGCGGTCTGGACCCCGAACTTCTTGCCGGGGCTGACGCTGACGGTGGACTACTTCAACATCAAGATCGACAACGCGATCCAGCGCATTGACGGCTCGACCAAGTTGTCTATCTGCTACAACACCCCGGGCCTGGCGCATCCGTTCTGCGGCAACGACAACTTCACTCGCAATCCGATCACCGGCGAGGTGGATTTCCTGTCGTCCCAGCCGGTCAATGCCGCCAATGAACGTGTTCGAGGCATCGATCTGGGTGGTTTGTACGAGTTCGCGGTCGCCGGGTTTGATTCGACTTTGAGCGTGGATGTGTCGTACCTGGACCAGTACGACGTGCGTCCGTTCCCGGGTGCGGAGGTGATCGAGTACGCCGGCAAGATCACCGGCGGCCGGGGCAGCTTCACTCACTGGCGTGCGCTGACCTCGCTGACGATGGAACGGGAGGCATGGTCAGGTTCCTACAGCCTGCAGTACATCGGTAAGGCCGATGACATCAATGCCAGCCCCGGCGACATTGGTGACCACGCCCCCAGCGTGACGTACCACAATGTCCAGCTCAAGTACGCACCGAGCAAGGCATTTGATGTCTCCTTCGGCATCGACAACCTGTACGACAAGAAAGCTCCGTTCATCCAGAGCTACACCGACGCCAATACCGACACGATGACGTATGACCTGCTGGGTCGTCGTTGGTATGCCCGCGTGGGTTACCACTGGTAAGGCTTGCTTGGCCTGCTCCCGTCCTTGCGGCGGGAGCAGGCATTGTCTTCTTGTCGAACGAGATCACTATGAAATCGGCTTTTTGGGCGCGTAAGGCCCACAAATGGATTGGCCTGATCATCGGCGTGCAAGCGCTGCTGTGGATGATCAGCGGTGTGTACATGACGGTGATCTCCCTGGACGTCATCCATGGCGATCACCTGGCGCACGCGCATCAGCAGCCACTGGTTGCCCCTACGCACCTATCGGGGGAGGAATTGCAGCGCCGCTATCCAGGCATGACGCAACTCAAGCTCAAGCGGCTGCTGGAGCGGGACGTGTATGAGATCCATGCCCAAGACAAGATCTACCTGCTCGATGCCACGACCGGGCAGGTGCTTTCGCCCGGGGATCAGCAAATGGCGATCGCCTTGGCCAAGGCCGTGTACCAAGGGCAGGCGCCAGTGGCCCGGGTCGAGTGGGTGACCCAAGCCCCACAGGAGGTAGCCACCCGACCGGTCCCGATGTGGGCCGTGCACTATGCCGATGCCGGGGAAACCACCCTGTATTTCTCGCCCTATAGCGGCGAGTTGCTGGCGCGCCGACACAGCCTGTGGCGCTGGTTCGATTTTCTGTGGATGTTCCACATCATGGATTACGAAGCGCGCTCGGACGTCAACAACACCTTGTTGCGCGTGGCTTCGGCGTTGGGACTGGTGTTCGTGCTCAGCGGTGCCTGGCTGCTGTTCTACAGCTTTCGCAGGAGGAACGCGGCATGACGCCCTGGATGAGAACCCTACATAAGTGGGTCGGTTTGATCATCGGCCTGCAATTGCTGTTGTGGATGGCCAGCGGCGTGATGATGAGTTGGTTGGATCACGATCAGGTACAGGGTCATCAGTTTCAGGCCCACGCCCACGACTCGCATGCTTGGCCCGCCAATGCCCGTTCACCGGCCAGCTTCCTCGGAGGCAAGAAGAAGATCAGCCGCGTGAGTTCGGGCTGGTTGCTGGATACCCCGGTGTATCAGCTGGCCGATGCACAAGGCATCACCTTGGCCGATGCTGTGTCCGGTCAACCCATTGCTCTGGACGCGAGTTGGGCTACACGCCTGGCGCAAGCTTCTTATACCGGTCCGGGCACCCTGAAGTCGCCCCGCCTCTTGGAATGGACTGGCGAGGTGCGTGACCACGAAGGGCGCCTATGGCGGGTGGATACTGACGATGCCCAGGACACCACGGTGTACCTGTCCGCCCAAACCGGCGAGGTGCTTTATCACCGCAACAAGACCTGGCGCCTGTTCGATGTGTTCTGGATGCTCCACATCATGGACTACACCGGGCGCAAGAACTTCAACAACCCTATGGTCGTCACCGCCGCTATCGGCGGCTTGTGGCTGGCATTGACCGGTATCTGGCTACTGTTTGCGAGCTTCCACTGGAGTGAGTTCGTGCCGCGCCGCTGGCGTCCGGCCCGTGAGGTATCTGTGTTCGGGCCAGATGGAACTCGCCTGCGTACGGTGCGCGCGGCCGCCGGTGACAACGTGTACGTATCCCTGGCGCGCGAAGGTGTGCAACTGCCGTCCAACTGTGGAGGAGGGCAGAGCTGTGGCTTGTGCGAGGTGCGATTCCGTGGCGTAGCACCCAAACCTACCGCCGCCGATCGCGCTCACCTGGGCGCCAGCAAGGTGAAGATGGGGTATCGCCTGGCCTGCAATCTGACGGTGGCCGAGGATACCGATGTCGAAGTGGCGGGCGGGGCGAGTCTATGGACCGAGTATGCCGCCACTGTCGAGCAGGTCACGGCAGTGACCCCGTTCCTGCGCGAGATCGTGCTCAAGCCCGACGAGCCTGCTGGTCCGGAGTACCAACCCGGCGCCTATCTGCAGGTGCATGTGCCCGAATACGACGTCCCGGTGGCCAAGCTCATGCGGCCGGAGGATCACCACCAGGACTGGGCCGGCGTGGAGTTGCCCGAAAAGCTGGTCAATCGCGAACCTGTACGCCGGGCGTATTCGCTGGCCTTGCCCGTCGATCAGGCCCAAGGGCGCCTGACCCTGCTGGCCCGCTTCAGCCCGGGGCGATCTGACAAGAAACGGTATCCACCGGGCCGGGGCTCGACCTACCTGTACACACTGGCGCCGGGTGACCGGGTCTACTTCAGCGGCCCGTTTGGCGACTTCGCGCTCAAGCCGCATGGACGTGAGAAGGTCTTCATCGGCGGCGGGGCCGGCATGGCGCCGCTGCGGGCAATGATTCGCACGCTGCTGGCGGCCCAGGGCGGCGAACGGATTCACTTCTGGTATGGCGCACGCAGCCTGAAGGAAGCGCCTTACATCGAAGAAATGGAGCAGCTCGCGCATCAGTACCCCAACTTCAGCTGGCACCTTGTGCTCTCGGATGAGGCACAGAACGACGATGCCTTGCTGCGCGGGCTGGTCCATGAGGTGGCCCACGATCGTCTGCTGAAGGCCCACCAAGCGTTGGCTGACTGTGAGTTCTACCTTTGCGGGCCGCCAGCCATGCTCAAGGCCACGCGGGAACTGCTGGCCAGGTTGGGAGTGCCGGAGAGCCAGGTCGCCTACGACGATTTCAAGATCTGAGCCAACCCCTGCCTGCCGGCCTAGTAGGCCGGTCGGGCAGGGCGTACCGGAAATCCTTCCTGCGCCCGTCCCAGTCAGTGGGCTGGATGAATACATATCCCATGTCTTGGCACTGGAGAGCAGGATCCACATCTTCGTGTACCCGACAGCGCCACGCTGTTGCGCACCGATGCCCAAGGACAGGCCAGCTTCAAGGTCGCCACTCCGATCGGGCCTCGCTGAGTTTTGAGATTTCAGACCACGCCGGGCACTGATGAGTAGATGGCGGCACTCTTCCCTTTGACGCCAGTCATGACTTCTTCCATGACCGGCGTCTTTTTGTGCGCGTAGCGTGTGTTGGTCTAGGACACCGGTGGTGTCGCAATCCCTGCCTTGCGCAGCCCTCGGCGGCGTACCAGATAGAACGCGGCTGGAATCACCAGCATTGAAAGCACGGGTGCGGTGATCATGCCGCCGAGCATAGGCGCAGCGATGCGCCGCATGACCTCCGAGCCGGCGCCTGCTCCAATGAACAAGGGAAACAGGCCTGCCAGGATGACGGCCACGGTCATGGCCTTGGGTCGCACGCGCTGTACCGCACCCTCATAGATCGCCTCGTGCAATGTCGCCAGATCCGCTGGGGCGCCGGCGGCCAGACGCTGCTCCCAGGCATGACGCAGGTACAGCAGCATGATGACGCCGAACTCGGCGGCCACGCCGCCCAAGGCGATGAAGCCGATCATGCTGGCGACGGAGATGGCGTGGCCCAATCCCCAGATCAACCAGAAACCGCCTACCAAGGCCAGCGGCAGGCTGAGCAGGATGATCGACACGTCGCTGAGCCGACGAAATACCATCCAGATCACCAGGAAAATGATGGCCAGCGCAGCAGGCACCACCCATTGCAGGCGCGCCAGCGCACGCTGCAGGTACTCGTACTGCCCGGACCAGGCGATGCCATACCCGGCGGGCAGGGTGACGCTCTCTTCAACGGCGGCTTGAAGGTCGGTAACCACCGAACCCAGGTCACGATCTGTCACATCGACGTAGATGTAACCCACCAGGCGGCCGTTATCGCTCTTGAGCATGGGCGGCCCGGGACTTAATGAAATCTCGGCGACCTGGCTCAGGGTCAACTGGACCCCACCGGCGGCGATCAGCGGCAGGTCCTGCAAGGCTTGCAGCGAGTCACGCTGCGCGCGCGGATAGCGCACAAGGATCGGATAGCGTTCCCGCCCTTCGATCGTTTCGCCGATCGCATCGCCGCCGATGACTGCAGCGATGATCAGCTGCAGCTGGGCTTGGGTGAACCCATAGCGCGCGGCAATCTCCGGTCGCAGACGAATATCGACGTAGCGTCCGCCGGTGACCCGCTCAGCCAGTGCCGAGCTCACGCCGGGCACCGTCTTGGCCACTTGCTCGATCTGTTGGCTCAGGCGCTCGATCTGCTCCACATCCGGACCCGACACCTTGATGCCAATCGGGCTCTTTATGCCAGTGGCCAGCATGTCGATCCGATTGCGGATCGGCGGCACCCACAGATTGGTCAAGCCGGGAATCTTCACTGCTGCGTCCAGTTCCTGCCGCAGCTTTTGTGGCGTCATTCCAGCGCGCCACTGATCACGCGGCTTGAAGGTCACGGTCGTCTCGAACATCTCGATCGGCGCCGGGTCGGTTGCACTCTCGGCACGACCGGCCTTGCCAAAGACGTGATCCACTTCGGGCACGGTCTTGATCATGCGTCCTGAGAGCTGGAGCAGCTGACGTGCTTTGTCGGCCGACAGGCCGGGCAGGGCGGTAGGCATGTACAGCAGGCTGCCTTCGTCCAAGGGCGGCATGAACTCACTGCCCAGGCGATTGAATGGGATCAGCGTGAGCACCAGCAGCAGCCCGCCCAGACCCAGGGTGATCCCTGGGTGCCTGAGCACCCACAGCAGGATAGGCCGATAGCCAGCGATGAGGATGCGGTTGATCGGATTGTGCTGCTCAGGGCGAATGCGTCCGCGGATCAGATAGCCCATCAGCACCGGAATCAGCGTCACCGATAGCCCTGCAGCCGCGGCCATGGCGTAGGTTTTGGTGTACGCCAATGGCGAGAACAGGCGTCCTTCCTGGGCCTGGAGGGCGAAGACCGGAACGAAGGACAGGGTAATGACCAGCAAGCTGGCAAACAGGGCGGGGCCTACCTCGGCCGCAGATCGGGCCATCAACTGCCAATGCTCCTCGCCCACCGGTTCTCGCCCATGCTCCTCACGCCAATGCTCCAGATGCTTGTGGGCGTTCTCGATCATCACCACGGCCGCATCGACCATCGCACCGATCGCAATGGCGATGCCACCCAAGGAGAGCAGGTTGGCCGAGATACCTTGCGCATGCATCACAATGAAGGCGGCCAAGATGCCTAACGGCAACGTGATGACGGCCACCAGCGCCGAGCGCAGATGCCACAGGAACAGCAGGCATACCAAGGCCACCACCAGGAACTCCTCGCCCAGCTTGTGGGTGAGGTTGCGTACGGCATCTTGGATCAGTTCGGAGCGATCATAGACCGGCACCACCTCAACCCCTTCGGGCAAGCTGACCTGCAGCTCCTTCAGCCGCGCCTTGACGTTCTTGATGGCGCCCAGCGCATCTTTACCCGTTCGCAGCACAATGACGCCGCCGGCGACCTCGCCCTGACCATCAAGCTCGGCGATGCCGCGACGAAACGTTGGACCGCGACTGATCGTGGCCACCTCACCAAGCAGGACCGGCAGGCCATCAGTGGCGGCTACGGGCACCTGTTCAAAGGCTTCCTGAGTACGCAAATAGCCCTCGCTGCGCACCATCAGCTCGGCCTCACCCTGTTCGATGACCGAGCCCCCGGTGGCGCCGTTGGCCGCGTCCACCGCCTCGATCAACTGGGCAATGGTCAGCCCACGTGCGGCCAAGGCCTGAGGATCGGGCTGGATCTGCCATGCCCGTACCGCACCGCCGACACTGGCCACCTCGGCCACATCGGGCACCGTCTTGAGCTCGTAGCGCAAAAACCAGTCCTGCAGGGCACGCAGCTGTCCCACATCGCGTTCCCCGGTGCGATCGACCAGAGCGTACTGGTAGATCCAACCCAGACCCGTAGCATCCGGGCCGAGGGCCGGATTCACGTTGGTCGGGAGTCGATCGCGCACCTGGCTCAGATACTCCAGCACGCGCGAGCGCGCCCAGTAGAGATCGGTGTCGTCATCAAACAGGATGTAGACGAAGGAATCGCCGAAGAAGGAGAAGCCACGTACCGCTTTGACACCGGGCACGGACAACATCGTGGTCGCCAGTGGGTAGGTCACCTGATCCTCGATGATGCGCGGGGTTTGCCCTGCCCACTGCGTTCGAATGATGACCTGGGTATCGGAGAGGTCGGGCAGGGCATCGAGCGGGGTGTTCTTGACCGACCAGATGCCCACCACGGCCAATAGGACAGCTGCGACCAATACCAGGGCACGATTGGCGATACAGGCATGGATGAGGCGGGCGATCATGGCGTGCCCTCCATCGCATGGGGCATCACTTCGCTGGCCTGGCAATCGCTGGCGGCGTCCGGACCAAACTGGGGCACCAGCTGCATATCCATAAACGGTGACTTGCCGGGCTTGTCGAAATGCTTATCCGGCACCATCGGGTCATACCAGTACTGCACCGGGCAGCGCGGTGACTTGGTAGCAGGCACCACATGCGATCCCTGCGTTGGCGTTGGCAGTGTGGGCGTGGACGAAGTGCCAGCGGGCACATCGTGGACGGCGTCATGCCGCTCGTGCGGGCCCGATGTGCTGACAGGTGTTTCGGGTTGCGCGGTACCCAGTCGCTCCAATGCGCCGGAGAGGCTGGCTTCGGAGTCCAGCAAGAACTGACCAGAAACCACCACACGCTCACCGCCGCTCAAGCCAGCAATCACCTGCGTGCGGCCTTGCACGCTGCGTCCGATCTTCACCTGCACCGGGCGGAAGCTGCCGTCCGAATCCTGCACGATGACCCGGCTGTCGCGTCCGGTGGCGATCAGCGCCTCGGTGGGAATGAGCGGCAAAGCCTGCTCGTTGTCGGCCTGTACCAGCACCTCGGCAAACATGCCCGGCACCAGTTTGCGTTTCTCATTGCGCAATACGATGCGGGCGCGCTGCGTCCGACTGGTCATGTCGACCTGCGGAAGCAAGGCTTGGATGTGTCCGGTAAAGCGCTCAGCCGGCCACGCACTAACCGTCGCCTGCACCGGCGTTCCTGGCTGCAAGGTGCCCAAGGCCGCCTGCGGTACCGAGGCCTCCAGCCAGATTGTGTCCAGTCCATTGATCTTGAACAGCGGCGTGCCCGGCATCACCGTCAGTCCTTCACGCGCCAGAATTTCCGTCACCACACCGCCTTGCGCGGCGCCGAGCACCACACCGCCTGTGGCCGAGGCACCTGCAGGAACGCCCAGCGACTGCAATCGTCGGTGTGCGGCGCCCTGCAGCTCACGCGCAGCCGCTGACTGGGCCTGACCGAGCGCACGTGCCTCGGCGATGGCCGCGTTCCATGCCGGGGCCTGCACGGTGGCCAGGGCCTGGCCACGACGAACCTCGCTGAACGGCGCCTTGATCTGAACCCGGGTCACCAGACCTTCCATGCGGGCACTGACCACCGTTTCCCGGGTCAGGTCCCACGTCAGCGTGCCGGGCACGCGCACCGTGGCACCCAGCGTTTGGACGGTGACTTCTTCAGTACGGATGCCAACGTTCTGTTGCAGGCGTGGGTCGATCTGACTCGCACCTGCCATGGCCTCGTCGGCGTACTTGGGGATCAGTTCCATATCCATGAACGGAGATTTGCCTGGCTTGTCGAAGCGCTGCTCCGGCGCCATGGGGTCATACCAGTACAGAACCTTGCGAGCGGCCTGCGCGCCGTTGCCGGGGGTGACCTCGGCGGTGTCTGAAGTCCGCCCGAGCCAAACGTAACCGCCCACAAAGCCAACCGCTAAAAGACCCAGGGCCATGGCGGCCCGCATTAGACGCGTCTTGATGGGCTTCATGGCGTGTTCTCCTCATGGGGCAGCAGATAGGCCAGTGCCGCCCAGGCACGGCCCTGTTCGCCCATCAGGCGGGCGTTCTCCAATTGCAGCTCGATCTCATCGCGACGAGCTTCCAGCCACGGCTGCAACTCGGCACCTGCGCCGTAGGCCGCCAGGGCCGTATGCGCGCGATCACGCGCCAAAGGCAGGCTCTGGGTGCGCTGACGCTCCAGCTGTCCGGTCAGGCCACGCCATAGCGCCAAGGCGCGCTGCACCGCCTCGGCCTGCACACGTCGGGCCTCGTCGCGCTCGGCGGCCACGGCCTCCAGCTCGGCCCGTCGCGCCGCGATGCCGCGGGCCTGGCGGTTCTTCTGAAACAGCGGCAGCCCCACGCCTACCTCGACCATGAGCATGTCGCTGCGCCGCATGCCATCGGGCGCGCGCTCGCGCCGACCGTAGGTCAGTTCCACGCTCCAATCCGGGCGCGTATCGGCCACGGCCGCATCCACCTTAGCTTGCGCCACCGCTTGGCGTGCCTCCCAACCCAGCAATGGCGCGTGTTGGTCCAGCTGGGACAGCAACTGCTCCGGGCTGAGCGGCAAGGTGGAGAAATCCGGCACCGCATCGCTGGCCAGGACGAGTTCGGGTGACAGTCCCAGCCACCTGGCGAGTCCGGCCTGGGCTGCGGCCTGCTCGGCCCGGGCTTGCTCCAGCCGATTGTCCAGCTGGAGCAAGGCGGCTTGGGCGGCAAGCACATCACTGGCGCCGGCCGTACCTCCAGCCAACCGCGCACGCGCGGTGCGCTCGGCCACGTGGGCAGGCTCGCGCAGCGCTTGCAAGGCGGCTACGGCTTGCTGCGAACTCCACAGCTCGATCCAGGCCTGCGCAGCAGCTTGGGCCACCATCTGTTGCTCCGCCCGCGACAGTGACTTCGCCTGCGCCAGCGTTGCCTGCGCCAGCGCCTGCTCGGCACGACGTTTCGCACGTGCGGGAAACTCCTGCATCAACCCGATCTGCTGGGTGGTCATCTCATCAGCCCGCAGGCTGAAGGCATCGGGTCCGCTGACGGGCCAGTTCGCCAGCCCCACGAGCAGACGCGGGTCGGGCAGCGCGCCGGCACGTTCGGCCTCTTCGGTGCCTGCGTCAATCTGCGATTGACGCGCGATCAGCGTGGGGGCGATCGCCACTGCCCGCTGCTGCGCTTGGGCATAGCTGATCGGCGCTGGCGGGCTCGCCGCTACCACTTGACCACTCATTGCCAAGGCAAGCACGACCCCGCACACCATCCTGCGCTTTGCGCGCAGCATGAAACACATCTCCATAAGACCTCCGGACAAACGACAACGAACGCGCTGCAACGCATGCAGCACGCGAACGGATTCGTCGAGGAGATGGCTTAGATCAGCAGGCTACAGAAGCGCTGCAAGGGAGGCGGATCGGACACGCAGGGGGGATGTCACGATAGAACTGCGCTTGCACCGGCGGCAGCAAGGCATGCACCAAGGCAAAGGTTGCCAGCGCGGGCTGATGAGGGACTTGCGGTGCCTTCACATCGGCCGGGGCGATGTGATCTCGCTGGCAATGTTGATCGCACAACGCGGGGGCATCGGGGTCCGGTGCGGACATTTCTTCGCAACCGACCATCAGCGTGGATTGCCCGGCTTCTACCGATTCCAAGGGACAGGCGTAGGCCGCCAGCGCCAACTGCTGAAGCATCAGCGCCCAAAGCCCCAGCCACGCCAAGCGGGCACGGGGGCGTCGACGCCGCAATCGCGTCAGCAGCTTCACCACCACGACTCCTGCGGGCCCGCAGCAACAGCTGCGAGCACAAAGGGCGCCAGGGCAGGGCAGGGCATACCTCTCATGCTGCCAGTCTAGACCTCTCAGGCCCGGAACACATTGATCAGGATCAAGTGGCCTCGCTCCCAATAAAGGAGCTTCAGCGGTGGCAGCCACCGCAACAGGATGCGGCAGGAGTGGGCGGGGCATCGCTCGCTTGGGGGAGCACCGCGGCGACCACATACCCTTGCCCTTGGATGGCCTCCACGGCCTGCTCCACGGCAAGGGCGCCCTCGATACTGACCACACCGCTGCCCAGATCGACCTGCACCTGCGCATCGGGGTCAAGCGCCTGGATGGCACGGGTGACCGTCTGAACACAGTGCCCACAGGTCATGCCTTCCACAACGAGATTCATGGGACAACTCCTTCGATAACGCCGGCCACTCGCCGACAGTGTCACGGTGAGGCTTGCCACGGTGGGAAGGTCAATCCGGAGCTGACCCGATGTACCCACCGACGTACGATGTTGACCTTCCCATCATGGGAAGGACCACGCTATCTCCTGGTTTCTTTCGGTCACTCACCATGGACATAGCTATCACCCCATCGCCGCCGATGCCTCATGACACCCATCGCTTCGGCATTGCTGGCATGACCTGCGCCTCGTGCGTTGGTAGGGTCGAGCGCAGCCTGCGAGCCGTTACGGGGGTGCAGAATGCTTCGGTCAATCTGGCTACTGAAGTTGCCGAGGTCGCCGCACCCGCGGGGACGCTGCCCACCTTGATCGCGGCGGTGAGGCAGGCCGGCTATGAGGTCCCCAGCCAGGAACGGGATTTGATCATCGAAGGAATGACCTGCGCCTCGTGTGTAGCCCGCGTGGAGCGTGCGCTGCGCGCCGTGCCTGGGGTGATCGATGTGGCGGTCAACCTGGCCACCGAGCGCGCACGTGTTCGCTCCACGCTCCCGCTCGATGTCGCGGCGCTGGTTGCTGCAGTCAGCGCCGCAGGTTATCGCGCGACCGAGCCGCCGGCCGCTGAAGGCGGTACCCACGCATCTACGGGCCGTCCAGGAGTCGGTGGTGACACCCTCAAACTGCTGATGGCGGCCGCGCTTTCTCTACCGCTGGTTGTGCCTATGTTGGGATGGGTCGCAGGCCAGCACTGGATGTTGCCCGGTTGGCTGCAGTTCGTGCTCGCCACGCCCGTACAGTTCTGGATCGGCGCGCGGTTCTACCGTGCCGGATGGCATGCCTTGCGCGCCGGCACCGGCAACATGGACCTGCTGGTGGCCTTGGGAACGAGCGCAGGTTACGGACTGAGTGTCTACCACTTGCTCAACGGCGCCGATCATCACGGACAAGCCGCACTGTACTTCGAGACCTCGGCCGTCATCATCACCCTGATCCTGCTTGGCAAATGGCTTGAGGCTCGCGCCAAGCGGCAGACCACGCAGGCGATTCGTGCCTTGCAGGCGCTGCGACCGGCCACCGCTCGTGTGCATAAGGACGGACAAGAGCGCGAAGTCCCCATTCACGAAGTTGCCGTCTCGGACATTGTCAGTGTGCGGCCGGGCGAGCGCATCGCCATGGACGGCGTGATCGTGGAGGGGCGGACACACGTGGATGAGTCCCTCATCACAGGCGAATCCATGCCGGTCGCACGCGGGGAAGGCGATCGCGTTACTGGCGGAGCCATCAACGGTGAAGGCCGCATCCTGGTACGCACGCTGGCAATCGGCGCCGAGACCGCGTTGTCCCGGATCATTCGTCTAGTAGAGGATGCGCAGGCCAAGAAGGCGCCCATCCAGCGGACGGTGGATCGGGTAAGCGCCATCTTCGTGCCGGTGGTGATCGCGCTGGCCTTGCTCACGCTGCTGGGGTGGGGTATCGGCACTGGCGACTGGAACCAAGCGATTCTGAGCGCGGTGGCCGTACTGGTCATTGCGTGCCCCTGTGCACTGGGCTTGGCAACACCGACGGCCATCATGGCCGGCACCGGGGTGGCCGCTCGGGCTGGCATTCTGGTCAAGGATGCCGAAGCATTGGAAGTGGCCCGCACCGTGCAGGTAATCGCGTTCGACAAGACCGGCACCCTGACGCAGGGACGCCCGGTGCTGGCTGAAGAAATCGCCACGCGCGGGCACGCCCACGACCTGTTGCCGCTTACCGCGGCCTTGCAGCAAGGCAGTGAACACCCCTTGGCCAAGGCGGTACTGAGCGCGGTGGGCCAGCGCGTGATTCCGCTCGCCCGCGACGTACAGGCGGTCCCCGGTCGTGGAATGACGGGCACGGTGGAGGGTAGAGCCCTGTTGTTGGGCAGCACACGGATGATGCTGGAGCACGGCGTTGCGCTGACTGCCCTGCAGAGCCGGGCCGAACTGCTCAGCCAGACCGGACATACTGTGTCCTGGCTGGCTGAGCGGGGAGGCGATCAACCACAGCTGCTTGGCATTCTGGCCTTCCAGGACCCGCCACGTCCGGGGGCGGCCTCGGCGGTTGAGCACCTGCACGCGCTCGGTCTGCGCACGGTCATGATCTCCGGAGACAACCCGGGCGCGGCGGCCTCTGTGGCCAAGGCGATCGGTATCCAGGAGGTGCGCGCTAACGTGCTGCCCGAGCAGAAAGCTGCCCTGGTGGCCGAACTGGCCCAGACTGCGCCGGTGGCCATGGTCGGCGATGGCGTCAACGATGCGCCTGCGCTGGCGGCCGCCACTCTCGGCGTCGCCATGGGTACGGGAACGGATGTGGCCATGCATGCGGCCGGGATTACCCCAAGCTCAGCCCATAGACAATTTCGCATAATGCCTATTATGTAAAACCGGATTGGGGGTGGTGGGCGCGGCAGTCAGGGGGATGTTGTGCTCGTAGTCGGTTAGGTCTGTAACGGCCGCTACAAACTGAGCACGCTCCGACGAGTGGCGATGTTCATTCATTTACCTGTATCCGCCCCAGGCATACGCTGAGCTGATGCAGGTGAAGGCTTGCTCCTCGGGGGGCTGCACACCGCGATTGTCCACTTGGGCTTCATTATTGGAGTCTTCGATGCGCTCAGCTAACCTCACCCCTGCCTCAGAAGCCATCCGGGCCTTAGTCGGAGTCGCTCCCCCGGTCCTACCGTTGCGCATGCGTGGAGGGACGCGGATCACCGGGCGATGGGCCAATCCTGCCTACGAAGGCTACGTCCCACCGATGAGCCAACATGTCTTGGCGGCCACGTTCGCCGGCACAGGTGTCGCGCACGCGTGCATTGATGGCAAGCGCACCACAGCCCCAGCCCAGAAGGGCGGAATCACGCTCGCACCCTTGGGGCACGACGGCGACTGGACCATAACGCAGCCAATCCTTGTCTCCAATGTCTACCTGAGCAATGAGCATCTTATGGACTGTGCGGAGCAGATTGTCGAGGGCAAGTCATTTGAGCTGCTGGATCGTGTTCATACCACCGACCACCATCTGTTTGCCATCTTGGCAATGATAAGCAACGAGGTTGAAAAGCCCACTAATCACTCCTCGTTGTTCATGGATAGGCTCACCGATCTGCTTTGCTTTCAGCTTATTCGTAACCACTCCACACTTGGCGACGTGATCCGGGGCCCCCAGCGAGGACTGGCAGCGTGGCAGGTCAGGAAGGTGACCGCGTACATGCGGGCCAATATATCGGCCGACCTAACACTTAAGGAAATCGCGGATACTGTCGGGCTGAGCAGGTATCATTTCTGTACGGCATTTCGTGTTGCGACTGGCAGCAGCCCTCACGAGCACCTGGTGCGCATGAGAATGCAGGTTGCCGCAGAGCTTCTCGCAAACTCGAAGGATTCGATCGCGAATATTGGTGCGGCCGTGGGCTACAGAACTCCCTCCGCGTTCTCTTCTGTTTTCTCGCGCGTAATCGGCGTCACGCCAAGCACGTTCCGGCGGAAGTTATGAGAGCCTGTACAGTGTATTAGGCGATTGAGCCGACGAGCTGAGCGCATCACGACTCATGGCTTTCTGCGTCTGCCCAAGCTTCAGATTCGCACGCCAGCTCAAGATTTCGCGGCCCCGAGATCATCGTTCTCTTCTATCTCGAGATGGAGGATTCTGATGACTTCAGCTATTGCGGCATCTTGCTCGTGCACATTGTGGGAGGACTCGATAACAAGGTTGGATGCCGCGCCGGGCAGAATCGCGCTTTCTAGGGGTACCACGCCGTCGCCAGGAGGGGAACTGCCAGCCTTGTGTCCTGCGATCGTGTGAAACGGTGTGCAGTCGGAAACCTGCAGTTCGCGGGCAGCGGCCATGACTGGCTGATCGCTTCGGAGCGTGGTGATGCTGTTGATGTTTCCTTCGAGGAAGTGGTGTTTCAGAGCTGCAGGAACGGCACCTTCATTCTTGATCGCTACCCGCCGCAGCGCAGCTAGCTCCGGGCTTCGTCGCCCTATCAGGCGATCGGCTACACGTCCTATGAACGACCCTGCGGTAGGGCTTCCTTGGTGAGGTGATGCCAAGAATATTCCGCGCTTGACGCCCGGATACGGTGCCAGACGAAACATTCCCTCGAGCGCGCGAATGTCTTCAGTATTACCCGACAATGCCGAAACGGGCGCGTTGAAGGCTGCCTTCCAAACCTTATCGTGCGATTGGACCATGAGTAGTCGAGAGATTGCCCCGCCCATGCTGTGCCCCAGCAGGACGATATTTCTCCTTGCAGGCGCGATTCCTTGCGGATCGAGCGTTTCCCATGCTTTGTCCAGATAGCGCTCTACCCTATGTCGCCCTACAAGAATCGGCTCATTCGTCTCGTAGACCACCTGCCAGATCTGATAGTTGGCGCGTAGCTCCGAGTCCGCCCAGATCGCGTTTGACAAGCGTGCCCAGGTGACTGGACTGCTCCCGAGGCCATGGACCATCACCAAGGTGCGCTTGTTGGGGTCGTAGTCTTCAAGCAGGTATACCCCTGCGCGACGGCCCATTTCTCGGCCACCGAGCAGATTCCAGACTGACAGCCGACGAATTGGGGAATGGCCGAGAGCCGCTGCATAGAACGCAGAGCTGTCTTCAGCCAAGGGCCAAAAGTTGTAGCCCGTGTAGACGCCCTTTGTTCGCACCGCATGAGCTAGTACGAGGCGCGGAACTGCACCCTCCGTTGATGGCTCAAGCCAAGCGGTCGCTGACCGGGCAACCCCTGAGGGGGGCAAAAGCGAGCAAACGGGTCGGCCACTGCACCGTTGAGACAAAAGAACAACGGGAACGCCGAAGCCAGGTCTTGTCTTTCTCGCCCCCCAGTACATGTGCATGGGGACCTGATCGGATGTAATGATGCGAAACTTGATAGCCAGGTTGGGGGATGCGTCTCTTAGAATGACCTCCACCGTCGTCCCGCCCACCGTCGCCATGCCCTGTTGCCACTGCGGGTGCTCCTGCACCGCCGCATTCAACCACGCCTTTGTGCACACCGTCGCTTCAGTGGAAGCCTGAAGCGCCAAAGTTCGCGGGCTACTTGCCATCGCGTCGAACGCTGTCACGGCGCAGGACATGTATGTGTTAAGCCGAGAGCGTCTTCCCTGACCGCGGCTCGCCACACTTGCGGCCTGGTTATCGCTAACTAACCCCTCTTCTGCCCTGCCCACATCCGCGTCATGCAAAGTGGAACAGCCACTCAGAAGGCAGAGAAGCCCGACAAGTCTCCAGCGATAGATCATCCCAGATACCATCGCTAACGCTTCCCCATATGCTCAAACGGCAAGGCGCATGGGCTCGGATGTTTCCTGGTCGAACAAGCCGTGAGCTTCTGATCGAGATAGGGAGACCACTTCTGCCAAGATTGAGAGTGCGATCTCATGTGGCGTCTTGGCCTCAATTGCAATTCCCGCCGGTGATCGCAGACGAGAGAGCGATAGGCGACTGACGCCATGGGCCTGTAGCGCCTGAGCGCGCGCCTCACGTTTACTGCGACTACCTAGTACGCCAACACAGAAGGCGGAGCTTGGCAAGGCCTGCTCAAGCGCCAGCACGTCCAGATGCAGGTCGTGTGTAAGGCAGTAGACCGCGGTGAACTCATCGATCTTGAGCGAGCCCAGGCCTTCATACAGGGAGCCGGCGAGATAGGTCGACACGCTTACCTGGTGGGGCAGCTCCGCAGGCCCATGATGTCGCCACAGCACGACCTCCATCCCCATGTGACTGGCTAGCATGGCGGTGGCCAGCGTGACCGGATCACCGCCTATGAGGACGAGCCTAGTAGGCGGTGTGTATCGACACCGGTAGCCGATGCTGGCCGGCCAGTCTTCGCCTACCACGACCATCTCACCGGTACGAAGATTGGTACTGACCTCTAAGGCGTAGCGCCCGGCCCTGGCGGCGGCAAGGCATGAAAGCCACTGACTTCCTGCTTCGACGCACCTGACAAATACCTCGATCCTCCCACCGCATGTGAGCTGGATGTCGATATGCGGACTTCCCTCCCCATACACCAGCATCCGGGGTAAGCGATCGTTCAAGCACTGTCTTGCTTCTTCGGCCACCGCCGCTTCGATGCAGCCCCCCGAGACGTAACCGTAGACTTCGCCTCGCGCGGTGATCAGCATCTCGGAACCCATCCGCCGTGGCGAAGAACCCACTACCTTTACGACAGTGGCCAGGGCAAAGGGCTCCTGGTCTGCGGCGCAGCGCAGCATGATGGGCACGATGTCATCGACCAAGCCATAGACAGGCCACGACGGCCATGCCTGATTGGACGTTGTCATACATGTACTCAAGCGTGATGGAGCAGGTTCTCGATGCGAATGGGCAGGTTCCGTATACGTTGCCCCGTCGCGTGATAGATCGCGTTCCCGATCGCGGGCGCGACCCCGACCAAAGCAATCTCACCCAACCCTTTCACGCCGAGCGGATTGACGTAAGGATCCTCCTCGTCCACGAAGATCACCTGCATATCGCCAATATCCAAGTTGACGGGCATGAGGTAGTCAGCCATGTGGGCATTGATGGGGCGCCCATCTCGGCGATCCAGCACTGTAGCTTCCATGATCGCCATGCCAATGCCACCGACCATCCCGCCCACGCATTGGCTGGTCGCCAGGCGCGGGTTGATGATTCTGCCAGCGCCGTACGCGCCCACCATCCTGCGGATGTGCATGGTGTAGACGTCAGGGTCGATGCCGATTTCCACGAATACCGCGCCGAAGGCGTGCATCGAGTACTTCGATGCGTCTTCACTGCGCCCGCCCGTACCGTCGGCGCTCAATCCCGACGGAGCAATCCGCGCAAGCTGCTCGTAGGTAAGGCCATCGCTCTTGTCATGTTGCCTCAACGCGCCCTCACCCCAATACAAAGACTCTGGACTGGCTCCCCGAAAGGGCGAGCCTTCAGCGGAGGTGGCTACCTTGATCAGCTCGGCCTGAAGTGCCCGGCAGGCGCTTTGAACGCCTGAGCCAACCGAGGCCATGGTCATAGAGCCGCCATGTGGCGGCGTGGGCGGGAAGTCTGACTGGCCAAGCCTAAAGCGAACTGCGTGCATCGGGACGCCGAGGGTCTCAGCTGCGACCTGCGTGATGGAGGTATAAGTACCCGGCCCCATGTCACTGGCGGCTGCTTCCACGTCAAACCTGCCCGCCGAGGTGATGCGAGCGCGGGCATTCGCCGGAATGAACCAGACCGGATAGGTACCCGATGCCATGCCCCAGCCAATCAATGTCCGACCGTCTTTCATCGATCCAGGCTTGGGAGCACGGCGCGACCAGCCAAATCGTTTTCCGCCCTCTTCGTAACACTGCAGCAACGACCGGCTGGAAAACGGCTTCCCATTGCCTTCGTCGATCTTGGGCTCGTTTCTCCGCCTCAGTTCGACGGGATCCATATCGAGTTTGTAGGCAAGCTCGTCAAGCGCCGTTTCAAGCGCAAAGATCCCGCTGGCCTCTCCAGGGCCTCTCATGTAGGTCGGCGTGGACGTATCGCAGGGCTGCAGTCGGTAGTCGACCTTGAGATTTGGGCAGGAGTACATGTAATTGGTGGCACCCACCAACGCCTCGGCGAACTGCTCATAGCGGCTGGTCTCTCCCACGCCCTGATGCTCGAGGTGTGTGAGTCGGCCGTCGCGAGTTGCACTGACCCGTACGTGTTGGAGCGTTAGCGGACGATGTCCGGTCGTATAGAAGGTTTGCTTGCGCGAGAGCGTGACTTTCACCGGACGTCCCGTCACCTTGGCTGCCAGGGCCGCCAGGGTGACGTGTGGCCATGTGCGCAGGCTTGTACCGAACGCACCGCCAATGAAAGGACTGTTGACCTGCACATTGGCAGGCTCTATCCCGAAAATCGCCGCAATCTCAGCCTGTTCGTTAACCACGAACTGACTCTTGCTCCAGAGGGTGAGCTTATCGCCCTCCCATGCCGCCAGCGTGGCGTGCAGCTCAATCGGCGTGTGGTTTTCGCGGGCGATGTCGTAGTCTTCCTCGACGGTCACGATGTCGGGAACGACCGCTGCCATATCACCTCGATGTTTCGCGGCCTCCTCTCCCATTGCCGTCGGCGCGACCTTGGGGAGGGATGGATCACGTAGATCCACAATGGGTTGCCGCCGCTCGTAACGCACGTTCAACGCGTTCGCCGCTCGCTCGGCATTATCCAGAGAGTCTGCGACGACCACTGCGATGGGTTGCCCGTAGAAGCGGACGTCTGCATCCTGAAGCACGTGCAGGCGCTCGCCGACCGCAGGGTCGATGAAGGCCTTATGAGGCTTGTAGGCCAACTTCGGGGCATTCATGTGGCTGATGACCGCCACCACACCAGGCAGGGACTGAGCCGCGGCAGAGTCGATACTCTGTATCCGGCCTAGACCGACCGTTGAGGGCACTACCACGCCATACAACTGACCTGGCAAGTGAAAATCGCCGGCGTACTGGGCGCGTCCTGTGACCTTGTCACGGCCATCGACCCGCTTCTCACTCTTTCCAATCAGCGCGCTCATGCTGCCACCTCATTCGCCATTTCAAGGGCCCGCGTAACGGTCCGCGCCAGGAGTGGAATCTTATAGCCGTTGTGATGTAGCGCCTTTGCGCCAGCCGTCGCTGCCTCGCCGGCCCTCTCAAAAAGCTCCCGAGAGGGCTGCTCGCCGACGAGCAACTTCTCCACATCGCGCATCCGCCAAGGTCGGGTTCCCACACCTCCGCAGGCCAAACGTGCGTCACGAACAATGCCGCCTTCGACATGGAGGGCGGTCGCTGCGGCGACCAATGCAAACTCGTATGAGGCCCTGTCACGAACCTTCAGGTAGCGGGCGCGTTGTGCATGCGGTCCTAAAGGCACCCGAACCTCCACGATCAACTCGCCAGGAGCCAGCGTATGTTCTAGGTGGGGGGTGTTACCCGGCAGCCGGAAGAGCTCTTCGACAGGGAAGCTTCGGCGACCGGAGGGACCCTGGACATGGAGTGTGGCATCCATTGCGATCAGGGCAACGGCGACGTCCGAAGGGTGCGTGGCCGCGCAATGCTCGCTCGTCCCCAGAACGGCGTGTCCCGCGTTGAGACCTTCCTGGGCGGCACAGCCAGATCCGGGCTGGCGCTTGTTGCAGCCGACGTCGCGCATGCGGAAATAGGGACAGCGCACCCGCTGCAACAGATTTCCACCGATCGACGCCATGTTTCTCAGTTGAGGAGAGGCGCCCTCAGTCAGGGACTCCGACAGTAGGGGCTGGTGCCGTCTGACCTCCGGGCTCGCGGCCATGTCAGACATCCGGACAAGCCCGCCGATGACCAGTTCTTCCTTTTCTTTGCGAACGTAGTCGAGAGGAAGCGAGTTTATGTCGACGAGCGCACGTGGCGTCTCGACCTCCTCGCGCATAAGGTCGAACAGGGTCGTGCCGCCGGCAATGTAGCGGCCGCCCTCGCCCGCTAGCTTGATCGCTTCATCTACGCTCTTCGCTCGTGACAGGGTGAACTGAATCATGATTGCCCCCTCCGAGCGACCTCTACCACCGCCGCGCTGATGCCCGAGTAGGCACCGCATCGACAGATGTTACCGCTCATCCAGTACTTCGCCTCGTAATCGGAGTTCGCGTGTCCCTCCTTGATGCACGCCACACCGGACATAATCTGACCTGCGGTGCAATACCCGCACTGGAAGCCCTCATGATCGATAAAGGCCTGCTGCAGCGGGTGGAGTTGGTCTCCGACAGCAAGCCCTTCAATCGTGGTCACCTCTGCCCCGTCATAGAGAACGGCAGGAGCGAGGCACGAGACAATCCGTCGGCCATTCACCAACACGGTGCACGCACCACAAGCCCCCTGATTGCACCCCTTCTTGGTGCCGGTGAGCTGCAGGGACTCCCGTAGCAAGTCCAGGAGGGACTGGCGGTTGTCCACCTGCATGGCGTGGCGCTCACCGTTCACGGTGAGCGTCAGTGGTGTAAGCCGGACGCTACTGCGCGGATCACTTTTTGCTGGTGCGGCCGCGAGGGACGGCAACGGGATTAGCGTTGCACCCGCCACGGTGCTTCCCGCAATCAGGAAGTCCCGGCGGGACTCGTCGTCGGGAGTACCCTGGAGCGGGTCGTCTTGAGGACTGCCAGGAACCATCGGGGGGATCTGACTCATGTGCGGCCTCTCGATTGAATCGATGGGTAGCGACGTCAGTAGGTGAGCCCGGGAAGGCCTAATCTTGGCTGCGCCGTTCCTCCCTAGTTAGACCCCTCCCGAAAGGCAGTCAATGTCGCCAATGGCGCTAGGGCGACCTCTTCGCAAGATCACGACAGGCACCGCAACCAGCCGAAACTCTCGACCGAGTAATCCGCATTACCAAACACCGCTTCTTCCCTTCGGCATGAGGTTGGGATCAACCAAAGTCCTTGTAGGCTGAGATGTCTTATCGCCACGCCTCACGAGCTCCATCATTTCATCGCACCAAAAAGTGGTCTTTGCGATGAACTGGGACTCACACCAATATCAACCCGCCGCCCTGGCCTGGAAGGACACCCTGACGCCCGTGCGACTAGGCGTTATGTTCGGACTGATAGCGGCTGCCATCTGGGGCGCATTTATTGCCGTCTCGAACCTGGGCATTGAGACCGGCCTGCTACCGGCGGACATGACCTTCCTCAGGTTCTCGGCAGCGGCACTGGTCCTGCTTCCCTTCCTGCTCACCCGGCAGCCAGCAACACTTGCAGGGGTCGGTTGGCCTCGTGCGGCCATACTCGCGGTGTTTGCCGGCCCGCTGTACGTACTCGCCACCGGACAACGTTACCTGTACGCCCCACTGGCTCACGGCGCCGTGATTCAACTCGGCGTGATTACCATGGCGGGCACGCTAATCGCCGCGTTCTGGTTCGCTGACAGGCTAACGGCAAGAAGAGTTTCTGGCCTGCTTACCCTGCTGGTGGGACTTGTCGCTGTGGCCGGCCCGAGTCTCTTGGTGGCGGGCTCTGGAACGTGGCGGGGAGATGCCCTCTTTGCTCTGGCGGGCCTAATGTTTGCGGTGTACGCCGCGCTGGTGAGGCATTGGAAGTTGAACGCCTTCTCAGCGACCATCGCCATGGTGATGATCTCTGCGACGGTATATGCCCCCATCTATATCGCCGGCGGCGGCCTTCATAGACGGGCTTCCGCGGACATAAGCGACCTAGTGATCCAGGCGCTGGTTCAGGGCGTCTTGTCAGGTGTCGTGTCGCTGTACGCCTTCTCCCGTGCCATCGAGCTGCTTGGGGCTGCACGCGCCGCGCTCTTCCCCGCCTTGGCACCCGCGTTAGCCATGCTCATGGGGATTCCTCTGCTCGGGGAGTGGCCCACTATGTGGCAATGGATAGGGCTGGCCATCGCGACATTTGGGTTGGTCTGGGCCGCGACGCAGCAGCCAAAGCAACATGCCCGGTGACAAGGTCCTAACTACGGAATCCGTTGGTGCGATGGCTGTTGTCGCAGAACGGCTTGTTTGCAGAGCCTCCACACCGACAAAGCCGGGCAGTCCGAACCCGATCCACGGTTCTGCCGGTGCCCGTGCAGACCTCGAGATTCCCTGTAACGTGCAGGGGGCCGTTGAGCTCGGGCTCGATGAACAAGCGGCCACCCCGAACCGCGAGCGGATCCGAGGTTCTCGAATCGGGTTCTCCGCTAGCCCGGAAGTTGATGGTGTTGTGACTCCCGTCACAGAAGGGCTTGTTGGCAGAGGCACCACATCTGCATAGGGTTAGCCGCATCCCTACCGGCACTTGGTCTATCCAAGTTTCGGCCCGGAGCGCCAAGGGCCCGTTCTCGTTCACGCGAAGAATGTTCACCGGAGGCGCCTGCTCGTTCTGCCCTCCATCATGACGCTGGTATCGAATCGCGCCCGAAGGACACATGTGGGCCACGGTCACGAGTTCTTCCGTACTGGCCGCGGAGGGATTGATCCAAGGACCTACCACGTTGGCCATAAACACGCTTGGCAAACCCGTTACGCAAAATCTCGCATGGATACATCGTTCTCCGGAGTATATGAGATCGATTTCAGGCCCCGGTATCCGTTCGTAGCCGTCGGACATTGGAATGGGCTGAGGTGGACCACCAGAAGTAGGCGCCACAGACGAATGATGACTCACCTCGGAGGCGGGCGCAGAGTCAGAGCGCGCCTCTGCAGCTAGCGGAGGCACTACTCGCTGAATGCCCTCAGCAATGGCGCCATGCTCGGAAATGCTGAGTATGTGTGCTTTGAGCCTCGTCGCCAAGTGAGCTACGCCATCTCGCGTAGCAGCAAGTACATCGTCTTGGCCTGCGGCGTTCTGTCCGAGTCTATCGCAGCGTCCCGCGATTTCATCTAGCCGTTCTGCAAGGATTCCAACGCTCGTTACGTCTCCAAGCAGCGCAGCTGAGGATCGAATTGTGGCAAAGCTGACACCTGCCGTGATCCCTGGGCACTCCAGGTTAGCGGGCAGCTGCGCGAGGCGTGAGGCGACGGGCGACAGGAACTTCATCAGATCAATGCTGGTTCGGACAAGCATCGCCTGGGTAGATCGGCCAACGCCGCTATATGCCAAGGACAGGCACCTCAGGCAGTGGTTGTACAGGGCGTTCCCCAAGTCAATCAAGCTGGATGCAGGCTCGCAGTTCACCCAAATCTTGCCCTCGGGCGTGGGTGGGATACGCATCACTGGATTCTCAGCTGCCGCGTAAGCTGGCCGAAAGTCATCGCGGGTCGCTAGTAGGCTTTCATACTCCTGTTGAATTGCGATGAAGCGCTGATAGTGAGACCGCTCCTCCGACGCCGCAGCGCCCTCACCTTGGCGCACGATTGCATCGACGGCCTGCTGAGCCGTGGTCAAGCACCTGACGACCCTAAAGCCGGGCAAGCGACCAGTCGCCTCATCAAGCTGATGCTCGGGATTGCCTGAGAAGAGCGCCTTCTCCCCTAGCTTTTCGGTCAGGGATGTCATTCCTAGGGTGATGATGGCGTACAGCTGACCTACCGTTACGTAGTCGGTGCCCACTGTCATTAGCCGATTCATGTTGGTCAAGCGGCGGTAGGTCTGTGCAGGCTCGAAGCCCGGGCCGTCCGCGACCTCATGGTCTTCAGGCCTTTCAAGGAAGATGAAGTGCTGCAGCGTACTGGGATTGAAGGGTGTCAGCTTCACTACCACACCGGCAGGATGGTAGCCAGGCGCAATGGGGAAGTTCTGGTGAGCAAGGTGTGCTGGAGCACCTATAGCCGAGAGGATGTTGCACACCATGGCCAAGTGCCCCATCTCTTCAATGGCCACACCGAGAATCTCTTGGCGCCAGCGCAGGACGATGGGAAGATCGTCGCTGGCCAGTCCATCGTCGGCCCCCCGCTTGAGGCTGAAGGCTGCGTACAGATAGCAGCACATCAGGTGGTGCTCGATCTCTGCAGCCTCAGCCAGCAGGGCCCACAGCTGCTCTCGTGAGGTCGGTATGGATGACATGGTCAAGATGACGCTCCCGATTTCGATTGATGTGCCTTTCAGAACATTACATCGGGCTTGTCCGACTCAGCTAAAAAAGGACTTGGGACCATGGGGATCGCTCTTGGAGCGAAAGTCTTCAGCTCTTCCACGGCCGTATCCACTTCTACTGAAAACGATGCTTCCTGGGCCTCTCCGCTACAATTCTTGAGCGGACCGAACCGCAATCAAGCGCACAAAATCGCAAGTTCGCAACATCTCAGGGTGTATGAGATTCCGGGAAACCGGTCTGCTCCTTCAGGCTCGCCACGCTCACACAAGTCGCCCTACCCTCGATAACGATCCCTAATGACTCGTCCGGCTCGGTAATGGATCAGATGCTTGTGCGGGAGGCCAGCATGGTTCGAACACGATGAATCCGCCACCCACGGCACGCCCCGGCTTGCAGCCACGGCGGCATACGCGGGAAAAGCAGCGAAGCAAGCTCCGCTCTACGGTGCAGAATCCCCTATCCGGACCGGCCCTCTGGGCGCCTCTCCGCACGCGCCAGGCTCCAATGTGGACGACCTGCCCGGCATCGACCGCAGCCGCAGCACGGCTCCTTGCTCCATTTTCGCGCCAAGCAGCCGAATGAGGCCGCGGACCGTTCCTCCCCGGACCGCACTCGGACGCACCCCAGCTTGACGCCCGTGAATAGCTGTGTATATTAACTATGCACACCAAATTCCAAGGACCGCATGCCCGCCGAACTCCTGCTTTCCCCGCACTCGGCCACGCCCATGTATGCCCAGATCGTGGAGCAGGTCGTCGCCAAGGTGATGACAGGGGAGTGGAAGGCCGGCGATGCCCTGCCCTCCATCCGCGAACTCGCCGGCAACAGCCAGGTCAGCGTGATCACGGTCAAGCGCGCCTACCTGGAACTGGAACGCGCGGGCGTGATCGTGACGCGGCAGGGCAAGGGTTCTTTCGTGGCCGACACGCTGGACGCCACCCACGCGCTGGCCACCGAAGAGTTCCGGCTGCAGCTGAAGGGGCTGCTGGATGCGGCCAGGAAGCTGGCACTCAGCCCTCGCGAAATCCTGGATCGGGTCGAACAGGCACTGTCCGACCCGCCGCACACCGCGCAACCGCCCACCGTCACCCCTGAAAGGAAGCCGAAATGAGTTCCGCCCTCGCCTTGAAAGGCGTGCACAAGCAGTACGACGGGTTCGCCCTGCGCGACATCCAACTGGAACTGCCGGCCGGCCAGGTCATGGGCCTGGTCGGCGTGAACGGCGCGGGCAAGTCCACCCTGCTGCGCCTGCTGATGGGGCTCATCCGCGCCGACGGTGGCGAGGTCGAGGTGCTCGGGCAGCGGCTGCCGCAGGCACAGGTCGCGGTGAAACGGGACATCGGCTATGCGTCGGACGACATGCGCCTGTACCCCGGCCAGACGCTGCGCTGGCACATGGATTTCATCCGCGGCATCTATCCCGGCTGGGATGAAGCCTATGCACAGGACCTGCTCGCGCGCTTCGAGCTGCGGCCGCAGCAGAAGCTGGGCGGGTTCTCCCACGGACAGCGCGTGAAAGCGCTGCTGCTGCTGGTCTTCGCCCGTCATCCGCGCCTGTTGCTGCTGGACGAACCGACCACGGGGCTGGATCCGGTCGCGCGCGGCGAGGTACTGGAGGCCCTGGCCGACGTGCTGCGCGACGAGCGACGTTCGGTGCTGTTCTCCTCGCACAACACCGCCGACATCGAACAGATCGCCGATACCATCACCTTCATCCACGATGGCGGCATCGTCGCCTCGCGCGACAAGGAGTCGTTCCTGGACAGCTGGCGGCGGATCCTGTGCCAGGGCGAGTGGACCGAAGGCCTGCGGCACCTGCCGGGCATGGTCTCCGCGCGCAACAGCGCGCCGCTGATCGAGCTGAAGACCCGCGCATTCGACGGCGCCACCCTGCCCGCGCTCCAGGCGCTGGGTCTTGCGGTGCAGTCGGTCGAACCGATGCCGCTGGAAGACATCTTCGTCACCACCGTCCGCGGAGGGAACAACGCATGAACTGGCTCGCATCCGATGGCGCGATGGTCCGCAAGCTGATCCTCAAGGACTGGCAGGTCTACCAGAAGCAACTCGCCGGCTTCCTGGGCGGCATGCTGCTGGCGCTGGGCCTGGTGGGCATGGGCACGCCGCTGCTAGCGTCGGCCGGTGCCTTGCTGCTGCTGGTGCTGCTGCTGGTGGTCGGTTCTTATGCCATTCAGTCTTCGGTGATGGCCGAGCGCAAGGAGCAGACGCAGCCCTTCGTCATGAGCCTGCCGGTCACGCCGATGGACGTGTTCTGGGGCAAATTGCTGGCCAACCTGACGATCTTCCTGGTGCCGTTCCTGTTGGTCTGCGGCGGCCTGCTTGCGTTGGTGCTGGGCACGCCGCGCGCCGACGGCACGGTGCCGTGGCTGGTGGTGGTCGGATTGTTCATGCTGGCCAACTTCTGCGTGTCGCTGTGCGTGGTGATCGCGGTGGATTCCGAAGGCTGGAACGTGTTCGCGATGCTGGCACTGATGACGCTGATCGGACCTTTCCTCTTCTGGGTCAGCACCATGCACGGCATCCGCGAACACCTGCAGGGCGACGCCATCATCTGGAGTCCGCAGGCACTGGCCCTGATCGGGGGCGAACTCGCCGTGATCGTGATCGCCATCCTTGCGGCCGGCTGGGTGCACGCGCGCAAGCGCTCCTTCCTCTAGGGCGGGCGACGACGTGGAAGGCGGTGATCGCGTCCACTATCTGGACAACCTCCGCGCCGTGGCCATGCTGGCCGGTGTGGTCTTCCACGCGGCGCTCGCGTACAGCCCGGTGATGCGGCCGATCTGGCCCGCCGCGGATGCGGGCGGGTCGCCGATCGTCGATGCGGCGGCGTGGTTCATGCACCTGTTCCGCATGCCGTTGTTCTTCGTGGTCGCGGGTTTCTTCGCGGCCTTGCTGGTGGCGCGCCGCGGCCTGGGCGGCCTGTTCCGCAATCGCTGTGCGCGCGTGCTGCTGCCGTTGCTGCTGTTCCTGCCCCTGGTCACGGCCAGCATGTACTGGCTGACCAGGCGCGCCGCCGCCACGGTACTGCATCCATCGCCGGTACTGGCCTGGCTGCGCGCCCATATCGATCAGCACGGCACGATGCCGTTCGCGCCTGGCTGGGCGCACCTGTGGTTCCTGTTCTACCTGATGCTGTTCACGGTGCTGGTCTGGGTGGCGTCCGCGCTTGAACTGCGGCGCGTCGGCGACAGGATCGCGGCGCTGCCTGCGGTCGCGCTGCCGGCTGTACTGCCGTTGTCGCTGGTGCTGCCACTGGCCTGGGCCGGCACCCCCTGGCCTGCGCCGGACGGCCTGCTCCCTTCGTTGTGGGCGCTGGTGTTCTTCGGGGTGTATTTCGCGCTGGGCTACCGCATGTTCCAGAGCACCGACCTGCTTGATCGCCTGCGCCCGTGGTCGCCCTGGCTGCTGGGTGGCGCGGTGCTGGCGTATGCGACGCTGTTCGGGTCCAGCGGCGGCTTTACCGCCACTGCCCGGCCATCGCTTCTGCGGCACGCGCTGCTGGAAGCGTATGCGGGGTGCTGGATGACGCTTTGGTGCCTGCTTGCCGCAAGGCGATGGCTGGGCGGGCGAAGCGCGACCATGCGCTGGCTCGCCGATGCCTCGTACTGGGTCTACCTGGTGCACCTGCCGGTCCTGTTCGCCATCCAGTACCGGCTACTGGACGTGCCGCTGCACTGGATCGCGAAGTTCGCACTCGCCACCGCGTCCACGCTTGCGGTTTCGTTCGCCAGCTATCAGGTCCTGGTGCGGCATACGGTGCTCGGCAGGCTGCTCGACGGGAACGTGCCCGGCCCCGGGCGCCTCGGACGTCGCACCACGCCCTCCCCCATCGCCGGATCAGCACGTGGACACGACGGAGACTGAGGCATGAAGCGCTGGATGAGGCGGCTGGTCCGCGCGGGCGCGGCGTGCCTGGCGCTGCTGTGTCTGGCGTTGCTGGCGGTGTACCTGGTGCCGGTGCATCCGACCGTGCAGCCCCTTCGACCGCGTGCGGATACGCAGTACTGGCGCATGCCGGGCGGCTACCGCATCGCCTATACGAAACTGGCGCCGCCGGCGGGTGCCGCCCGCACCATGCCGGTGGTGTTCCTGCATGGCGGACCGGGCGGTTACGTGCATTCGTCGGTCATCGAGGCACTGCGGCCGTTGGCCGAAGCCGGGCATGCGGTCTACCTCTACGACCAGCACGGCTCCGGTCTTTCTGACCGTCTCGTCCGCCCCAAGGACAGCGGGTTCAATGACCAGATCGGCGACCTGCACGACATCATCGTCCATCATCTCGGCGCGTCGCGCGTGGCACTGATCGGACATTCGCACGGCGCCCGGGTCGCGGCGTACTACGCCGCCCGGCATCCGGACACGGTCACGCACCTGGTGTTGAGTTCACCCGGCAACCTGGAGCCCGCGCAATACGACGAGCAGGGACGCTCCGTGCCGGCGTCGAGGTTTCCCATCCCCGCGGCAATGGATTTCCGTCCGCCGGATGCGGCGCAGTACCGGGCCGATACGGCCTTGTCGGCGATGCCACCCAAGGTGATCCTGGCCCAGGCCATCGCCATGGCGCTCGACGTCAAGACCGTATCGGATGCCGAAGCGGATGCCGCGTTGAACACGCTGGCGGCACGCTTCACCCGCAACATGGTCTGCGATCCGCGCAAGGTGCAGCCTGAAGAAGGAGGCGCGGGTCTGTACGTGCGTACCGGCGCGAACTGGTTCGGGAATGTCGCCGATCCCCGCCCCGACATGCGCCGCTTCCCCGGCAAGGTGCTGGTGCTCCAGGGGCAGTGCGATTTCGTGCCCTATGCCGAAGCCTACGAGTATGTGGACCTGTTCCCCGACGCGCGGTACCGGTTCGTGGCCGGTGCCGGACACATCCTGTGGTGGGAACGGCCGACGGTCTATGCACAGGCCATCAAGGCGTTCATCACCGAAGGCGCCACGGATCCGTAGCGCTGAAGCGATGCGGACCGGCCCTAGTTCCCTGCCCGGTGCATGAATCGCCCCCGCCTCAGCGGAACTCGAACAGCTCGTGCCGCAACCGGTCTTCCGCCACGCCGGTTTCCCGCATCAGCTGACGCACCTGCTGCAGCAGGCCCTGGGGGCCGCAGAAGCTGATCTGCACCTCCGCCGCGCCCGCCTGCTCGACCACTTGCGCGAACCGCCGGCGAAACGCCATGGAGGCCGGTCCCGTGGCGACGTCGACCAGTTCCACGCCCCGCGCACGCGCCATCGCCGCCAGGTCCACGGCCTCGGGAAGCTCGCGGCCCGGCGTGAAGAAGTGGAAGAAGGTCACGCCGTCCAGCCCGGTCGCGTCGGCATCGCGTAGCCATGCGATGAACGGCGTCACCCCCACGCCGCCGGCGATCCATATTTCCTGCCGCCCGCTCGGCCTGCGCTCGAACCGGCCGAACGGCGCGTAGACCTGCGCCACCATCCCGGGCCTGGCGTCCCTCACCAGCCGCTCCGTGTAATCGCCCAGCGAACGCACCATGAAGGCGATGCCTCCCTCGGCGTCCTCCGCGCTGGCAATGGTGAAAGGATGCGGCTCGCGCAGGCCTTCCTGCTCGAAGGACACGAACGCGAACTGCCCCGGAAGGAAAGGAATGCGCCGGCCCTCCGGCACAAGCTGCAGATGGACGGCGCTGCCGTTGGCCGACACCGAGCGCAGGCGGTACCGCGCATGCCGCGAGAACAGGGGATACAGCAGCAGCTTGTAGGCCGCCCCCACCACCCCCAGCGACGACAACACGGCCAGCCAGGCGCCCGCCGGGCTGGCCAGCACGATGGGCGACTTGAAGCTGGCCCAATGCGCGATGACGATCAGGAACAGGGGACCGGACAGCTTGTGCCACCACCGCCAGCTCCGGTACGGGATCTTGCGGTTCAGCGCCAACAGCACGATGAGCATCAGCGACACGAAGCTGAGCTGCCGGACGAGCCGCGTCACCGGGGGTGGCAGCGGCAGGATGGCGGCTGTCTCCCACCCGGGCGCGCCCGCCTTGAAGACCAGATGGATCGAGGCGAACACCAGCGCCCACACGCCCAGCCACTTGTGCGTCTCGTAGACGCGGTCCAGACCACCGAACAGCGACTCGACCACCTTCCAGCGTGCGCCCAGGACGGCCGCAAGGGCCATCAGCGACACGGCGGCGACACCCGAGCCCAGGCTGAGCATGCCCGTGGTCGGCCAGGTGCTGCCGGGAACCGCCCAGGCCGTCAGCGCGAAGCTGACCAGCACCACGGGAATCACCAGGGAACGCGAACCCAGGCGCATGACAGCTCCGTCCAATCGAAAAGCCGGATCGATTGTCAGCGCCAGCCGCGCCGGCGCGCGTTGATCCGGATCAATTCTGCGGCCTCCGTTCACCTGCTGGCCAGTGGCGCTTCCTTCCGTGGGGCAGCCTGTGTCGGCAGCGGCACCGCCGACTCCACGGCGTGTTCACCCCGGGTGGGGTCTTCTCTGCGGCCTATGGGCGCAGGGCGAACGATGAAGAACACGGGCATTGCCGCCGGATGCGCAGACCGGCCGGCACCGCAGGCGCGTGCGGACACGCGGCGTGCCTGAAGGCCCTTCCATCGTCATCCTGAAGGAGGCCGCCGCCAAGTTCAGCGGACAGACCGTGCGTGAGGTCGCGGGGAACAGCCGCATGGACATCGCCCGGATGGTGGGCCGGCGGGTCGTGTCGGTGCGTAGCTGGGGCAAGCACTTCCTGCTGGAGTTCCGCGGTTTCAGTCTGCGCGTGCACATGCTGATGTTCGGTTCGTACTGCATCGACAGCCGCAAGCAGGCACCACCGCGACTGGCGCTGACGTTCGACAACGGCTCTCTGGTGTTCTACGCCTCCTCGATCAGGTTCATCGAAACGCCCCTGGACGAGGTCTACGACTGGCGCGTGGACGTGATGAACCCCGCCTGGGATCCCGCACTGGCGCGCAGCAAGCTGAAGGCGCGGCCGGAGCGGCTTGCATGCGACGCCCTGTTGGACCAGGACGTGTTCGCCGGCGTGGGCAACATCATCAAGAACGAAGTCCTGTTCCGCATTGGCGTGCATCCGGCCAGCCAGGTGGGCGCCCTGCCCCCGCGTGCGCTCACCGCGCTCATCGCCCAGGCACGCGCCTACAGCTTCGACTTCCTGGAATGGAAGCGCCGGTACGTGCTGCGCAAGCACTGGTTGATACACACCCGGCGCACCTGCCCGACCTGCAACGGAACGGTGGTCAAGGAATATCTGGGCACCACGCAGCGCAGGAACTTCTTCTGCCCGCGCTGCCAGCCGCTCCATACGCTTGGCGCAGGCTGAGCCGCCGTCGCGTTGCGCTATCGGGGCACGCCCTCTTCCGCATCCGGATAGTCGCGTTCGGGGTCCGGTTGGTTGTCGCGCGGATCGTCGGGCTGGTCATGCTCTTTCCAGCGCGCCTTGTCGTTGCGGAAGCGGTCGGGCGTGTTGGGCTTGCCACGGTCGCTGTGTTCGTTGGGGCGATGTTCGGGTGTCTGCGTCATCCGGGCAGCCTCGCTTGCGGGGCTGCCATTGCAGGCGTGCGCGCGTTAGCGGGGCGTGACCGCGCCGCATCGTCATTCACCGCATGCTCACTCCCCTCCGACCCAGAATCGGACATGGAGGTGGACATGAACCACATCGACGACACCACGGACGCACCCGAAGGGAAGATGGCACGCCGCACGGCGATCCTGCGATTCCTGCTGCGCTATCGCAAGGCCGGCGTATTCCAGGGACTCACGTTGAATGGCGCCCTGTCCGAGGGCGGGCCGGACGAGGAAGGAAGTCCCGAGCGGTTCGCCGACGATCTGGAAGCCCTGGGCCCGACCTTCGTCAAACTCGGGCAGATGCTGTCCACGCGGCCGGACCTGGTACCGCCGGCCTATGCCGCGGCCCTGGAACGCATGCAGGAAAAGGTCACGCCGGTGCCGTTCGAGGCGATCCGGGAGCAGATCGAGGACGCCATCGGCGTGCGCATCGGGCGTGCCTTCGCCAGCTTCGACGAAGTGCCCATCGGCTGTGCGTCGCTGGCCCAGGTGCATCGTGCGACGCTGCGCGACGGTCGCGACGTCGCGGTGAAGGTCCAGCGCCCGGGCGTGGCCGCGCAGCTGATGGGCGACCTGGACCTGTTGCGGGGCATCGCCGATGCCGCCGATCGACTGACCCGCGTGGGACGGCACGTACGCTTTTCGGAGTGGCTGGACGAATTCGGGCGCTCGCTCATGGCCGAGCTCGACTATGTGGCCGAAGCCGAGAACCTGGAGCGCTTTCGCCAGCACCTCACCCCGTTCCGCCTGCTCTGGGTCCCTGCCCCGCTCTGGGACTATACCGGCCGCCGCGTGCTGACGATGGAGTTGGCGACAGGGCGGCGCGTGGACGGGATTTCCGGGCTGCGCCGCACCGAGCAGGACATGACGCCCGTGGCGGAAGACCTGCTGCGCGGCTATCTCGACCAGGTGTTCGTGCATGGCGAGATCCACGCCGATCCGCACCCGGGCAACCTGAGGGTGACCGACGACGGCCGTCTGGCCATCTTCGACCTGGGCATGGTGGCGAACGTGCCGCCGCGCCAGCGCGACCGGCTGCTGAAGCTGCTGTTCGCCGCCGTGGACGGACGCGGCGAGCAGGTCGCCGAGGAATGCATCGCGCTGGGCATCCGCCTGGAGGACTACGACGAGCCGCGCTATCTGCGCGAGGTGGGACAGCTGATCTCGCGCTACGGCGCGCACCAGTCCTCGATGTCCGAAGGCGTGGTGGTCCTGGAGCTGGTCCGCATCGCCATGCAGTGCGGCCTGCGGCCGCCGCCCGAACTCAGCCTGCTGGGCAAGACCCTGCTCAACCTGGACGCGGTATGCCAGGCGCTGGCGCCGGAGCTGGACACCCGGCGCGTGGTCGAGGACCAGCTGCAGCACGTCATGCGCGCGCGCCTGCGCAAATCGCTGTCGTCGCCCAACCTGGCCAGCGAGATGATGGAAGTCCAGGCGCTGCTGCGCGACGGCCCGCGCAAGCTGTCGGACATCCTGTCGCTGGTCGCCGAAAACCGCTTCCAGATGCGCCTCACCGGGCTGGAGGACTCGCGCCTGATGGAGAACCTGCAGAAGATCGCCAACCGGATATCGGTGGGCGTCATCACCGCCGCGCTGATCCTGGCGTCGGCCATGATGATGCGGGTGCCCACCTCGCACACGCTGTGGGGATATCCCACGGTCGCGCTGATCCTGTTCCTGCTGGGCGTCGCCCTGGGTACCAGCATCGTGGTCAGTGCGATGCTCAGCGACCACCGTGCGCGCTCGCGCGAGGAACACGGGCCCCGCTGAGCATGCGCGTGCGCACGCCGCGTAGGCGCGTTCTTCACGCGGGTGCAGGCAGGATCACCGCAGGACCGCCGGAGTGAAGGCCATGCCGAGCCGCCTGTCGGGACGCAGGGTGATGATCGTGGAGGACGAATACCTGCTGGCCTCCGCCCTGCAGGATGTCATCGAGCGGCTGGGCGCCGACGTCCTCGGGCCCTTCGCCCGCGTGCAACAGGCCATGCAGACGCTCGAAGCCGGCGACCTGCCCGATGTCGGGCTGCTGGACGTCAACCTGGGCTCGGAATATTCCTTTCCGCTCGCCGATGCGCTGGCGGCGCGTGGCATCCCCACCGTGCTGATCACCGGCTACGACACGACCACCCTGCCCGAGGGCTATCGTTCGCTGTCCTATCTGCGCAAGCCCTTCGACGTGGCATCGATCACGGCCGCGCTGGATCGCCTCGCGCTGGGCGATGACGACAGGCCGCACTGAAGGCATCGGTTGCGGCGACGGTCCGCGCCTCAGATGAACTGGAAACCGGCCGCCATCGCGACCGAGAAAGCGCCGGCGGTCGACAGCCAGCGGATCCGCGTGCGCGCACCTGCGCTGGCCAGGTAGGTGACCAGCGCCAGCAGCGCTGCGAAAGCCAGACTGCCCAGCAGCACCGGAGGCAGACCGGACGACACCCCTGTGCCCGCTCAGTCGTCGAGATGACGGCGCACCGCCGCCACGGACGTGCCGACGGCCTCGACGACCGATCGCAGGCGTTCCGGGGTGACGCCCAGCGCCTGGGACCAGTAGCGGAGCTCGTGGTCTTCGTTGAGGTTGATGCGATCCCGGTCGGGTGAACCGGTGTTGTTCGGATCGTCGCTCATGACGGCCTCCGGCGTGGCGGACCCGGACATGGTGGCACCGTCCCATGTCGTCCCGATGTGATGCCGGCGCGGACAAGCTCTTCATCCTCTTGGCCCCACAGTGGACACGCGGCACTCCACCGCAGCGGCGTATCGAGGATGAACCCCCGATGATCGACGCCCGCGAAGGAGCAGCCACCGCCGCACTCCGCTCCATCCCGCTTGGCTGGTGATGGAACTTCCCCGCCCGCGTTGCCCGCCACCGGGCGCGCACCGCATCCCTTCCAGGAGCACGACATGAGAATCACGATCCCCCGCGTTGCGGCGACCCTCGCCCTCGCTCTGGCGGTATCGGCCTGCAACGAGCGACGCGATGCGTCGGGCGACGTGGCAGCCGACGACGTGCCTGCCGTGGATCCCACCGGCAGGCCGGCCGCTGTGGACGGCAGCACGGACAGCACCGTGGCGGCGACCGGCCAGGACGCCACGGCCGGCGCGTCGGCCGTGGCCTCGGCGCCCGCAGAACGCGCAGCCTTGGGCGTCCTCAATGCGATCAACGATCACGAGATCGCGGCAGGCGAACAGGCATTGGCCAAGCAGGTGGAAGGCGAGATGGCCGACTACGCACGGATGATGATCGACCAGCATTCCGAGAACCGCCGCCAGACCGCCGCGCTCGGCGCGGATGCGGCAGCGGAGAAGGCGCAGGCCCAGCAGCAGAAGGGCCAGGCCGAACTGGCCAGACTGGACGCCACGACCGGCGATGCGTATGCGCAGGCCTATGTCGCCGCCATGGTGAAAGGCCACACCGACGCACTGGCCACCCTCGACGGCGCGTTGATGCCGGCGGCGACGACGCCCGCCGTGCGCGACCACCTGACCCGCACGCGCGAACACGTCGCCGCACACCTGGAACAAGCCAAGGCACTGGCGCCGGCGCGCTGAGGCGGCGCCTGCACCACGGTCCGCCATGCGCGAACGACCACGCGCACGCGTCCGCCGCACTCCCGCGACCCTGCAAGGAGACCCACATGCCCATCCCCGATTACCCCAGGCCACCGTTCCCGCCGCAACAGCAATCCTTTCCCGGCAAGACCGGGAAGATGGAGCCGCGACCCGACCATGGCGAGGACAGCTATGTCGGACACGGGCTGCTTGCAGGAAAGCGGGCGCTGATCACCGGCGGCGACAGCGGCATCGGCGCGGCCGTGGCCATCGCGTATGCGCGTGAGGGCGCCGACGTGGCGATCGCCCACCTGCCTTCGGAGGAAGCCGATGCCGCGCGGATCGCGCAGCTGGTCGAAGCGGCAGGCCGCAAGGCGGCCACGCTGGCCTGCGACATCAGCGATCCGGCCCAGGCCGAACGGCTGGTCAGGGACGCCGTGGACGCCCTGGGGGGACTGGACGTGCTGGTCAACAACGCGGCCTACCAGAAGTACTACGAGCGCTTCGAGGACATCACGCTGGAGGAGTGGGAGAAGACGTTCGCCACCAACGTGCATGCCGTCTTCAACCTGGTGCGCCTGGCGCTGCCCCACCTGCGACCCGGTGCCGCCATCATCAACACCGCATCGGTGCAGTCCAAGAAGCCCAGCCCGAACATCCTGCCCTACGCCGCCACCAAGGGGGCCATCGCCAACCTGACCATCGGGCTGGCAGGCACCCTGGCCGACAAGGGAATCCGGGTGAACGCGGTTCTTCCCGGACCGATCTGGACGCCCTTCATTCCCGCGGGCATGTCGGAAGAGGAGGTCACCGGATTCGGCGGACACGTCCCCATGGGTCGGCCCGGCCAGCCCGCGGAACTGGCATCGGCCTACGTGATGCTCGCGGCCGATACGGCCAGCTACACCTCCGGCACGCTGCTCACCGTCTCCGGCGGCGCCGTCACCGTGTGAAACACGGGCGCCTACGCGTCCGTGGCAAGCGGCACCTCCAGTGTGCAGCGCACGCCGTCGGCCGCCAGGCGGTAGGACGTGCGCGCCCGCAGCTGGTGCGGCAAGGCGCGTTCGATCAGCTCCCGCCCGTAGCCGCCCGCCGCTGCCGCCGCGGCGGTGTCAACGGCCACGCCCTCCTCCACCCAGTGCACGCGCAGCACGTTCGCCTCTTCCGGCCAGGCGGTCAACGTCCAATGGATCGACAGGCGCCCCGCCGGTGTGGACAGGGCACCGTACTTGACCGCGTTGGTCGCCAGCTCGTGCAGCGCGAGCGCGAAGATCTGCAGGCTGGACGAGCGCAGGCGGATGCCGGACGGGCCCTGCAGGTCCACCTGCCCGTCCGATACGCCATGGGCCTGCAGTTCTTCGCGCAACAGCTCGTCGAAGCTGGCACGGTCGCCTTCGGGCAGGCGCGACAGCAGTCCGTGCACACGGGCAATCGCGGCCAGGCGATCCATGTACGCCGTCTCGAACTGTTCCAGTGAGGCGCAGCCGCGCAGGGTCCTCAACGCGACCGACTGGACCACCGCCATCAGGTTGCGGGTGCGATGCTGCAGCTCGGCCATCATGACGTGCATGCGGTCGGACGCCTCGCGCTCGGCGGTGGCGTCGTGACCGATGCCGCCGATGCGCACGATCTCGCCTGCGTCGTCGCGCAACGGGAACTTGGTATTGCGCATCCACCGCATGCTGCCATCGCCTCCCCGCCTGATCCGGTATTCGGTGGTGACGCGCTCGCCGGCCTTGACCCGCTGCAACGCGGCATGCACCGTGTGACGGTCTTCCGGCACGATCAGCGCCAGCCAGCCATCCAGTCCCGGCTGCTCCAGCATGCGGCGGTGGTCCAGCCCGTAGATGCGGTCGAACGCCGGGCTCAGGTACTCCAGGCGCAAGGTGCGGGCATCGCGTATCCACAGCACGTCCGATGACGCATCGCCGAACTGGCGGAACCGGGCTTCGCTTTCGCGCAGCCGCCGCTCGGCCGCCAGCGCCTCGGTGATGTCCTCCATCACGCCGATCATGCGGGTCGCCTGGCCTGCCTCGTCGTAGTAGAAGAAGCCCCTCGCCGCGCACATGCGCACGCTGCCATCGGGCAGCATGCACCGGAAACGGTGCGCATAGTCCGCGCCGCTGTCGCGGGCGGCCTGCAGCACCTGGACCGCTTCGTCGCGGTCGTCCGGATGCACACGTGCCAGCCATGCCTCGAAGCTCGGGATCACTTCTCCCGGCCGGTAACCCTGGATGCGGAAGTGCTCGTCGGACCAGGCCACCTGGCCCGTCCGGATGTTCCAGTCCCAACTGGCAAGACCACCGGCCTTCAGGGCGAGCCTGAGTCGCTCCTCGCTCGCGTGGGCGGCGTTGTCCATGGTGTGGGCTCCCATGCGTCAGGCGGTCACGGCCGCGGATGCGCCGCTCGTTTCCGCAACCGCGCGCGAGGCGGGAGTATTCCTTCAGCAACGTCTGCAAGACGTGAAGCGGCCATGCAGAGCGCGGTTGCATGATGCGAATCGGCGCTGGCGCAAAACATCCCTACTTGCGCAAGCGAATCGTTCACTGTGGCGTCATGGCATGCAGAGGGCGCTGCATCCTTGCGATCCGCGGAATGGCCGGTTGCAAGTGCAGTTGCAGGTGCGTGCGCCGGCGCAAGGACCGGCCGTTCCTGAAGCAACGCGGCCTTTACATTCCACTCCACACCGGTATCACGCGCCTGTCGCTAGATTGGCCGCATGGACTCCGGCACAGGCGATCGAACTCCCCCGCATCCACGCAACGACTGGGCGCTGTTCCTCGATGTGGACGGCACCCTGACGATGCATGCGCCCCGTCCGGAACAGGTGGTACTGGACGCGCGCGTCACGCCCTTGCTGCAACGGCTGCGCACGAAGCTGGACGGCGCCGTCGCCCTGGTGACCGGACGGAGCCTGCAGGCACTCGATGCGCTCCTGCACCCGTGGGTGACACCGGCTGCGGCGGGGCTGCACGGGCTGCAGTGCCGCCCCGAGCCGACCGGCGTGGCCGCGCCGATGGTGCCGGCGGCATGGATCGCAGAAGCGGTGGAGATTGCCGGGCGCCACGCTAACGCCGTGGTCGAAGCGCATGGCCCCTGCCTGTATCTGCACTGGCGCGCCGCCCCGGGCGCCGCGGACGCGATGACGGCATTCGCGCACCGGCTGGCGGCGGCCGTACCCACCCATCGGCTCCACCCGGGTGCGCACGGCATCGAGATCCGTCCCCAGGGCATGGACAAGGGCAAGGCCATCCTTGCCTTCATGGCCCGGCCGCCGTTCTCGGGACGCATCCCCGTTTTCGCGGGCGACGATCCGGCCGACGAGCCGGGCTTCGAGGCCGTCAATGCGCTGGGAGGCATCAGCGTCCGTGTCGGCGCGCCCAGGCCCAGCGCCGCGCGCTACGCGCTGCGGGATGCGCACGCGGTCCTGGCGTGGCTCACCGCGGGCGGCAGAGAGCATCCCGAGGAGAAAGCGCGTGAGTAGATTGTTCGTCGTATCCAATCGGGTGGCCTACCCCGGCGCCGTGCATGCGGGCGGGCTGGCCGTGGCCTTGCACGGCGTGCTGCGGCAGCGGCGCGGCGTGTGGTTCGGCTGGAGCGGCGGCTTCGGTGAGGCGCCGCCCCGCGTGCAGATCGGCGACGGCATACGCTTCTGCCTGCTGGACGTGCCGCAGCATGAGTTCGAAGGGTACTACCACGGCTTCGCCAACCGGGCCCTGTGGCCGCTGCTGCACTACCGCGTGGACCTGATCCATTTCGACCGCGGAGAGTATGCGCGCTACCTCGCCGTGAACGACCGCTTCGCCGACGCGCTGGCACGCGAACTGCGGGGCGACGACGAAGTATGGATCCACGACTACCACCTGATTCCGCTCGCCCGTGCGCTGCGTGCGCGCGGCGTCCGCCAGCGCCTGGGCTTCTTCCTCCACATTCCCCTGCCGTCCTGGGACGTGCTGTGCATGCTGCCGGACCACCGGGACGTCTTTTCCGCGCTGGCCTGCTACGACCTGGTGGGCGTGCAGACCGAGGCGGACGCGGAGAACCTGCGGCAGTATTTCGCGCATATGGGCGTGGATGCCGGGTCCTGCGAGGTGGCGGCCTTCCCCATCGGCATCGATGTCGACCAGGTGGCGCGTTCGGCCGTATCGGTCCGTGGGCGGGAAGCGGTGACCGCACTGCGGCAGAGCCTGAGCGATCGCCGGCTCGCCATCGGCGTGGACCGGCTGGACTACTCCAAGGGCCTGCCGGAGCGCTTCCACGCGTTCGGGCGCTATCTGGACCAGCATCCGCACACACCCGACAACCTCACCTACCTGCAGATCGCGCCACCCAGCCGCGAGGACGTGCCGGAGTACCGCGCGTTGCGCGAGGAACTGGAACGCGTCGCCGGCCACATCAACGGCCGGCACGCCCGGCCCGACTGGACGCCGTTGCGCTACGTCAACCAGTGCTATCCCCACGACGTGCTGGCGGGGTTCTATCGCACGGCGGACATCGGACTGGTCACGCCGCTGCGCGACGGCATGAACCTGGTCGCCAAGGAATACGTGGCCGCGCAGGACCCGGCCGATCCCGGCGTGCTGGTGCTGTCCCGCTTCGCCGGCGCGGCGCATGCGTTGCCGGAAGCCCTGCTGGTCAATCCCCACGACACCGAGGAAATGGCCGACGCGATCGCGCTGGCGCGGCGCATGCCCCTGGGCGAACGCCGCGCACGCTGGTCGGCCATGCTCGACACCCTGCGTCGCAACGACATCACGGCGTGGGCACGCGATTTCCTGGGCCATCTGCAGCGCAAGGCGGGACCGTCCGCGCCGCCGGCCGCCGACCTGCCACCGGCCAGGCACCGCAGCGAAGGCGTGGCCTCGTGAGGATCGCGCAGATCTCCCCCTTGTTCGAATCGGTGCCGCCTAAGCTGTACGGCGGCACCGAACGCGTGGTGTCGTACCTGACCGAAGCGCTGGTCGCGCGTGGCCACCACGTCACCCTGTTCGCCAGCGGCGACTCCGTCACCGCGGCCGACCTCACCAGCTTCCGCGACATCGCGCTCAGGCTGGACCCTGCACCGCTCAAGTCCCCGGTGGCCGCGCACCTGTCCATGCTGCACGGCATCCGCGAGCGTGCCGACGAGTTCGACGTGCTGCATTTCCACATCGATCTGCTGCCCCTGCCGATCTTCGAGCAACTCGCCTCCAAGTGCGTGTTCACCCTGCACGGGCGCCAGGACAAACAGGACCTCCCGCAGGCCTACCGTCGCTGGTCGCGCTATCCGCTGGTGTCCATTTCCGACCACCAGCGCCTGCCGCTGCCGTGGGCCAACTGGTGGCAGACCATCCCGCATGGCATGCCGACGTCGTTGCTGATGCCACCGCCCCGCCCGCGCGGCGACTACCTGGCCTTCCTGGGCCGGCTGTCGCCGGAAAAGCGGCCGGACCGCGCCATCGAGATCGCGCGGCGGGCGGGCCTGCCCTTGCGTATCGCCGCCAAGGTGGACACGGCCGATCGCCGTTATTTCCACGAGACGATCGAACCCCTGTTGGCCGGTGGCGGCGTCGAATTCGTCGGCGAGATCGACGATGCGGGCAAGCCGGAGTTCCTAGGCAACGCCGCGGCGTTGCTGTTCCCCATCGATTGGCCGGAGCCGTTCGGACTGGTGATGATCGAATCGATGGCGTGCGGCACGCCGGTGATCGCCTGGCGCGAAGGGTCGGTGCCCGAGGTGGTCGACGACGGCCGCACCGGCTTCATCGTCGACAGCATCCAGGCCGGCGTGGAGGCCGTCGCACGCTGCCGCGAACTGGACCGCCACGCGGTCCGCCGCCGTTTCGAGCAGCGCTTCGATGCCCGCCGCATGGCGGCGGACTACGAGTCCCTTTACGTCCGCATGGTGGAGGGCGCGCCCCATCGCATGAAAGCCTGACCATGGAGAACAGCGACAGCGCACCCCTGACCCGTTATGTCCTCAAGGACGGCGACAGTTTCCTGGTGGCCAACAGCCTGGGCGACATCGTCGCGCCCGCCGAAGGCTTCTTCGTGCACGACACCCGCATCGTGTCCCGCTACGAGTTCCTCCTGGGCGAGCAGCAACCGGCCCTGCTCAGTTCCGCGGTCACCCAGGACAATGTGTTGTTCGTCGCCCATCTGACCAACCGCGCCCTGTCGGCGATGGACGAGATGGGCGCTCCGGAAGGGCTGATCCACATCACCCGCAGCCGCTTCCTGTGCCGCGAGCGCATGTACGAACGCATCACCTGCATGAACTACGGCGACCGGACGACCCGGCTGCCCCTGCGCTTCCGGCTGGATGCCGACTTCGTCGACATGTTCGAGGTGCGCGGCAGCCGGCGGCCGGCGCGTGGGCGCCTGCTGGGGCCGGAGAGCAGCGAGTGGGGTTATGCGTTCCGTTACGAGGGACTGGATGGCGTGGCCAGGTCGTCATCGGTGCTGTTCTCGCGGCCGCCCGCGCAGCCTGTCCCGGGCTGCGTGGAGTTCGTGCTCACGCTGGCGCCGGGAGGCTCGGAGGAGTTGTATGCCGAGATCGGCGTCCTGCAGGAGGCCACGCCCTCCCGGCAGCGCTATCGCGACGAGGCATCGCATGCCCGGCGGCACATGCGACGGCGGCAACGACGGGGCGCACGCGTGTCCAGCAGCGGACCGCTGTTCGACCAGTGGATGCGCCGCTCGCGCTCGGACCTGGCGCTGCTGACCAGCGAACTGGAGACCGGTCCCTACCCGTATGCGGGCATTCCGTGGTTCTCCACGCCTTTCGGTCGCGACGCCGTGATCACCGCCATGCAGACGCTGTGGCTGGACCCGGGGCTGGCCAAGGGCGTGCTCACCTTCCTGGCCAGGCACCAGGCCAAGGAGGAATCGCCGTTCCTGGACGCCGCCCCCGGCAAGATCATGCACGAGACCCGGCGCGGCGAAATGTCGGCCATGAAGGAGTTGCCCTTCGGGCTTTACTACGGTGGCGTGGACACCACGCCGCTGTTCATCGCCCTGGCCGGGGCCTATCTGAAGCGGACGGCCGACATCGAGACCGTGCAGTCCCTGTGGCCGGCGCTGCTGGCCGCCGTGCAATGGATCGAACGGGTCTGCGACGCCGATCCCAACGGCCTGCTGGTCTATGCGCGCGCCAGCGACCGCGGCCTGGCCAACCAGGGCTGGAAGGACAGCGGCGACTCGGTGTTCCATGCCGACGGCCGATTGGCGGAAGGGCCGATCGCGCTGGTCGAGGTCCAGGGGTATGCCTACGCCGCCCTGCGCACCATGGCCGAGCTGGGCCAACGCTGGGACCCGCCCGCGGCCGCGCACTGGGCACGCCGCGCGCAGGCGTTGCGCGCCACCATCGAGCGGCGCTTCTGGATGGAGAGTGCCGCCTACTACGGCCTGGCCCTGGATGGCGAAGGCGCGCTGTGCGCGGTCAGGACCAGCAACGCAGGCCATCTGCTGCAGTTTGGCGTGGCCGAGCCGGCACGTGCGCTGGCGGTGGCCGAGCAGCTGATGTCGCCGGCGTTCTTCACCGGCTGGGGCATCCGCACCGTCGCCAGGGGCGAGGCGCGCTTCAACCCCATTTCCTACCACAACGGCTCGGTCTGGCCCCACGATTCCGCCCTGTGCGCCAGCGGGCTGGCCAGCACGGGCGTGCGCGGCGCGGCCACGCGGCTGCTGCGCGGCGCGTTCGAGGCCGCGGTGCACTTCGACATGCGCATGCCGGAGTTGTTCTGCGGCTTCGCGCGTACGCAGGGCGCGCCGCCGGTCGCCTATCCCGTGGCCTGCCTGCCGCAGGCGTGGGCGGCGGGCTCGGCGTTCATGCTGCTGCAGGCGTGCCTGGGCATCCAGGTGGATGGCGACGGAAGGACCATCCACGTGCAGCGCGCGGAACTGCCGTTCGGCATCCAGGATGTCACCATCCACGATCTCGCCGTGGGCGACCAGCGCATCGACCTGGCCTTCCGCAGCACCGGCAGCCGCGTGGCCGCCTTCATCGAAGGCGATCCGGATGGCCGCGTGTCCCTGCAGGTCCGTGGCTGAGGACGCGGCTCACACCAGCGCGATGCCGGCGGCCTGCAGGCGCTGCACCAGGGCCAGCAGCAGGGCCGCGCGGATGCGGGTCACCTGGCGAGGGCCCTCCACATAGGCGGACACGCCGATCCACAGCTTGTTGTCCCTCACCTCCTCCACCTGCACCTGGGGCGCGGGAGACGGCTTGATCTCGCCCTGTTCGCGCACGACCGCCCGCACCAGGCCGACGACCTGGGCGATGTCCGCCACCGCCGGCACCGGCAGGACCACCTTCACCAGGCCGTCGCCGGCGGTGAACGTGCGGTTGCGGACGACCTTGGTGATCAGCTCCGAGTTCGGGACCAGCACGGTGGTGCGGTCGGCCAGCGAAATCTCGGTGGCGCGGACGTTGATGCGGCGGACATCGCCTTCCGCGTCGCCCACCACCACCCAGTCGCCCACCTTCACCGGACGCTCCACCAGCAGGATCAGCCCGGAGATGAAGTTCTGCACGATGGCCTGCAGCCCGAAGCCGATGCCGACCGTCAGCGCGCTCACCACCCAGGTGATGCGATTGGCTTCCACGCCCAGTGCCGCCAGCGCCATGCCGATGCCCACCACGACGCCCGCATAGCGCGCCAGGGTGGTCAGCGACGCCCGCACGCCCGCATCCAGGCGTGTCGTCGGCAGCAGGCGGCGGCAAAGCCACTGCGCCAGCATGCGCGAGGCCGCGACCGCCAATGCCAGTACCACCATGGCGCGCAGTACCTGCAGGGGGCTGAAGCTCAGGTTGCCGATGCGCAGGTTGCCGCCGGCGTCGAACATGCGGCCCAGCAGGTCGGACGGGCCCAGCCCGTAAGGCGCGCTGATGAGCATCAGGGCCACGCAGGCCAGGCCCAGCATCGCCGCACCGCTCACCAGCACGATGGCCTGCTGCAGGCGCCGCGTGCCCACGCCGGTCCTGCGCGATGCACGCAGCAGCGCTTCGCGGCGGCCGGCGAGGAAGTCGGCGCCATCGTGGACGGTCCGCCAGGTCAGGAACGTCCACCCCAGCACCAGCAGCGTCCACACGATCTGCTTGGTCAGGAAGGCGGCCCATGCCATGTAGCCGGCCAACAGGCTGGCGACCACCACCACCAGCAGCAGCCAGCCCAGCATCACGCCGCCGGACACCGCGTGCGCCAGGCGGCGCCGGACCGGCGTGTGCAACCCGGCGCGCCGCACGATGCCGGGCGCGCGGGACAGTACGAATGCGATCGCCACGCCCATCGCACAGGCGGTGGCTGCGTGGACCAGGCCGACGGCGGCCACGGGAGGGGCTGCCATGAGGGCCAGGTTGCGGTCCAGCAGCGCCACCAGCAGCAGCGATAGCGCAAGGACGAGGGGCGCGGCCGCCATGCCCGCACGCCCGCCCTGCAGTCCCACCGTCAGGCGCGCGATCCCTCGACCGGTCGCGATGACCACGGCCACCAGCGTGACGACGGCCACCAGGGCCCGGGCCGTACCGCGCAGCGGCAGCGGCAGCGGAGCCGTCCACACGAGGGCCTGGAGGAACAGCGACGCCGCCAGCCACGCCAACCCTCCCAGCACCAGCACGCCCGCCGCGGCCGGCAGCGACAAGGCCAGGGGATGTCCGCGCCATTCTTTCTCGAGGTGGCGCTCCCACGCGGGCAGCGCCCACGCGCGTACTGCGATCAGGCCGCACGCCAAGACAAGCGCCATCGCCGCCAGCAGCCATCCCTGCCCCGCCAGGGAGAGCCACGCGTCGCGCCATGAGCGGGCGACCGGAGCGAAGGCGTCTTCCGCCAGACGGTAGCCGTTGGCCAGATCTCCCCAGAGCAGGCGGTCCGAGCCGCGCGGGGCGAGCTGCGCGGCTGTTTCAACCTTCCAGTCCATGGGAACCGCGGACACCTGGAGGGAAAGAGGATGCCGCGGCCCACAGGGCACGACGCTCAGGCAGGCCGGGCATGGTGGAGTTGTAGCGCAGGCCATGCGAACACGGTGTCAACGCGCCCGCACTAGTGTCGCGCGGCAACACCCTCAAGCAGTTCCTGCGAAGCGCGCGGCGCCCCGCATTGGGCGAAGTTTCCCAACGACACGATGCCCACCAGGCGCTTGTCGCGGTTGACCACGGGCATGCGACGCAGCTCCAGGTCGGCCATGTTGAGGGCGACCTCCTCCACGTCATCGTCGTCATAGCAGTATTTGACTTCGCCGGACATCACCTGCCGGACCCGGGCCTCGGCACCCAATCCCTGCGCCACCGCGCGGACCGCGATGTCGCGGTCGGTCAGGAATCCCACCAGCCGATCGTCCTCGCCGACCGGCAGGCTTCCCACGTCCTGTTCCGCCATCACCCTGGCGGCATGCGCCAGGGTGTCGTCGGGCGCGACCAGGCGCACGTTGCCACTCATCATCTCGCCGACTTTCATCTCGTCTCCTCATGTTGTGAGCGCGGTACCGGAGCTTGCGCGCGGGCCCATCAACAGCATGCGAAGCGGACGTTGCGAGGATGTTGGCCCGCACGCGCCGCGCGCCGGTCGACGCACGCATGCCACAGGCAACCGCTAGACCCGCGGCGGATCGCGTTCGCGATCGAAATGCCGACGCTGCGCAAGCGCTTCCAGGAATGCACGCACCGCCTGTCCGTTCGATCGCTCCGCCACCAGCAGGCCCGGATCTTCCCCGGCCCGCGGGATGCCCGCCTCATCGAGCAACGCAGCGCTGTCGCCGATCACCAGCAAGGGCTTGCAGTGCCTGTACTGATCGCGCAGGAATTCGATGGCCCGCCCGTCCGGCGCAAGGGAAGCCGACACTCCCGCGGGCACCACCACACCGTCGAACAGGGCACCGGGCTGGTTCTCCAGCGAGGCGTCCGCGTCCAGCGTCACGGCGGACGCGCCCCCGACTGCGCCGATCCGCGGGCCGACCAGACGCGCGGTGACGCCCGCTTCCAGCAACGCGTGCTGGATGGCACCGACCTGCTCGCCATCCACGCCGGGCGCCACCAGTACGGCGACCTTGAGGTGGGCGTCCTGCATCGTGCCTGGATACGCGGTCTGCGACAGGGTGGCCGATACCGTGACTTCCGGCGCGGCGGTCGCGCCGACCTCCAGGCGCGGCAATGGCCCGGGCATGTCCATGCCCAGCCCGTCCGCCACCGCGCGGGCGAGCGTGGGCGATACGTTCGCCAGCAGCGCCACCACGCGCCGCCGGACGGCGGGCACGGTGACCTTGCTCAGTTCGAAGCGGAACGCCGCGGCGATGTGGCGCTGCTCCACCGGCGTCTGGCTTTCGTAGAACAGGCTGGCCTGCGCGTAGTGCTCGGCGAACCGTTCCGGCTTGGCGCGCAGCTCTTCCCCGGCGACCGGTTCCGGCACCGGGACGAAACCTGCGGCACCGGCCTGGAACGGACAACCGCCGCCCAGCGAGTTCGGCTCGTACGCCACGCGGCCACGCGGGATGGCCCGGCGGTGCAGGCCGTCGCGCTGGTTGTTGTGCACCTGCGCCAGCGGCGCGTTGATCGGGATTTCGTGGAAATTGGGGCCGCCCAGCCGGCTGAGCTGGGTGTCGACATAGGAATGGATGCGTCCGGCCAGCAAGGGATCGTTGGTGAAATCGATGCCCGGTATGACGTGCGCGGTGCAGAAGGCGACCTGTTCGGTCTCGCTGAAGAAGTTGTCCGGGTTGCGGTCCAGCACCAGCCGACCGACGGTGACGATGGGAACCAGCTCCTCCGGGACGATCTTGGTGGCATCCAGCACATCGAACGAGAACCGTTCGGCATCGGCATCGGAGAACACCTGCAGGCCCAGTTCCCATGCCGGACAGGCGCCCGCCTCGATCGCCTCCCACAGGTCGCGCCGATGGAAATCCGGATCGGCGCCGCTGATCTTCAACGCCTCGTCCCAGGTGAGCGAATGCACGCCGGCCACCGGCGTCCAGTGGAACTTCACCAGTGCGCTTTCGCCGGCCGCGTTGACCAGCCGGAAGGTGTGCACGCCGAAGCCCTGCATCATCCGGTAGCTGCGCGGAATGGCGCGGTCGGACATCAGCCACACCAGCATGTGCGCCGACTCGGGCATCAGCGACACGAAGTCCCAGAACGTGTCGTGCGCCGATGCCGCCTGCGGCATCGCATGATGCGGCTCGGGCTTCACCGCATGCACCAGGTCCGGGAACTTCATCGCGTCCTGGATGAAGAACACCGGCATGTTGTTCCCCACCAGGTCCCAGTTGCCCTCTTCGGTATAGAACTTGACCGCGAAGCCGCGCACGTCGCGGGCGGTGTCCTTGCTGCCGCGCTCGCCGGCCACCGTCGAGAAGCGGACGAAGACCGGGGTGCGCTTGCCCGCTGCCTGGAACGGCGCCGCACGGGTGAGCCTGGAGAGATCTTCGTAGGCTTCGAAATAGCCGTGCGCGCCGGAGCCGCGCGCATGCACCACCCGTTCCGGAATGCGCTCGTGGTCGAAGTGGGTGATCTTCTCGCGGAGGATGAAATCCTTGAGCAGGGCCGGCCCGCGCAGTCCCGCCTTCAGCGAGTCCTGGTTGCTGGCCACCGGCACGCCCTGGTTGGTGGTCAGGCGGCGTCCGCTGGAATCCACGCGCGCGTGCTCCAGCGGCACCGTGGTGGCGTCGGTCCCCTCGTGCGCAGGCGCGCCGGCCTTGGCGTTGGCGACATCCTCCGACAGGGTGCTGGCGCATGTCGTGGCCGACGGCGGGGCCACGTGCGTGCCTTCGACGGGGCTGCCGGCGCTGTCGTATTCCGCAGCCTTGTCTTCGTTGCGCGCGCGGGCCGCGGCAAGCTGTTGCAGTTCCGCCGCCCTGCGCGCGCCGGCATCGTCCGCGATGACGGGAGGATCGCCCGCCGGTGCGCTGTCGGTGTTGCGCGCAGCGGCGATCGCCGCGCTGCGTTCTGCCTGGTCGCGTGATGCCGGCATGTCGTGTCCTCCCGGGGAAAGATCCGACGGTAGGCCCGGCGACATGATCAGCATGTCAATCCGCTGCGCGCGGCATCCGGCGACATTGTCATCACCGCCGCTCTGGAACCCTGCACCCACTCTTCAGAGGAGCACGGCCATGACACGAGACACTTCCGACCGGGATATGAATCGCGACCCCATCAGCGGCACGCCCGGATCGCATCCGGTAGGCGTGGGCGTGGGAGGCACGGTCGGCGGCGTCGCCGCGGGCGCGTTGGCCGGCACCCTGTTCGGACCGATCGGTACGCTGGTGGGCGCCGCGGCCGGCGCCATCGCCGGCGCGGCAGCGGGCAAGGGAATCGCCGAGCGCCTGGGCCCCACGGCAGAAACCGAATACTGGCGCACCACGGCGCCGACCCGACCGTACTACGACAGCACCCGCGATTTCGACAGGGACTATGCCAGTGCCTATCGGATGGGCGTCCTGGGCCGCGAGCGTGAGCCCGGCAGGCGCTGGGAGGACACCGAACCGCTGCTGGCGGAGCGGTGGAATGAGGAGCGCGGCGATTCGCGTCTGTCGTGGGACGAGGCGCGGCCGGCCTCGCAGGATGCATGGGAACGCGCCAGCCGCACCTACGATGCCTACGCCTGGAACGACGAGCACTACGCGCGCGAGTTCGAGAACGCGCCGTTCCGGTCCGGCGACGACAGCTACGACGACTACCGTCCGGCCTACCGGTACGGCACGTATGCGCGCGGACTGTATGCCGACCGCGCGTGGGACGACGGACTCGCGGACGAACTGGCGCGCGACTGGGACCGGTTCAGGGGAACCTCGCGCCTGGGCTGGGACCGCGCCCGACCTGCGGTGGCCGCGGCATTCCGGCTGGACAGGACACGTCCGCATTGAGGGGCGCCTTCCAGCGAGGACACGACATGGCAGACCCGCCCGGATCTGAGGCGCGGATGCGCCCCTGTCATCCCGCCTCGCCGAGGCGGCCCCAGGAGGTACGGAATGAAAGCGCCCGTCACGTTGCTCGTGCTGCTCGGCCTGCTGGCAGGCTGCGACCGGCGCGACGACCCTGAAGTCTCCCGTGAGAGCCAGGAAGTGATCCATCCTCCCGGTGACGCCGTCGGCAACGCGAGCGGGACCCTGTCGCCGCAGCATCCACCGGAGTCCACGTTGGAGCCGACCACGCCCGCCGTCGTGCCGCCGCGCTGCGAAGGCCTGACCGGCGGACAACTCGCCCGGTGCATCCAGGAAGATGCCGGCGAAGCGCCCGAGCCGGCGTCACCCGAGCCGCAGGATGGCACGCGCTAGCAGTGCGGGGCACCATGGAATGAGGGGCCGGCGGCGTCCACCTCCCGGCACGCCCCTCGCGCGCACGCGGCGGACAGCCTAGCCCGTGCGGTTCTGCCGGTACCAGGCCACCGCCCCCAGCAGCCCCAGTTGTCCGTGTTCCACCCGCCACACCGGCACGCGCTCCAACTGCTCGGTCATCACGCCCTTGTTGAGATAGCGCTGCAGGAAGTGCCCATCGTGCAGGAACTGTGGGATATGCGCGGTCACGCCGCCGGCCAGGTAGACCACGCGCGCGCCGAAGATGATGGCCAGATCGCCGACCACGCTGCCCAGCCAGCCGCAGAAGGTTTCCAGTGTTTCCCGGGCCAGCGCGTCCGATGCCGCCGCGGCCACCAGCGCACCGGCATCGGCATGCACGGGCGTGGCGCCGCGCAGTTCGCAAAGACAGCGGTACAGGTTCATCAGGCCCGGCCCGGACAGGACGTGTTCGTTGTGCAGGTACGGGCGATTCCTCAACAGCAGTCGCACGATGTCCAGTTCCAGCGCATTGCCGGCCGCCAGCGACGCCTGCCCGACTTCCGTCGGCAATACCCGCGGCGGCTGGCCCTCGATCCACACCGCGGCGCCCAGCCCGGTGCCCGGACCGATCACCAGCGCCGGCGATGAGGCGCCCGATACGACGGTCGGCGTCAGCGGCGACAGCGTATCGGGCGACAGCGTGGGCACGGCATTGGCCACGGCTTCGAAATCGTTGATCAGCTGCACCCACGCCAGCCCCGCGCCCGCGCGCGTCTGTTCCACCGACACCGGCCACGGCAGGTTGGAATTGATCAGCCGGTCGCCTTCCAGCACGCCGGCGATGGCCACCACCGCGCCCAGGCAGGGCGCACCGGCGGCGTAATCCCGCAGGATCGAGGCCAGGTCCGGGTGCTCGGCGCAGGCGTAGCGGCGGTAGTCGTGGATCGCGTTGCCGCCGTCGGCGTCGATCCAGCCCAGCCGCGCATAGGTACCGCCGACATCGGCCACGATGATGCGGGTGGACACCGGGGCATCCTGGGAGGAATCCGTGCGATCGCCTGTCGGCACCCTGCCCCTCATTGCCGTGCCTGCCATGCGAATACCACGCCGCCCAATGCCTGAAGTACGCGCCAAGGATAACGTGTCGTCGCCTGCTCCGGGCACCGCCCGGTGCGGGGCGCGGCGCGACTCACCCTGCGTAAACGCAGGCTCGCGTGCCATGGCGTATCATGCCGGGCATGTCCCGGTTCGTCCCCCTGCTCCGTGCCCTGCTCTGCCTGGTGCTGCTGCTCAACGGCACGGCGTATGCGCATGCCGCCACGCGCATGGCGATGGGCGGCATGGCGGCGATGGAACCGGCGAACGACGACGCGCCGCCGTGCCACGAGGGCACGGACATGGCCATGCAGATGGACGAAGCAGGCCCCCCGCCCGCCGGCCACCCCGACGGCGATGCGGGCCTGCCCGATTGCTGCAAGGCCGGCAGCTGCGACGGATTCTGCACCCAGCACGCACCCGCGCTGGCGTGGCCGGCGTCGTTGCCCGTGACCGGGTATCTGCAGGCGGAGGCACCGGCCTACCTCGCCGCGGCCCACGCCTCGGCGCGTCTTTCGCACCGGCACCGACCTCCCATCCTGGCGGCCTGAGGCCGCAGACCGGATGCGCATCCGCGCGCCGGTTCCATCACTCGACGGACGGCGCCCGCCGCGCGGGCGGCCGTGCGTCCTGACCGACAGGATGCGTTTGCATGAAACACGATGAACCCACCGCGGGACGCCTGGGCGCGTTCCGTCCCACACGCCGCCGGTTCGTCACCGGACTGGCCAGCGGCGGCGCCGCGCTCGGCCTGGGGCTGGCGCGCCTGCCCGCCACCGCCGGCACGCCTGCGCGCCGCGGCGGCGCCGCGCAGATGGCCGGCACCACGTTCGCCCTCAGCATCGGTGCGATGCCGGTCGACATCACCGGCCGCCGCCGGCCCGCGATCACCGTCAACGACAGCCTGCCCGCGCCCACCCTGCGCTGGCGCGAAGGCGACACGGTCACCGTGCGCGTCAGCAACCGCCTGCGCGACATGACCTCCATCCATTGGCACGGCATCCTGCTGCCGTCGAACATGGATGGCGTGCCAGGCCTGAGCTTCAACGGCATCGGCCCGGGCGAAACCTTCCAGTACCGGTTCCAGCTGAAGCAGTCGGGCACCTACTGGTACCACAGCCATTCGCTGTTCCAGGAACAGGCCGGCCTGTACGGCGCCCTGATCGTGGACCCGCGCGACCCGCCGCCGTACCACCATGACCGCGAGCACGTGGTGCTGCTGTCGGACTGGACCGACCTGGATCCGGCGGCACTGTACCGGCGCATGAAGAAAATGCCGGAGCACGACAACTACTACCAGCGCACGCTGGTGGATTTCGTGCGCGACGCGCGCCGCGACGGGCTGAAGGAGACCCTCGAGGACCGCGGCATGTGGGGGCGCATGCGGATGACGCCCACCGACATCTCCGACATCAATGCCCACACCTACACCTACCTGGTGAACGGCGCCTCGCCGGACGGCAACTGGACGGGGTTGTTCAAGCCCGGCGAGAAGGTGTTGCTGCGCTTCATCAACGGCAGCGCGATGACCTACTTCGACGTGCGCATCCCGGGACTGAAGATGACCGTCGTGGCCGCCGACGGCCAGTACATCCACCCGGTCAGCGTGGACGAGTTCCGCATCGCGGTGGCCGAAACCTTCGACGTGATCGTCGAACCCGCGGGCCAGGAAGCCTTCACGATCTTCGCGCAGGACATGGGCCGCACCGGCTATGCCTGCGGCACCCTGGCCGTGCGCGACGGACTGCAGGCGCCGGTCCCGCCGCGCGATCCGCGCCCGCTGCTGACCATGGCCGACATGGGCCACGACATGGGCGGCCATGGCGCGCACAAGGGCATGGAAGGCGGCTGCGGCGCCATGATGGGCGAAGGAGGCTGCGGCGCGAACATGGGCGCCATGGACCACAGCGCGCACGGCGCGACATCCGGCGCACCGGACCATCCCGCCAGCGAGACCGGCAACCCGCTGGTGGACATGCAGTCGTCGGCCAGCGAACCCAAACTCGACGACCCCGGCATCGGCCTGCGCGACAACGGTCGCCAGGTGCTGACCTACGGCGCCATGCGCAGCCTGTTCGACGATCCGGACGGACGCGAACCGGGGCGCAGCGTGGAACTGCACCTGACCGGTCACATGGAGAAGTTCGCCTGGTCCTTCGACGGCATCCCGTTCGCCAGCGCGGAACCGCTGAAGCTGAAGTACGGCGAGCGCATGCGCATCGTGCTGGTCAACGACACCATGATGCAGCACCCCATCCACCTGCATGGCGTGTGGAGCGACCTGGAGGACGCGGACGGCGGCTTCCATCTGCGCAAGCACACCATCGACATGCCGCCGGGCACGCGCCGCAGCTACCGCGTGCGCGCCGACGCGCTGGGGCGCTGGGCCTTCCACTGCCACCTGCTGTACCACATGGAAGCCGGCATGATGCGGGAAGTGAGGATCGAGGCATGAACCTCTTCTCTCCCGCCCCGCTCCGCCTCGCCGCGGTCCTCGCCGCCATGCTCGCTGCCGCTGCGTCCGCCAACGCCCAGCATCACGACCATTCGGCGCATGCGACGCAGGCGCAGGACGCGCCGAAGCAGGAAGACCCTGCGCATCACGACCACGCCGCCATGTCCAAGGCGGCGCCCACGGCAACACCCACTGCGCCGCGCGAACCCGTCCCGGCCGTCACGGCGGACGACCTGGCGGCGGCCTTCCCCGTCATCGACCACCATGCGATGCAGCACGCCCCCGCGTTCAACAGCAAGGTGACCTTCAACCGGCTCGAAGCCTGGGACGCCGACGAAGGGACCGGCCAGGCCTGGGAAGGCGTGGCGTGGTTCGGCACGGACAACGACCGCCTGTGGCTGCGCAGCGAGGGCGAGCGCGTCGGCGGCCATACCGAAAGCGCCGACCTGGAAGTGCTGTACGGCCGCAGCGTGTCGCCCTGGTGGGACGTGGTGGCCGGCGTGAAGCACGACTTCAAGCCTGGCCACGCACGCGACTGGGCCGCGTTCGGCGTGCAGGGCATGGCGCCCTACCGCTTCGAGGTGTCGGCGACCGCCTACATCGGCGAAGGGGGACAGGTCGCCGCCAACGTCGAGGCCGAGTACACGCTGCGCATCACCAACCGCCTGATCCTGCAGCCGCTGGTCGAAGTGGACCTGGCCGCGAAAGACGACCCGGAGTACGGCACCGCCCGCGGATTCACCGGCATCGAGACCGGCCTGCGCCTGCGCTACGAGGTGACGCGCCGTTTCGCCCCGTACCTGGGCGTGGTGCATGAGCGCGCACTCGGCGATACCGCCGACCTGCGCCGCGCCGAGGGCGAACCCGCGCGCGACACCCGCGTCGTCGCGGGCGTCCGCATCTGGTTCTGAAGGAGGACGCCATGGAAACCGTCATTCCCCTGCCCCGCCTGCTCCTGCCGTTGCTCGTCATCGCCCTGGCCGCCTGCTCGCAGGCGGTGCCGGCGCCCGTGGAAAGCGCACAGGCAGCGATGGCCGGGCCTGCGCCAGACGCGCAGGCCGACACCGCCGCGGCGCGGATCACCGTCCATCGCGATGCCTACTGCGGCTGCTGCCACCTGTGGGTCGAACACCTGCGCGCCGCAGGTTTCGATGTGGAAGACCGCGTGGAGGACGCCATGAGCCCGGTCAAGGACCGGCTGGGCATCGCACCCCAGCATGCGTCCTGCCACACCGCCGAAGTGGACGGCTACGTGATCGAAGGCCATGTGCCGGCCGACGACATCCGCCGCCTGCTGCGCGAGAAGCCGCCCATCCGCGGCCTGGTCCTTCCCGGCATGCCGATGGGTTCCCCCGGGATGGAGGTGGAAGGCGTCGATGCGCCTGCCTACACCGTGCTTGCATTGAACCGCGATGGCAGCACCACGCCCTACGCGGAGCATTCGCCGTGATCCGGAAAGGGCGGCACGGATGCCGCCCGACCCCTTGACTCTGGAGCGTACTCCAGGGTGCAGACTGCAGGTACTTCGAGGAGTCCCCGCATGAACATCGGACAATTGTCCCGCCGCACCGGTGTCCCCATCGACACCGTGCGCTATTACGAAAAGCAGCGTCTGCTGCCCCCGCCCACCCGCAGCGCCAGCGGCTACCGGCATTACCAGGCCGATGACGTGCTGCGGCTGAACTTCATCCGGCGCGCCAAGGTGCTGGGTTTCACCCTGGACGAGATCCGCGACCTGCTGGCGCTGAGCAGCGCACGCGATGGCGACATGGCCGCCATCCGCGCCGCCGCGGCCGACAAGCTGGCCGACGTGGAGCGGCGCCTGGCCGAACTGACCCGCATGCGCGACGGCCTGCGCACGCTGGTCGAGGCCTGTCCCGGCCACGGCGCGCTGGACCAGTGCCCCATCGTCGGCGCACTGGGAGGCGAGGCATGAACCACACCCCCCACTCCCCCGCCGACCGGCCTGCGCCGCCCGCCGCGACGCACGCGTGCTGCGGCGGGCACCGCGACGCGCCCAAGGCCGAGGACGGCCGCGTCCTCGATCCGGTCTGCGGCATGCGGGTCGATCCCGCCACCACCCCGCATCACGCCGGACATGCGGGCCAGACCTATCACTTCTGTTCGGCCGGCTGCCGCACCAAGTTCGTCGCCGACCCGGCGCGCTACCTGCAGCCTTCCCCGCAGGCCGCCGCTCCGCCGGCGCCGCCCGGCACGCAGTACACCTGCCCGATGCACCCGGAGATCGTTCAGGACGGCCCGGGCACGTGTCCGCTGTGCGGCATGGCGCTGGAGCCGATGCTGCCTTCGCTGGAGGAAGAAGAGAATCCGGAGCTGACCGACTTCCGTCGGCGCTTCTGGTGGACGCTGCCCTTCAGCGCGGTCACGCTGCTGCTGGCCATGGGCGGCATGTACCTGGATGTCGTTCCGCCTGCCGTGCGCACCTGGCTGGAGTTCGCCTTCAGCACGCCGGTCGTATTGTGGGCCGCCTGGCCGTTCTTCCAGCGCTGGGCGCAGTCCATCCGCCACCGCAGCCCCAACATGTGGACGCTGATCGGCACTGGCGTGGGCGCGGCCTACGGTTACAGCGTGGTGGCCGTACTGGCGCCGCAGCTGTTCCCCCCTCGTTCCGCGAACACGGCCATGTCGGGGTGTACTTCGAAGCGGCCGCGGTGATCGTCTCGCTGACCCTGCTGGGGCAGTTGCTGGAACTCAAGGCGCGCTCGCAGACCTCCGCCGCCATCCGCGCCCTGCTGGGCCTGGCACCGAAGACGGCGCGGCGCCTGCGCGAGGATGGCGAGGAAGAGGATGTGGAACTGTCGCACGTGCATGTGGGCGACCGGTTGCGCGTGCGGCCCGGCGAGAAGGTGCCGGTCGATGGCGTGGTGGTGGAAGGCCGCAGCCACGTGGACGAGTCCATGCTGACCGGCGAACCCATGCCGGTCCCGCGCGCGCCCGGCGACCCTGTCATCGGGGCCACGCTCAACGGAGCGGGCAGCCTGGTGATCCGGGCCGAGAAGCTGGGCAGCGACAGCGTGCTGGCGCAGATCGTGCAGCTGGTGGCACAGGCGCAGCGCACGCGCGCGCCCATGCAGCGGCTGGCGGACCGGGTGTCGTTCTGGTTCGTGCTGGCCGTGCTGGGCGCGGCACTGGCGACCCTGCTGGGCTGGGGCCTGTTCGGGCCGGAACCCTCATGGACCCATGCCGTGCTCAATGCCGTGTCCGTGCTGATCATCGCCTGCCCCTGCGCACTGGGGCTGGCCACGCCGATGTCGGTGATGGTGGCCAGTGGTCGCGCCGCGCAGGCCGGCGTGCTGTTCCGCGACGCGGAGGCGATCGAGACCCTGCGCAAGGTGGACACGCTGATCGTCGACAAGACCGGCACCCTGACCGAAGGCCGGCCGGTCTTCAGCGGGGTGCAGGCCCTGGCGCCGTTCGATGAGGACGCGGTGCTGCGCCTGGCCGCCAGCCTGGATGCGGGCAGCGAACATCCACTCGCGCAGGCCGTCGTGCAGGAAGCGCGCCGTCGCGGGCTGACGCTCTCGCCCGCGCAGGATTTCGAATCCGGCAGCGGGATCGGCGTGCGCGGCCGTGTCGACGGCCACCGGCTGGCGTTCGGCAATGCCGTGCTGATGCAGGAGGAACGGGTCCCGGTGCAGGCGCTGGAGGCGCATGCCGGCCGCGCCCGCGAGGAAGGCGGCAGCGTGATGTTCCTTGCGGTCGATGGCGCGCCCGCCGGCAGCATCACCGTGGCCGATCCGGTGAAGGCCAGCACGCCGGAGGCGCTGCGCGCGCTGCGGGCGGGCGGGCTGCGCATCGTGATGGCCACCGGCGACAGCCAGCGGACCGCGCATGCGGTCGCCGCGCGCCTTGGCATCGACGAGGTCCACGGCGACGTGCGCCCGGCCGACAAGGCGGCCCTGGTGGCGCGCCTGAAGCAGGCCGGGCATCGGGTGGCCATGGCCGGCGACGGCATCAACGATGCCCCGGCCCTGGCCGCGGCCGATGTCGGCATCGCCATGGGCACCGGCACCGACGTGGCCATGTCCAGCGCGCAGGTGACGCTGGTGAAGGGCGACCTGCGCGGCATCGCGCGGGCCAAGGCGCTGTCCGAGGCCACCGTGCGCAACATGCGGCAGAACCTGGTGTTCGCCTTCGTCTACAACGCGCTGGGCGTGCCGGTGGCGGCGGGCCTGCTGGGCCTGTTCGGCGGCCCGCTGCTGTCGCCCATGCTGGCGGCGCTGGCCATGAGCCTGAGCTCCGCCTCGGTGGTCGGCAACGCGCTGCGCCTGCGGCATGCGGCGATCACCGGCGGCTGAAACGCATGCGGCCGCCCGAGGGCGGCCGCACGTCGATGCGCGGGGCGCTTACTTCACCTTGGCGTAGGTCGCCTTGAAGGCCACACCGCTCATGATGCCGCCTGCGTGGCACTCGTAGTTGGTCGCGCTGCGGAACTCGTTCTTCTTGAAGTAGCTGACGATGTCGATGACCGCATTGGCGCCGCGGTCCTTCGCACCTTCCTGCAGCGCCTTCAGCGCCGACAGCGCCACCCAGCGGCAGGACTCGGCGTCGGACTTGCCCACGCCATTGGTCTTCTTGTTGGTCACGTCCTCGCCGAAGCGGGACACCACCGCAGGCGTCTTCTGGCCGGCCAGGTAGAAGCGCACGCTGCCGTCGAGGCCTGCGGCCTTGGCTTCGGGCGAATCCAGCAGTTCCTGCAAGGGCAGTTCCAGGCGCGTGTCGGCGGCGAAGGCGGTCGGGGCGGCCAGCATCAGGCAGGTCAAACCGGTGGTCAGAAGTCGTTTCAAGGTCTAGCTCCTTGGGAAATGGCGGTCGGGCCGCAGTGGGAAAAAGATTACCAGGCGGGAAGTGGGCGGCGTGCAGGGACTCGGGACTGCCCATGTGGCCTGCCTGCCGGGTCACTGGATGGGCGGCACATCCTCTTCGGGGCCGATTTCGATCCTGTTCGGCTGGTCGGCGAACTGCACCCTGAAGTCGCCGCGGCGCAGCCATGCCGCGGTGTCGGCCGCCAGCGCATCGCTGATCTTGCGCAACGACGAGCAGCCACCGCGGAACAGCGTCATTGTCTGACGGTATGGCTGGTACTGGCCTATCAGCTTGCCGTCCTGGAACAGGTCGGCGCGGATCATCGCCCACTTGGGACCGGAGAAGCCGCCACCGTCGGCGCTGCGCATGTTCATGATGCGGATGCGCAGGGTACAGCCGGGCAGGCTATCCAGATCCTGATCGGTCAGTTCCACCCGTCCCTGCGAATACTGGACCAGATGCGCAGGCAGGTCCGCGGTCCAGTCGCAATCCTTCATGAACTCGGGATAGCCCGCATACCCCTCGCGCAACGCTATCGTCGGGCTGGTGCGGATGACGTCGTCGGCAAGCGCCGGCAGTGCCAGCACGCCCAGCCACGCCGCCAGCGACAAGCCGAGCACATGCCGGCTCACGGCGTGACCGCCGGCGTGGCCTCGGCGGCATCGGGCTGGTGGAACACCGGGGAGTTGTGGATGTCGTTGGCCAGGTTGCGGATCCAGCGGTTGTAGTTGCCGTGGATCTCGGGCGTGCCCCGCTTGATCTCGTAGTTCATCTCCCTGCTGGAGACGTACTCGATCTTGAAGCCGTTGGCGTCGTAACGCACGGCCACCACCACCTCATGCGTGCGCGGCGCGTAACGCAGCGTGACCCGGCCGGGTTCGCTGTCCGCGACCGTCCAGCCACGGGACTTGCCGGCATGGATGATGGCCGCCTTGATGCGCGCCGCACTCGGCGCAATGCCGTTGGTGGACTCCACCCGCTCGTATGCCGGCACCACCATCGGATCCTGCTTGCCCGCCATCGCCGGCAGGCCGGCGGCTGACAACATGAGCGCCAACAGCAACGAAACAGAACGCTTCTTCATCTATCCCCCTGTGAATGTGGAACGTCAGTCTTTCCAGCGTTTCAAGATGATCGACGTATTGATGCCGCCGAAGGCGAAATTGTTGTTCATCACGTAGTCGGTCTGCAGTTCGCGACCTTCGCCGGTGATGTAGTCCAGGTCGGCGCAGCGCGGATCGCGCTCCTCCAGGTTCAGCGTGGGGGCGAACCAGCCCTCGCGCATCATCTCCAGGGTGATCCAGGATTCGTAGGCGCCGCAGGCGCCCAGCGTGTGGCCGACGTAGCTCTTCAGCGAACTGATCGGCATGCGATGGCCGAACACCGAGGCGGTGGCCGTGGTCTCGGCGATGTCGCCGTGGTCGGTCGCCGTGCCGTGCGCGTTGACGTAGCCGATCGCATCGGGCGGCAGACCCGCGTCTTCCAGTGCCAGCCGCATCGCCTGCGCCATCGTGTCGGCGCTGGGCTGGGTGACGTGCTGGCCGTCGCTGTTGGTGCCGTAGCCGACGATCTCGCCCAGGATGGTCGCACCGCGCGCAAGCGCATGCTCCAGGTCTTCCAGCACCAGCGTGCAGGCGCCCTCGCCCAGCACCAGGCCATCGCGGTTGGCGTCGAACGGGCGCGGCGTGCTGTCCGGTTCGTGGTTGCGCACGCTGGTGGCGAACAGGGTGTCGAACACGGCCGCGGCCGTGGCATCCAGCTGCTCGGCGCCGCCGGCGATCATGGCCACCTGCTTGCCGCTGCGGATCGCCTCGAAGGCCGAGCCCACGCCCTGGCTGCCCGAGGTGCAGGCGCTGGACGTGGTGTAGACGCGCCCGGTCAGGCCGAAGAACACACCGATGTTCACCGGCGCGGTATGGCTCATCATCTTCAGGTAGGTGGTGGCGTTGATGCCTTCGGTGGTGTGCTCGTTGAGCATGCGGCCGAAGTCGCCGATGGCCTCATGGCTGCCCGCCGAGGAGCCGTAGGACACGCCCACCCGCCCGCTCTTCAGCACCGGGTGCCCCAGCAGGCCGGCCTGTTGCAGCGCCAGCTCGGTGGCGCGCACGGCCATGATGGCCACCCGGCCCATGCTGCGCGTGGTCTTGCGGTTGTAGTGCGCAGGCAGTTCGAACGGCTCGGCCGGTGCCGCCAGGCGTGTATTCAGGCCTTCGTAACGGTCCCAGTCCGGCATGTGCCGTACGGCGTTGCGGCACTCGCGCAGGCGCAGGTGCACGCTGGCCCAGTCGTGCCCCAGCGGGCTGATCGCGCCCGCGCCGGTGACCACCACGCGCCTTTCGATGCGGCTCATCCGACCAGCCCCCCGTTGACCGAGATCACCTGGCGGGTGACGTACGAGGCCTGCGGCGACATCAGGAACGCCACCACGGCGGCGACTTCCTCCGGCCTGCCCACGCGCTTCATCGGTATCATCTTCAGGGCCTCGTCCACCACCTCGCCGCTGACCATCTCGGTGTCGATCAGGCCGGGCGCGACGCAGTTGACCGTGATGCCGCGGCTGGCCAGTTCCAGCGCCAGCGCCTTGCTGGCGCCGATGATGCCCGCCTTGGCCGCGCTGTAGTTGACCTGCCCGCGGTTGCCCACCAGGCCGGACACCGACGACAGCGTGACGATGCGGCCCGGCTTGCGCCGGCGCACCATCGGCATGATCAACGGATTGAGGACGTTGTAGAACCCGTCCAGGTTGGTGTGCAGCACGGCGTCCCAGTCCTCCCCGCTCATGGCCGGAAACGCGGTGTCGCGCGCGATGCCCGCATTGCAGACCACGCCGTGGTAGGCGCCGTGTTCGGCCACGTCGGCCTCCAGCGCCTGCGCGGCGGCGGCACGGTCGGCCACGTCGAAGGCCAGTACCCGGGCGTCGCGCCCGAGCGCGCGCGCCTGCGCGGCGACGGCTTCGGCCTCGTCCACGCGGCTGCGGCAATGCACGACCAGATCGAAGCCATCCTGCGCCAGCGCCAGCGCGATGGCGCGCCCGATGCCCCGGCTCCCCCCGGTAACCAGGACCGTTGTCTCTCCCCTCATTGCGGCGTGCTCTCCAGATAAGCCATGGCGTCCGGCGGTTCGAACACCGAAACGTTGGCGGTTGCCAGTTCGTCGCCGTCTCCCAGGATGCGGCAACGGAACATTCCCAGCCCATTGTCGCCCAGCAGCTCGCGCGTCGCCTCCACCCGCAGCAATGCGCCCGCGACGAACCACGACACCCGGCTCTCGTAGCGGCGCGTGCCCAGCAGGAAACCGATCGACGGCTCGCGACCCGCGCTGCGCGCGCGGCACCCGGCCCACGCGGCGATCGCCTGGGCCATGTATTCCACGCCCACCCAGGCCGGAACGCCTTCGGCATGGCTGAACGGCCCGTCGTGCGGCACGCGCAGTTCGACCGCCACGCTGTCCCCGTCCCAAGCCACCAGCCGGTCGACCAGGCGCATGGTGCCGCGGTGCGGCACCACCCGTTCGATGTCGTACAGATCGTGCATCACCCCTCCCCGAACACCAGCACGGCGTTGCTGCCGCCGAACGCGAACGACTGGCTGAGCACATGGCGCAGCGGCCGTGCGGCGGTGGCGCCGGGCGGCACGAAGGCCAGCGCCGGCAACGCCGGGTCCGGCTCGCCATCCCACCAGTGCGGCGGCAGCCGGTGGCGGGGATTGTCGACCATCGCCAGCCAGCACAGGCCGGCCTCGACCGCGCCGGCCGCGCCCAGCGTATGGCCCGTCAACGGTTTGGTGGAACTCACCGGCACGTGGGTACCCAGCGCCGTGCTGACCGCGCGGCTTTCCATCGCATCGTTCTGCGGCGTGGCGGTGCCGTGCAGGTTCACGTAGTCGATGTCGGCCGGCGTCAGGCCTGCGCGCGCCAGCGCGTGGCCGATCGCGGCGATGGCGCCATGGCCTTCCGGTTCCGGCGCGGATACGTGGTGGGCATCGGAGGTTTCGCCCCAGCCCGCCAGCCGCACCGGTCCCGGTTCGCGCGTCATCAGGAACAGCGCGGCGCCCTCGCCGATGTTGATGCCGCGGCGGTGCGCCGAGAACGGATTGCAGCGCTCGCCGGCCACCGATTCCAGCGCCATGAAGCCGCGCACGGTGAACTGGCACAGCGAATCCGCGCCGCCGGTGATGACCGCATCCACCGTCCCGGTGCGCAGCAGCCGGGCCGCCGACGCCATCGCCTTGGCGCTGGACGAGCAGGCGGTGGAAATCGTCCAGGCGGGGCCGCGCGCGCCGGATTCGGCGGCGAGGAATCGCGAGGGCGCGCCGATCTCCTGCTGCACGTAGTGGAAGCCTTCCGGCCAGCGGCCCTGCCGGCGCCACTGCGACATCGCCTGTTCCGCTTCGCCGATCCCCGAGGTGCTGGTGCCCACCACCACCGCCACCCGCGACGGACCGTGGCGTTCGATGGCCTGCCGGACCTGCCCCTGGATCTGCAGGTAGGCCGCGCGCAGCAGCGCGTTGTTGCGTCCCTGCAAGGGCACGAGGTGGTGATCCAGCGAGGGCAACGGACCGGACACGCTGCCCAACGCCAGACGGTGACCCGGCACCAGCGTCTTGTTCATCGCCACGCCCGCGGGGGCCTGGTCGCGGAACAACGCTTCGCGCACGGCCGCGGCGTCGTGGCCCAGCGCACACACCAGGCCAAGATCGTTCAGGAAGATGGCATCGCCTTTCACGGACTGGGCGCTCCACCGGCCACCGATTCGATGGTCAGATCATAGCCATCGGCGTGGTTGCGCACGCGCAACGTCGTCGCGCCCGTGCGTTCGCGCACCAGCCATGCACGACCGTCCCGCCGCAGCTCGCGCACCTCGCCTGCCTCGTGCAGTTCCCACCCGGCAGGCAATGCCGCGCGCACGGCGTCGGCGGGCCACAGGCTGAACTGCACATCGTCGAGCACGCGCTCGCTGCGCACGGCCTCGGGCAGCCAGGCGGCACGCTGCTCCACCAGCTGGCTGCCGTCCCATTGCAGGCGCACGCCGGTGCGCCCCATGGCCTGCACCGCCAGGCGCACCTGGGCCGCGTCGACCTCGAGCAGCGCATCCAGTTCGCGCACCTGCGTACCGAAGCGGAACACCAGCCGCTGTTGCGTGGCCAGTTCATGGCCCAGCGAGGCCGGCGCCAGCCGCAACGCCGGCAGTTCGACCGCGGGCGCGACCGGGCGTGTTGCGCAGGCGGCCAGCAGGCAGCTGGCCAACAGCAGGGCGATCAGCCGGTGCACAGCTGCTCCAGCACCTGCAGGCGACGCTGGGTATCGGCGACGTAGGGATTCTTCCTGTCCCATGCGTAACCGGCGAGGATCGAACAGATCATGCGGCGGATGTCCGGCTGCGGATCGGGATGGAAGATGATCCGCTGGAAGCCGCCGGCGTACCACGATTCCACGAAGCGACGGAACGTCTGCACGCCACCGCGCAATGGCGCGGCGAAGTCGGCTTCCCAGTCCACCGTCTCGCCGGCGTAGCGGCGGCGCAGGCATTCGCTGGCCAGCTGCGCCGACTTGAACGCGATGGTGACGCCCGAGGAGAACACGGGGTCGAGGAACTCGCCCGCATTGCCGAGCAGCGCATAGCCCGGCCCCCACAGCGAGGACACGTTGGCCGAATACCCGGTGATCTGCCGCACCGGCAGCACGGCCCATTCCGCGTTCTTCAACAGGCGCGTGAGGTTGGGATCTTCGCCGACGATGGCCTGCAGGCGCTCCAGCTCGGTGCCCAGGTAGCGGTCGAGGAATGCCGTTTCCGCCACCACGCCCAGCGAGCAGCAGCCATTGGAGAACGGGATGGTCCAGTACCACACGTCCACATGCTCGGGATGCGTGGTGATCAGGATCTTGTTGCGGTCGAAGCCGGCATCGTGCGGGATGTGGTCGCGCACGTGGGTGAAGATGGCGCCGCGCACCGGGAAGTCGGAAGGCGACTCCAGCTTCAGCAGGCGCGGCAGCAGGCGCCCGAAGCCGCTGGCGTCCAGCATGAAATCCGCTTCGATGGCGTACTCCTCGCCTTCCGGCGAACGCACGGTCACCCGCGGCGTCTGGCCCGGCTCGGCGGCCAGCACTTCATGGCGGTAACGCACTTCCGCGCCCATGCGCTCGGCGCCCTTGGCCAGCACATGGTCGAAATCGGCGCGCTGCACCTGGTAGGTGGTACCCCAGCCCGGCGAGAACTTGTCGCGGAAATCGAATTCGGTGGTGCGTTGGCCGCGCACGAACGCGGCGCCGTTCTTGTACTGGAAGCCGGCTTCCACCACGTCCTGCAGCAGGCCGGCCGCCTGGATGTACTCCATGCTCTGCGGCAGCAGGCTCTCGCCGATGGAGAAGCGCGGAAACTGCTCGCGCTCGACGATCAGGACCTTGCGGCCCTGCTGGCGCAGCATCGCCGCGGCCACGGAACCGGCCGGGCCGGCGCCGATGATCAGGATGTCGGTGCGTTCCGTTTTCATTCGCAGATGTGTCCATGCAGGGAAGGATCGTCCGGCGCCGGCCGGAACAGGGGCGACAGCAGCCAGACCAGGCCGATGCCGAACAGCAGGGTCAGGCCGAAGGCGCGCAGCGCGGGCGTCGCCGACAGGCCCAGCAGGCCGAACGAGAGCCAGGTGCTCGCGGCACCCACGCACACCGCCAGCCACGCGCTGGCATCGCCGCGGTGCTCGACCAGGAAGATGCCGTAGTCGATGCCCATGCCCAGCAGCAGCATCAGCGCCAGCACGTTGAACAGCTGCAACGGCTGGCCCAGCCAGCCCAGCAGCGCGACGGTCAGCAGGCCGGCCAGCAGGGTCGGCGTGAGGACGCGCCAGGCTTGCGTGCGATAGCGGATGGCCAGCACGACGAACACGACCGCCACGCCGGCCAGCAGCAACCAGGACATCATGTGGCGGTAGTGCGCCAGCAGGCGTGAGATGTCGGCGGTGCGGTCCACCCAGCGCACGCCGTCCAGCCCGTGGGCCTGGGCGGCGAAGAGCGCCAGCGCGTCGGGCCGCGACAGATCGTTGACCATCACCACCGAGGCCACGCCCTGCCCTACCTGGCCCAGCCACAGATGACGCACGGGCAGCGACGCCGGCGACGCCAGGAAGGCCTCCATGTCCAGCGCCGAAGCAGCGAATTCGCCCCGCGCCAGCGGCTCGCCGGTGGCGCTCGACAGGCGCGCCAGCACCTGCGCTTCCACCCGCGAGGTCAGTGCGGCGTCTTCGCCCTGCCGGCGCTGCGATGGCAGCCAGTCGCTCAGGGCGCGATGGCCGCCGACGGACCCGTCGGCCTCGAGTGCGCGCAACCGCGCGACCAGCCGTTCCTCGCGCTGCAGGACCTGTTCGGCATCGCGGCCCTGCACCAGGAAGAACTGTGCCGGACTGGGCATGCCCAACAGGCGGCCCACCTCGCGTTGCTGGGCGATCAACTCAGCGGGCGACGATTGCAGGCTGCGCAGGTCGTCGTTCCCCTGCACGCGCATCAGTCCCGGGACGGCGACCAGCAGCACCACGACGGCAAGCGCAATGCCGCCGCGGCGCGTCGCCAGCCGTGGCCAGCGCGCCAGCGTGCCGCCCAGCCAGCGCGAGAAGCCCGTCGTGCGCACCTGTCCGCCATCGAGCCAAGGGAACAGGAAGATCACCGTCAGGAAGGCCGCCGACAGGCCCACCACCGAGAACAGCGCCATCTGGCGCAGCCCGGGGAATGGCGCCAGCCCCAGCGCCAGGTAGGCGAGTGCGCTGGTCAGCAGCGCCAGCCACAGGCCCGGCAACAGCTGCCGCAGCAGCGACCACCGGCGCGCCGCCGCCACGCCCTGGCGCGAGGCGAACCAGTGGATGCCGTAGTCCTCCGCCACGCCGACCAGGCTGGCCCCGAAGATCAGCGTCAGCAGGTGGATCTTGCCGAACACCAGCACGGTGGCGGTCAGGGCGACCGCGCAGCCGACCAGCAGCGAAAGCGCGACCAGCAACAGCGGGCGGAACGAGCGGAACGCCAGCCACACCAGCAGCAGCACGGCGGCCAGCGAGCCCCAGCCGATGGTGTTCACCTCGCCACTGGCCTGGACCGCGGCGGACTCGGCATGCAGGGGCACGCCGGCCTTCAGGACGCGCAGTCCCGGCGCGGCGGCGGTGGCCTGGGCGGAAGCGGCATCCAGCACGTCCTGCAGCCGGCGTTCGCCATCCAGCTTGAACGCGGAGTCGCGCAGGGCGAAGCGCAGCACCGCCCAATGGCGCCCGTCGGCCTGCAGCAGGCCGTCGGCATCCAGCGCCATGCCCGCGGCGGCGGCCTGGGCCTGCCACCAGTGCGGCCACAGGCCGAGGGGATCGTCGCGCCACCCGGTCAGCCGCGGCGCGCCCATGGGGCCGTACAGCGCGGCGAGCGCCGATTCGGCCAGCGCATCGGTGGGGGTCTGCTCCAGTTGGCGGCGCTGCGCTTCCGTCAGCAGGCGGTCGCGATACGGCGCCAACGCGTCGCGCGCCTGGGCGAACCAGTCTTCGGTCGAGCGCTCGGCCACCAGCAGGCCCGCGCCCTCGCCGGCCGACGCCTGCACCGCGGCCTGGAACGCGCTGCGGGCGCGCAAGGCCGCTTGCGCGTCGGCGGCGCCCAGCATCACCACCACATCGCGGGCACTGTTGCCGGCGATCCGCTGGGTGGCGTCGGCGACCGCGGGATCGCCGGCATCCGTCGGCAACAGCGCCAGGATGTCGCTGTCGATGCGTGGCGCCTGCCAGAAGCGCACGTGATGCCAGGCCACGGCCACGAGCACCAGCAGCCACGCCAACGCCAGCCAGCGCCAGCCGCGCAGCCTGCCCTCCGTCGCCGGTGATGCGTGCGGCTCAGTCAAACCGGGCGGCCTCATCGCGCGTCAACGTGGCCGGCGCCTCGCTCATGGCCTTGAAATGCAGGCGGGTGACGTCGCCATTGGCTTCGCGCAACTCCACTTCGCGCACGTAGCGGTCGCCCGCCAGGCGCACCGACGTGAATGCCTGCGCCAGCTGGCGCGAGCGGGGCGACAGCGTCATCCGCCAGCCCTTGCCGTCGGCGGCCTCTTCCTTCACCTCGAAGGCGGCGGTGAGCGCCTTCGTATCGCCGCTCATCAGCGCGAACATCATGGCATTGACGTTGCGCAGGCCCGGCTGCTGGCGCCCGTCCACCTCCACGCGGCGACTGCCGTCGCGTTGGCGGCTCAGGATGCGGTCCTGGGTGATGACGGTCTCGGAAGGGAACGGCACCAGCGTGGTCCACAGCACGCCCTTGTCGCGTGCCAGCAGGAAGCGCCCGCTGGAGCGCAGCGGATTCCTGAAGCCGGCCACCTGCTTCTCCTGGCTGAATTCGCCGCGCAGCAGCGGCACCTGCGCCACCTGCGCGCGCACCCGGGCCAGCGGCTCCGCCGCCGCGGCCGGTGCAGGCGGAACGGCCCATGCGACGGCCAGCGCGAGGGTGATCAGCAGGTCACGGATGGACTTCATGGCGCAGGGACTCCCAAACGCTCCCAGAGCACGGGCGGACACAGGTACAGCATCTCGCCTGAAGCGGCGTCGACCGCCACCTGGATCGTGTGCGCGCGCGTCAGCACCTGGCCGCTGGCGGCGTCGCGGATCGCGTAGTCCATCCTCAAGCGGTTCTCCCATTCGCTGATACGCGCCGCCACGATCACGGGCTGCGCGTACCGCAGCGGCCGGATGTACTTCACCCGCGTATCGACGATCGGCCACATGTAACCGGACGCATGCATCTGCGGGTAGTCGTAGTCCAAGCGCTGCAGCAGCGCGCAGCGGGCGATCTCCAGGTACTTGAAGTAGTGCCCGTGCCAGACCACCTGCATGGCGTCGCAGTCGTGGAAGGCCGGGCTCAAGGCGACCTCGATGGCCAGGCCGTCGCGCTGCTCAGCCTGCATACACGGGCCAGCGTTCGTCTCGGATGTCGGCCAGCAGCCGGCGCAGGTCGCCGTCCAGCGCACGATCCTCCTCGACCAGGGCGATGCGCGCCTGCAGGTCGGCGTACATGGCCGCCGGACCCTCGCCCAGGGTGGACGGCAGGCCCACGCGCTGGCGCAGGGCCAAGGCCTGGCGCGCGGCGATCAGCATGCCGGCGACCACCTGTTCGGTCAGCTCGATCACCCGCAGGCAGTCGCGCGCGGCGATGGTGCCCATGCTGACCTTGTCCTGGTTGTGGCATTCGGTGGAACGCGAGAACACCGACGCCGGCATGGTCAGCTTCAGCGCCTCCGCCGTCCACGCCGACACGCTGATCTGCAGCGCCTTCAGGCCATGGTTGATGGCCGCGCGCGGCCCGGTGGCGCCGGACAGGTTGGCGGGAAGGCCATGGTTGTAGCGGGCATCGACGATCAGCGCCAGCTGGCGGTCCAGCAGGTCGGCCACGTTGGCCACCGTGTTCTTCAGCGAATCCATCGCGAAGGCGATGTGGCCGCCGTAGAAGTGGCCGCCATGCAGGATCTGTTCGCGCTCCGGGTCGATCAGCGGATTGTCGTTGGCGCTGTTGAGTTCGGTCTCGATCAACTGGCGCAGGAACGGCAGCGCGTCCTCCAGCACGCCGATCACATGCGGGGCGCAGCGCAGCGAGTACCGGTCCTGCAGGCGCTGCTCGTTGCGCGGCGGGCGGTCGCTGTGCAGGTCCTCGCGCAGGCGCTGGGCCACGCGCGACTGGCCGGGATGCGGCTTGGCGGCGAACAGCACCGCATCAAAATGATGGGCATTGCCGTTGCTGGCCAGCACGTTGAACGCCGTCAGCCGGGTGGCCAGGCGCGACAGGTACTCCGCACGGTGGAACGCCAGACAGGCCAGCGCGGTCATCACCGCGGTGCCATTCATGATGGCCAGGCCCTCCTTGGGGCGCAGCGTCAGCGGCGCCATGCCGATCTCGGACAGCGCCTCGCACGCGGGGCGCCGTCGGCCGCCGTGCAGGACCTCGCGTTCGCCGCACAGCACGGCCGCCACGTACGACAGCGGGGTCAGGTCGCCGCTGGCGCCGACCGAGCCTTCGGCCGGAATCAGCGGCAGCACGTCGTGGCGCAGCAGGGTTTCCAGCCCTTCCAGCAGCGGCAGGCTGACGCCGGACATGCCGCGCACCAGCGACGCCAGGCGCGCGGCGAGCACGGCGCGGGTCTCGGCCTCGTCCAGGAAGCGTCCCAGGCCGCAGCCGTGGTACGTGTACAGGTGGTGCGGCAGTTCCGCCACCAGCGCCGGCGGGATGTTGACCGTGCACGAATCGCCGTAGCCGGTGGTCACGCCATAGATGACGCCCTCCTCCTCCAGCAACCGGCCGAGGAAGTCCGCGCCGCGCGCGATGCGTGCGCGGAAACCGGGATCCACCGACAGCACGGCGGGCACCTGCCGGCGCGACAGCGCCACCACGTCCTCGATGCGCAGCGGTGCGTCGCCGAAGACCGGCGCTGGGGATTCACTCATTGCGGGCGTCATGCGTTACCTGATCCCAGAAAGGGTAGAAGTTGAACCAGTCGTAAGGCGACAGTCGGACCTGCCGTTCCAGCCACGCCGCGAACTGCGCAGCGTAGCCGGCCAGGGCGGCGTCGCGCGAGCCGCGCGGCAGTTCGATGCGTTCGGCGAAGGCGTCCATGCGCACGCTGTAGCCATCGCCCTCGTGCATGCAGGCCATGGTGAACACCGGGCATTTCAGTGCGGCGCCCAGGACATAGGCCCCGATGGGAAACGGCGCCGGGTGGCCCAGGAACGGCGCGGTCACCGTGCGGCCGCCGCGCAGCGGCACGCGGTCGCCGGCGATGGCGACGAACTCGCCACGGGCCACGCGCTCGGCCAGCCTCACCGCATCGGCCGGCCCCAGGTCGGTGACCTGCAGCAGTTCGACGCGGGTGGTCGCGTCCAGGCGGCGCATCATGCGGTTGAAGCGCTCGGCATGCGCCGTATGCACCAGCGCGGTCAGGCGCAACCCGGGCACCTGCTCGGCCATCACCTGGCACAGCTCCAGGCAGCCCAGGTGTCCGGTGACGATCAATCCGCCCTGCCCCGACCTGACCCGGGCCAGCACGCCCTCGCGGTGCATGCGCACGCGGCCGACCGGGTAGCGGTGGCCCAGCGCCAGGATCTTGTCCAGCAGCGTCTCGGCGAACATGGCGAAGTGGTGCAGGCTGTGCCGCATGCCGGGCGCTTGCGCCGGCACCCCCATGTGCGCATGGGCGCGCCGTAGGTACTGCAGCGACGCGCGGCGCGCGGTGCCGTTGAGCAGCCAGTGGACCAGGACCACCGGATACACGCAGAGACGGAAGGGCCAGCGCCCCAGCCAGCGATGCACCGCGCACAGCAGCAGGATGCCGCCGACCGAGGTGGATTCGCCGATCTCGGCCCAGTGCTGGCCGCGACCGCTCACGACGCCACCGCCGCACGCCGTACCAGCAGTCGCGGCAGACGGCGCAGCATGCCGAAGAACAGGCGCGCATGCATGCGGCTGATGCGGGCGTTGTCGCGCCAGACGTCGAAGTGGGAAACCCCGTCCAGCGGGTACGTCACGCGCGTGGGCAGGTTGCGGACCACGACGCCGCGCCAGAACAGCCGCACCAGCACCTCCACGTCGAAATCCATGCGCAGGCCGATGGTCTCTTCGTCCATGAGCCGCAGCACCGGCGGCAGCGGGTACACCCGGAAGCCGCACATCGAATCGCGGATCGCGAACGACAGGGTGTTGATCCATACCCAGACATGGGTGAGATAGCGGCCGTACAGCCTGCCCTTGGGCACGCTGGCGTCGTAGAGCGGAACGCCGCAGACGATATCGCCAGGATGCGCGCGGGCCAGCGCGAGGAACTTCGGGATGTCGGCCGGGTCGTGCTGTCCGTCCGCATCGATCTGCAGCACATGCGAGTAGCCCTCGCCGCCCGCCTGCCGGAACCCGGCCAGCACCGCGCCGCCCTTGCCCCGGTTCGCCGGCAATCGCAGCAGCCGCACGCGCGGTGCATGCAGGGCCGCCAGCCGGTCCAGTTCGCGCGCGCAGGGCGCGCCCGAACCATCGTCCACCAGCAGGCATGGCACGTCGGCGGCCAGCACGCCCTCCACCATCGTGGCGATGGCGTGCTCGTGATCGAACACGGGGATCACCACCAGCGGATTGAAACCGGGCGGGGCCGGCGCCTGTTCACTGGCCATCGTCGAACACCACCCGCCCGCTGGCGTGCGGACCATGCACGGACGCATAGCGGAACAGCAGCGTGCAGCGCTCGGCCTGCCATTCCAGCTCCAGATGGATCGTGTCGCCCGGACGCGCCACGCGCTGGAATTTCAGCGCCTCCATGCGCAGGAAGCGCGAAGGGATGACGAACGCCTCGCGCGCAAGCTGCACCGCCCAGTCCAGCTGCGCCACGCCGGGCAGGATCGCGGCCTGGGGGAAGTGCCCGTCGAACACGGCCAGCGACGCGTCCAGCGGCAGTTCGATCCGCGCCTGGGTCGGCGTGCGCAGCGTCCAGGCCGCCGGCGGGCGCTCGGGGCGGAACAGGGCGGTCAGCGCCGCTTCGGTCACCTTGCCCTGCGCGTTCACCGGCAACGCGGACACGAAGCGCCACCGGCGCGGACGCGTCACCGCATCCTGGCTGGTGGCCAGATGCCGTGACAATGCCTGCGACAGGGCGCGGCGCGCGGCTGCGTCGTCGGGTACGGGCAGGCCGCCGCCCATCGCGACCACGGCCGCCAACGTACTGCGGCTGCCGCCCAGCAACAGCACCCGCGCGTCCCCGACCGCGGGGTGCGCCCGGATCTGCCGTTCCAGCGCATCCAGCGACACGCGTCGCTCCTCCACCTTCACGATGCGATCGGCGCGACCCAGCAGACGGAACCCACCGCAGCCGTCCGCTTCCGCGCGGTCCTGGCTGCGCCACCACCCGGCCTCGGCGAGGTGCGGCGAATGGACTTCAAGCAGGCCTTCGCGCACGCGCCAGTCCACGCCAGGCAGCGGCACCCACGCCGGCTGTTCTTCCTGCCAGCGCCGCCAGGCGATGCCGCCGGTCTCGCTGCTGCCCAGGATCTCCGTCGGCGCCACGCCAAGCAGGCCCAACGCGTCATGCGCCGCTTCCGCGGGCAACGCGCCCCCTGAAGAAAACACCGCGCGCAGCCGGCCATGCAGCGCCGCCCAGTCCAGTTGCGCCGGCAGGCGCTTGAGATGGGCCGGACTGGCCACCAGCACCGTGTCCCGCCCCTCCATCGCCGCCAACAGGTCTTCCGGGAAGAAGGCGCGCGGGACGATCGCGCGGCCCGCACACAGGGGCCACAGCACGCGGAACAGCAGGCCGTAGATATGCTGGTGGGAGACGGTGCCGTGGACGGTCGCACCCGCCAGCCCGGCGCCGAACGCCGATTCGAGCGCGTGCACCTCGGCATCGAGCTGCCGCAGCCGCTTCTCGATCGCGACCGGTTCGCCCGTGCTGCCCGAAGTGAAAACGACCAGCCGCACCGATTCGGCATGGAGCGGTTGCAGCGGGTCCGCGGACGCGACATCGGCGGGCGCGCGCAGCGTGGCCTGCGGCCACTGGCCCGCGAATCCGTCCACCCGTCCGTGCAGGCGCGCCTGCGTCCCGGCCAGCGCATCGCCGGGCAACACCACGGTCTTGCCGGCATGCCAAGCGCCATACAGCGCCGCGGCGAAGCATGCCGCGTCCTCGAAGTGGAGCGCCCACGCGCGCGCCGGCGACGCGGCGAATGCGGTACGCCACCGCAGCACCTGGTGATGGAAGTGCGCATGGTCGCGCGAATCCTGGCCCGCCGCCGTGAACGCACGACCCGGCGCAGGCTGCACCGCCACCACGGCCAGACCGCGCCACTCAGCCATGCCGGTGCCCCGCCCTGACGCGCTGCCGCACCACCCACTCCACGCTGAACAGCAGGCCGATCAGCCCGTAGGCGATCAGGCCGTTGTACAGGGCCCATGCGCGGTCGGACATCCACAGCGCCGTCACCAGCGCCAGCGCGCCGTTCAGCACGAAGAAGCCGCACCACACCTGGGTGACCCGGCGCGTGTACGCCACGCCGGAGGGCGGCAGGTCGGGTTCGCTCAGCCGGGCGATGCGCTCCACCGCCGTCGGAGGGAACGCCAGGCTGGCCGCGAACACGACCAGCAGCACCGCATTGATCAGCGCCGGATACAGCTTCAACGGCAGCGCCTGGTTGAACACCGTCGCAAGCGCCGCCAGCACCGCCGCACCGGCGGCCGCGACCAGCCACACCGCCTGGCGGGTCGCCAGGGCGCGCAGCAACGCCAGCGCCAGCAGCAGCACCGCCAGCCAGCGCGGCTCGAACCGTCCCATGGCCCAGTACACCACCAGCGGGTACGCCACCGACAACGCCACGAACATGGCCGCGCCTATCCTGGACACGGGAAGCGCCCTGGGCTCAGGCGGCTTGGTCGCGGATCAGGCCGTACAGCACGTCCACGATGTCCTGCACCGTGCGTACCGCCTTGAACGCATCCGGCTGCAGGCTGCGCCCCAGCAAGGGCTTGAGCTGCACGATCAGGTCCACCGCATCGATGCTGTCGATGTCCAGGTCGTCGTAGAGCCGCGCCTCGGGCGTGATGCGCGCAGGCTCGATCTCGAAGCTGTCATGCAGGATCGCGGCGATCCGTTCGAAAAGTTCGTTCTTGGTCATCTTGCCAGTCCTGCCAGTCGCCGCTCAGGCCTTGCCCTGCGAGGCGACGAAATCCGCCAATGCGCGTACGCTGGCGAAATGCCGGCGCGTCTCCTGCGAATCCGCGGAAAGTGCCACCCCGTAGCGCTTCTGCAGCGCCAGGCCCAGTTCCAGGGCATCGATGGAGTCCAGGCCCAGCCCTTCTACGAAGAGCGGCGCGCCGGTATCGATGTCGTCCGGGGAAATGTCCTCCAGCGACAGCGAAGAAATGATCAATTCCTTGATCTCGTGCTCAAGTGCCTGCACGCGATGGATCTCCCGCAAAATAGTTGGCCAGATGTTCCGTGAGCCGCCGGGCTGCCAGCGCCTCTCCCCCCGCCGACGGATCCCCCCCTCCGTTCCGTTCAGGAACGGGGCGATCGGCAGGTCTTCCTGAACATCGATCACCATATGGAACCGCGTCGGCGGCACACGATACCACTTATCCCCTTTCCCCAGCGTCGGCGGCGAGCAGCGGATGCGCACCGGCGTGATGTCCAGTGCACCGCGCACCGCGATGTTGGCCGCGCCGCGCTGCAGGCGCAGCGGCTGGCCCGGCGTGGTCCGCGTACCCTCGGGAAAGATCACCAGCGCACCTCCTGCGCGCACGGCGGCGATGCAGTCTTCCACCAGCCCGGCACCGTCGTCGTTGGACACGTAACCTGCGGCCCGGACCGGCCCCCGCATGAACGGATTGCGCGCCACCGCCGACTTGACCACGCAGTCCGCGTTGGGCAGCAGCGATACCAGCAGGACCACGTCGATCAGGGTGGGGTGGTTGGCCAGCACCAGCAGGCCCTCGCGTGCCAGCCGCTCGCGGCCGCGGATCTCGTAGGTCATCACCCCCAGCCGCCGCATCAGTTCCACGTGCGCGGCGAAGCTGCGCTGCACGATCCGCCGCGCCCAGCGGCGGCGGCGCTCCGGGTCGCGCACCAGCCACAGCAGGGGCGGCAGCACGCAGAGGCCCAGGAACAGGCCTCCCAGCCCGAAGGCCAGGAAACTCAGCCCGGTCCCCGCGACCCGCCATGCATGGTGGATGCGCTCACGCATTCCGCCGCCAATGCCACGCGGTGCCGTCGCCCCGCCATTGCAGGGAAGGCTCGCCCGACAGCAGGAAGCGCAGGACATCCAGTGCGTGGGGCAATGCCGTGGGGTCGTCATCGCCTGCGCCATCACCCTCCCATCCCAGGGTGATGGCCTCCCCCTCCCCGTCCGCCGGCCCCACGCGCCAGCACCATGCGAATCCTGCGTCGGGCTCGTCGGCGAAATCGGCGTACACGGCCGGCAAGGGTGCGTCGTAGACCACCAGCAGCACTTCCGGCGCGCCATCGGCCAGCAACGCGGCAGCCTCGATGCAGGCCGTCTCGACCGTCGACTTGCCCCCGGCCAGCGCCACGTAGTTGCCACGGTCCCGCCGCAGGATCGAATAAAGCGCCGCGATCGCGTTGTGCACCGACAGGCCGAAGGTGGTGGGCGATGGCGGCTCATCGGCGGCAAGCGCTTCCAGCAGTTCCATCGAACGCGCCACGTCGCCATGCCGAGAGGCGAACACCAGCGGCATCCCGGTCTCCTCGGCCTGCTGGCACCAGCAGGCGGTCTGGATGGCCATCCGCCCCAGTCGCTCGATGCGCCGCCGTTGCATGGCGGGGACCTCCGGCAACGCCGGCGTATCCGACCCGCTGGGCACCCAGGGCGCCTTCGCCCATGCGCGCCATGCGTCGTGGTCCACCAGACCCGGCGCCCATGCGGCCCACTGCTTGACTGAAAGCCCGATCATCCCGCGCGCACCGCTCCGTCGATATTCCGTGCGCGCTATTTCACCCGCATGCCCGGTTGTTCGCCAGTCGTAAAAATTTTCGTAACGGATGCTTGCGCATCGGAAAGAGGCTGGCTATTATTTCGCTCCTGCCAGCACGTGGGGCCATAGCTCAGCTGGGAGAGCGCCTGCATGGCATGCAGGAGGTCGGCGGTTCGATCCCGCCTGGCTCCACCAACTTCCGGACAATAGGCCGTCCGGAAAGAAACCTGGCAACACTTTCGTGTGTCCCCATCGTCTAGAGGCCTAGGACATTACCCTTTCACGGTAGCGACCGGGGTTCGAATCCCCGTGGGGACGCCACTTATCTTGAAGGCCCGGGAAACCGGGCCTTTTTTTTGCCTCGCACGTTCGTAACCCCGCTTTCGCAGGCATTTACAAGACTCTCACCACCGCCGGCGTAGAACCGGCGACAGCCCATGCCGGTCCCGCGACCGCGCAAGCCATTACCTGGTGTGGTCGAAGCTGTCGCCCCTCCCTGCCGGAGCTGCCGTCATGACGCACGATGCCCTCGCCGACGAACTCGTCTCGCAGCTGCCGCTCCATCGCGACACGCGATGGACGGCCGGATCGCTGGGGCTGGACGAGGCCGCCTTCGACGCGGTCGCGCAGCGCTTGCTGGAACTGGAAACGCTGGGCGCCATCGACGTGATGAACATGAGCCGCGACGCCGGCAACGGCCTGCGCCGGCTCAACGCCATCCGCTTCGTGCGCGTGGCCTGAGGTGCGGACAGCGCGCGGAATCAGGCGACGTCGCGCACGCGTCCGGCCGGATGCAGGGTGGCCACGCCATGGCCCTGCTCGGCCAGGTATTCGAGCCATTTGCCGAGAAAGGTATTCATCCGCATGCGGTGGCTGATGACTTCGGCCGGCGGCGGATACAGGCCGATGACATCCTGCCAGCGACGGCCCACGTAGCAGTGCGTGGCTTCGGCCTGGTGCGCGTCGCGATAGAGCCGCACGAACGCCGAGGGGTCGGGTTCGCCGGTGAGCGGGTCGCACAGGTCGTAGGTCAGCCTCAGTTCCACGGTATAGCGGTGCGTCTCGATCACGTCCAGGCGCAGGTCCAGCCCGTCTCCGACACGGGACAGGTAGCTGCCCACCTGCAGGTGCTCGGGCGCGAACAGGCGTGAGAGCCGCGCATGGTTCTCCGCATACAGCGCCATCAGCCAGCCGAAACGGCTGAGCCGGGGGATGCGTGCGGTGCGTGCGAGGGCCTGGGACATGACCCGATGCTACACGCGGAATTCCCTGCGCGGCAGCATTGACGTGCACCATCGTGCGGCCTAAGTTAAGGGTCTGCCGCCCGTGGATTTCCGGGCCGCCTCCTCCGCCCCCACTCAGTACATCTCGCGCTGCAGGCCCAGCGTGGAGAGCACCTTGCTCGAGATTTCCTCGATGGACTTGTTGGTGGTGCTCAACGTGGGCAGGCGCTCGACCTGGAACATCGCCTCCGCCGCCGCGACCTCGCGCCGGCAGGTTTCCAGTTTCGCGTAGGTCGAATTGGGCCTGCGCTCCTGGCGGATCTGCTGCAGGCGCTCCGGATCGATGGTCAGCGCGAACAGCTTGCGCCGGTAGGGCCGCAGCCGGGCCGGCAGCCGATCGGTCTCCAGGTCGCCATCGGTCAAGGGATAGTTGGCCGCCCGCACGCCGTAGTGCAGGGCCAGGTAGACACAGGTGGGCGTCTTGCCCGCGCGCGACACGGCCACCAGGATCACGTCGGCCTCGTCGTAACTCACCGCCATGCCGTCGTCGTGGGTCAGCGCGAAGTTCATCGCGTTGATGCGGCGATGGTAGGTTTCGAAGTCGACCAGGCCATGCGCCTGGCCCACGCGCGACTGGCGCTGCTCGCCCAGTTCGCGTTCCAGCGGCTCGATGAAGGGCGCAAACACGTCCAGCACCAGCGCACCGCTCTCGGCGATCAGGGCGCTCAGGCTCGGGTCCACGCAGGAACTCACCACGATCGGGCGCGCGCCCAGCCGTTCGCCGGTGCGGCGGATGCGGTCCGCGGCATCCCGGGCCTTCTCTTCGTCATCCACGAAGGACAGCCGGTCGGTCTGGAACCGCATTCCCGCGAACTGGGTCAGCAGGCTGTGGCCGATGGTCTCGGCCGTGATACCGGTGCCATCGGACACGTAGAAGACCGGACGCAGTTCAGACATCGGCATCTTTCCCCTGCTTCACCATGAAAACCCCCGTCGGATCAAGCTTGTCTGCAATTGGTATGCACTGCATCATATCGCTTCTTCCCCCCAGACACGGCCCCACGCCGGCGGTCCACGGCGCGGTGCGGTCCATTCCGGAGCAATGCGCTTGAACGAGAACATCCTGTGGCTGCACGAGCTGCGCCTGGCCGACCTGGCCCGCGTGGGCGGCAAGAACTCCTCGCTGGGCGAAATGATCGGGCACCTGGCCAACCTGGGCGTATCGGTACCGGGCGGCTATGCGACCACGGCCGAGGCGTTCAAGGCCTTCATCGCCCACAACGACCTGTCCAAGCGCATCTTCGACAGGCTGGCCACGCTGGACGTGGAGGACGTGCCCGCCCTGACCGCGGCGGGCAAGGAAATCCGCGGCTGGGTGATCGACGCGCCCCTGCAGCCCGACCTGGATGCCGACATCCGCACCGCCTACGCGAAGCTCTGCGCCGAGAATGGCGGCGGTGACGTGGCCGTGGCCGTACGCTCGTCGGCCACGGCGGAGGACCTGCCCGACGCCAGCTTCGCCGGCCAGCAGGAAACCTTCCTCAACGTCACCGGTGCCGACGACGTCGTGCACAAGGTCAAGGAAGTCTTCGCCAGCCTCTACAACGACCGCGCCATCGCCTACCGGGTGCACCACGGGTTCAAGCACGAGGACGTGTTCCTGTCCGCCGGCGTACAGCTGATGGTGCGCTCGGGCGTGGGCGCCTCCGGCGTGCTGTTCACGCTGGACACCGAATCCGGCTTCCGCGACGTGGTGTTCGTCACCTCCAGCTTCGGCCTGGGCGAAATGGTCGTGCAGGGCGCGGTGAACCCGGACGAGTTCTATGTCTACAAGCCCACCCTGAAGCAGGGCAAGCCGGCCATCCTGCGCCGCTCGCTGGGCAGCAAGGCGATCCGCATGGTGTACTCGGATGTCCCCGGCGAGCGCGTGCGCACCGAGGACACGCCGGCGCAGCTGCGCAACACGTTCTCGATCACCGATGCCGATGTGCACGAACTGGCCAAGCAGGCCCTGGTCATCGAACAGCACTATGGCCGCCCGATGGACATCGAGTGGGCGAAGGATGGCGTGACCGGCCGGCTGTTCATCGTGCAGGCGCGTCCGGAGACGGTGAAATCGCGCGCCAAGGCCACCCAGATCGAGCGCTACGCGCTGGAGAAGCGGGGCCAGGTGGTCGCCGAAGGGCGCGCCATCGGTCAGAAGATCGGCAGTGGCGTGGCCCGCGTCGTGCGCTCGCTGGAGGACATGAACCGCGTGCAGCCGGGCGACGTGCTGGTGGCCGACATGACCGACCCCGACTGGGAACCGGTGATGAAGCGCGCCAGTGCGATCGTCACCAACCGTGGCGGCCGTACCTGCCATGCCGCCATCATCGCGCGCGAGCTGGGCGTGCCCGCCGTGGTCGGCACCGGCAATGCGCTGGACCACATCACCGACGGCACCGAAGTGACCGTGAGCTGCGCCGAAGGCGATACCGGCTTCATCTATGCCGGCGCCCTGCCCTTCGAGCGCACCACCACCGACCTGGCCGCCATGCCGGCGGCGCCGCTGAAGATCATGATGAACGTGGCCAACCCCGAGCGCGCGTTCGACTTCGGCCAGTTGCCCAATGCCGGCATCGGCCTGGCGCGCCTGGAAATGATCATCGCCAGCCACATCGGAGTGCATCCGCTGGCCCTGCTGGAGTACGACCGCCAGGAGCCGGACGTGCGCCGGAAGATCGATGCCAAGACCGCGGGCTACGCCGATCCGGTGAGCTTCTATGTGGACCGCCTGGCCGAAGGCATCGCCACGATCACCGCTTCGGTCGCACCGAATCCCGTCATCGTGCGCCTGTCGGACTTCAAGTCCAATGAGTACGCCAACCTGATCGGCGGCAGCCGCTACGAGCCGCACGAAGAGAACCCGATGATCGGCTTCCGCGGCGCCAGCCGTTACGTCGATCCGTCGTTCGAACCCGCCTTCGCGCTGGAATGCCAGGCCGTGCGCCGCGTGCGCGACCAGATGGGGCTGGACAACCTGTGGGTGATGATCCCGTTCGTGCGCACGCTGGAGGAAGGCCGCAAGGTCATCGACGTGCTGGCCAAACACGGCCTGCGCCAGGGCGATGGCGCTACGGATGAAAAGCCGGGCCTGAAGATCATCATGATGTGCGAAGTGCCGTCGAACGCGCTGCTGGCCGAGGAATTCCTCGACATCTTCGACGGTTTCTCGATCGGCTCCAACGACCTGACCCAGCTGACCCTGGGCCTGGACCGCGATTCCTCGATCGTCGCCAACCTCTTCGACGAGCGCAATCCCGCCGTCAAGAAGATGCTGTCGATGGCCATCAAGGCCGCGCGCGCCAAGGGCAAGTACATCGGCATCTGCGGCCAGGGCCCCAGCGACCACCCGGACCTGGCGGAATGGCTGATGGCCGAGGGCATCGAATCGGTGTCGCTCAATCCCGACACGGTGGTCGACACCTGGCTGCGCTTGGCAAAGACCAAGGCCGGCTGACGTCGCCCGCAACCGCCTTCACCCGAAGGCGGTTACCATCGCCGCATGCCATTGCACGCCCCCGACGGGGCGTGCTTCATTTCCGGAAGCCCGATGTCCAGCCCTGCCAATACCCCGCCCGTCCTCCCCGACATCCCCACCCAACCGGCCGCCTTCATGCAGGAACTGCGCGGCATCGACTGGCTGCAGTTGCTGGAGACCTGGGGCCTGAAGCTGCTGGCCGCCGTCGTCATCTTCCTGGCGGGCATGTGGCTGGCCAAGCGCCTGAGCACGGGCCTGGAACGCATGCTGGGACGTACCCACGCGGACGCCACGCTGGGCGGTTTCCTGCGCCGCGCCAGCTACGCCGCTATGATGGTGCTGGTGATCATCACCGCGCTCACCTCGCTGGGCGTGAACCCCACCTCGATGCTGGCCGTGCTGGGCGCCGCCGGCCTGGCCGTGGGCCTGGCCCTGAAGGACTCGCTGTCCAACATCGCCTCGGGCGTGATGCTGATCGTGCTGCGCCCGTTCCGCGACGGCGACTACGTGCAGGCGGCGGGGCTGGAAGGCATCATCGAAGAGGTCCGCATCTTCCAGACCCGGATGCGCACGCTCGACAACCGCCTGATCGTGCTGCCCAACAGCCTGATCACCACCGCACCCATCATCAACTTCACCGCCAAGCCGCACCGCCGCATCGACATCCCCGTGGGCGTGGGCTACGAGGACGACCTCAAGCAGGCCAAGGCCGTCCTGCTGAAACTGGCGAACGACCACCCGCGGGTGCTGGATGAGCCGGCGCCCAGCGTGATCGTCAGCAAGCTGAGCGAAAGCAGTGTCGACCTGATCCTGCTGGCCTGGACGAAGACCCCGGATTTCGGTGAGACCAGGAGCGATCTCACCGAAGCCGTGCGTACCGAAATCATCGGCAACGGCCTGAACATCCCGTACCCGCAGCGCGACCTGCACGTGTACCACCACAACGGCGACGGCACGCCGCTGACCGACATCATCACCCGGGGCGTCGCCGACGACGGCGACGTGGCCACGCCGGCCACCTAGCGTGCGCTGCGCGCACGACGCGCGATGAGGGCTGCACAGGACAGGACGTGCGCATGGCGCACGCTACCTCACTCGCCGGCGAGCGCCGCCATGTGCCTGCGATAGTGGCGCAGCTCTTCGATGGAATCGCGCACGTCGCTCAAGGCCGTGTGGCTGGCCTGCTTGCGCACGCCTTCCAGCACCGGCGGCGCCCAGCGGCGGGCCAGTTCCTTGAGGGTGCTGACATCCAGGTTGCGGTAGTGGAAGTACTTCTCCAGCCGGGGCATCAGCCGGTGCAGGAAACGGCGGTCCTGGCAGATCGAGTTGCCGCACATCGGCGAGGCGCCCGACGGTACCCACTCGGCAAGGAAGGCGACCGTCTGCGCCTCGGCCTGGCCCAGCGTCACCCCGCTCTCCACCACCCGCTTCCACAGGCCGGACCTGCCGTGCTGGTTGCGGTTCCAGTCGTCCATGGCCTCCAGCACCGCCACCGGATGCGCAATGGCGAATTCGGGGCCTTCGGCCAGGATGTTCAGGCGCGAATCGGTCACCACCGTGGCGATCTCGAGGATGGAGTCGCGGTCCGTGTCCAGGCCGGTCATTTCCAGGTCGATCCAGATCAGGCGGTCGGTATGCGAGTTGTGCGAGGCCATGCAGCGGTCCGTGACGGAAGAAGAGCCCGGGAATCCACGCCGGGAATGCGGACGAACCGCATCGTGTCATCATAACGCAGACCTTCCCCGCGACCGGCCCATGACTCCTTCCACCGACCACGCCGTGCTGACTGCGATGCTGGCCCCGGCGTTCTTCCTGACGGCGACCGCCTCGCTGCTGCTTTCCGCCAACAACCGCCTGGCGCGCATCATCGACCGTGCCCGCACGCTGTTGCGCGAACTGGGCGAGGTCGAGGAGGACGCCGACCGCACGCTGCTGGAAGGCCGCATCGCGTTGCAGCGCCAGCGCAGCCTGATCATCCTGCGCGCGGGACAGCTGTTGTACGGCGCCATCAGCTGCTTCGTGGGCACCAGCCTGGCCGTGGCGGTGGACACCTTTACCGGCCACCGGCTGGGCTCGGTGCCCACCTGGCTGGCCGCGGTGGGCGTTGTCGCGATGCTTGCGGCCAGCCTGCTGCTGGCGCGCGAATCCACGTTGGCGGTCACCGCCATCAACGAAGAGATGGACCACCGCAAGGTGAAGCGGAAGACGCCCGCCCCGCTGGCCTAGACCGGCGGCCGCCCGCGCTTGGCGCGGAAATAGTTGGTCAGCCGGCGCCCGGCCTCTTCGCCCAGCACGCCCGCCACCACGTCGATGCGGTGGTTGTGCCGGGGGTCGGCGATCAGGTCGAACACGCTGCCGCAGGCGCCCGTCTTCGGATCGGAGGCGCCGTACACCACCCGCGCGACGCGCGCGTGCACCAGCGCCATCGCGCACATGGCGCAGGGCTCCAGCGTCACGTAGAGGGTGCAGCCCACCAGGCGATGGTTGCCCAGCGCCCGCCCCGCCTCGCGCAGCGCCACGATCTCGGCGTGGGCCGTGGGGTCGTGGTCGGCAATGTTGCGGTTCCATCCCTCGCCCAGCACCTGACCGTCGGCGCCGACCAGGACGGCCCCCACCGGGATCTCGTCGAATTCGCGCTCGGCCCGGTCCGCCAGCGCGAAGGCGTGGCGCATCCAGTGCTCGTCGTCGAGACCGGCCATCACTCCCACTCGATGGTGGCCGGCGGCTTGCCCGAGATGTCGTAGACCACGCGCGAGATGCCGCGCAGTTCGTTGATGATGCGGTTGGACACGGTGCCGAGGAACTCGTACGGCAAGTGCGCCCAGTGCGCCGTCATGAAGTCGATGGTCTCGACCGCACGCAGCGCGATGACCCATTCGTAAGCGCGCGCGTCGCCGACCACGCCCACCGACTTCACCGGCAGGAAGACGGCGAAGGCCTGCGAGGTCCTGTCGTACAGGTCGGCCTTGCGCAGTTCGTCGATGAAGATCGCATCGGCCCTGGCCAGCAGCTCGGCGTACTCGGGCTTCACTTCGCCCAGGATGCGCACGCCCAGGCCCGGGCCCGGGAACGGATGGCGGTAGACCATCGTGCGCGGCAGGCCGAGTTCGACGCCGAGGCGGCGCACTTCGTCCTTGAACAGCTCGCGCAGCGGCTCCACCAGGCCCAGCTTCATGTGCTCGGGCAGGCCGCCGACGTTGTGGTGGCTCTTGATGACGTGCGCCTTGCCGGTCTTGCTGCCGGCGGACTCGATGACGTCCGGGTAGATGGTGCCCTGCGCCAGCCACCGGGCGTTCTTCAGCTTGTTCGATTCTTCCTCGAAGATCTCGACGAACAGGTTGCCGATGATCTTGCGCTTGGCTTCCGGGTCGGCGACCCCTGCCAGCGCCTTGAAGTAGCGGTCGGCGGCGTTGACGCGCACGACCTTCACGCCCATGTGCTCGGCGAACATCGCCATCACCTGGTCGCCCTCCTGCCAGCGCAGCAGGCCGGTATCGACGAACACGCAGGTCAGCTGGTCGCCGATGGCCTTGTGCAGCAGCGCGGCGACCACCGACGAATCCACGCCGCCGGACAGGCCCAGGATCACCTCGTCCGAACCCACCTGCTCACGCACGCGGGCGATCTGGTCCTCGATGATGTTGGCGGCCGTCCACAGCGTCTGGCAGCCGCAGATCTCGGCGACGAAACGGCGCAGCAGCGTCTGGCCCTGCTTGGTGTGCGTCACTTCGGGATGGAACTGCACGCCGTACCAGCGCTTTTCCTCCAGCGCCATCGCCGCGACCGGAATGCGGTCGGTGGTGGCGGTGATCGTCCAGCCCGGCGGCGCCTGGGCGACATGGTCGCCATGGCTCATCCACACATCGATGCGCGGCTCGCCCTGGTGGTCGCTCAGGCCGCCGAGCAGCGCATCGTGTGCGACCAGCTGCACTTCGGCGTGGCCGAACTCGCGCGCATCCGCCGCTTCCGTCGCCCCGCCCAGCTGCGCGGCCAGGGTCTGCATGCCGTAGCAGATGCCCAGGATCGGCAGGCCGCTGTCGAACACCTGCTGCGGTGCCGCGGGTGCGCCGTGCTGGGTCGTGGATTCCGGGCCGCCGGACAGGATGATGCCCTTGGCGCCGAACTTCGCGATCTCCTCGGGATCGTGGTCCCAGGCCCAGATTTCGCAGTAGACGCCGATCTCGCGGATGCGGCGGGCGATCAGCTGCGTGTACTGCGCGCCGAAATCGAGGATGAGGATCTTGTCGGTGTGGATGTTGGTCATGGAGCCAGAAACGAGTGGGGAGGAACGAGGAACGAGGATCGAGCAAGGGCGAAACGGCGGATAGAGAAAGAGGAACTCGGACACTCGTTCCTCGTTCCTCTCAACTCGTTCCTTGTCTTTATCCCATCCGATAATTCGGTGGTTCCTTGGTGATCTGCACGTCGTGCACGTGGCTCTCGCGCTGGCCGGCGCCGGTGATCACCACGAACTTGGGCCTGGCGCGCATCTCCTCGATGGTCGCGCAGCCCACGTAGCCCATCGTGGCGCGCAGGCCGCCGACGAGCTGGTGGATGATGCCGCCGACAGAACCGCGGTAAGGCACGCGGCCCTCGATGCCTTCCGGCACCAGCTTGTCGGCGTCGCTGGCGTCCTGAAAGTAACGGTCCTTGGACCCCTTCTCCATCGCGCCCAGGCTGCCCATGCCGCGGTAGCTCTTGTAGCTGCGGCCCTGGAACAGTTCGACTTCGCCCGGCGCTTCCTCGGTGCCCGCGAACAGGCCGCCGATCATCACCGTCGAGGCCCCCGCGGCGATCGCCTTGCCGATGTCGCCCGAGTAGCGGATGCCGCCGTCGGCGATCAACGGAATGCGGTCCTGCAGGGCTTCGGCCACCATGTCGATGGCGGTGATCTGCGGCACGCCCACGCCAGCCACCATGCGGGTGGTGCAGATCGAGCCCGGGCCCACGCCGACCTTCACCGCGTCGGCGCCGGCATCCATCAGCGCCAGCGCGGCATCGCCGGTGACGATGTTGCCGCCGATCACCTGGATCTGCGGGAAGCGCTTCTTGACCCAGGCCACGCGGTCCAGCACGCCCTGCGAATGGCCGTGCGCGGTGTCGACGATGATCACGTCCACACCGGCGGCTACCAGCGCTTCGACGCGCTGGTCGGTATCGCCGCCCACGCCGACGGCCGCGCCCACGACCAGGCGGCTGGCGCTGTCCTTGGCGGCGTTGGGGTTGTCGGTCTTCTTCTGGATGTCCTTGACGGTGATCAGGCCGCGCAGGTCGAAGGCGTCGTTCACCACCAGCACCTTCTCGATGCGGTGCTTGTGCAGCAGTTGCAGCACTTCGTCGTCGCTGGCGCCTTCCTTCACCGTGACCAGGCGATCCTTCTTGGTCATGATGTGGCGCACCGGGTCGTCGAGCTTCTTCTCGAAGCGCATGTCGCGGCTGGTGACGATGCCGACCAGCTGGCCGCCGTCGACCACCGGTACGCCGGAGATGTTGCGTGCACGGGTGAGCTTGAGCACTTCGGCGATGGTGGTTTCGGGCCCGACGGTGAAGGGCTCCTTGATCACGCCGGCCTCGAACTTCTTGACCTTGGCCACTTCGGCGGCCTGCTGTTCGACGGTCAGGTTCTTGTGCAGGATGCCGATGCCGCCCAACTGGGCCATGGCGATGGCCAGGCGCGCTTCGGTGACGGTATCCATGGCGGCCGAAACGATCGGCAGCTTCAGCCGCAGGTCGCGCGTGAGGCGCGTCTCCAGGCTGACATCCTTGGGCAGGACCGTGGAATGGGCGGGGACGAGGGAAACGTCGTCGTACGTCAGTGCTTCAGCCTGGATGCGCAGCATCGGCGGGCCCGGGAGAGTTGGGGAAGCGCGGCATTATACCCTGATCGACGGGGCTTCCGGAGTCCGCCGCTGGCGGAACGCTGCTTTCCCCGTGGGCGCGGCGTCAGTCGCGATGAAGCGCCCGGACAGCCGCATCGCGGCCGGCGTCGCTCCCACCACGCCCCCGGACGCGCTTCAAAGGCCCGCTTCGGCCGCTTCCAGGGTGTTCTGCATCAGCGTGGCGACGGTCATCGGACCTACGCCGCCCGGGACCGGGGTGATCCAGCTGGCCCGCTCCGCCGCCGCATCGAAACCGACGTCGCCCACCAGGCGGCCGTCGTCCAGCCGGTTGATGCCGACATCGATCACCACCGCGCCCGGTTTGACCCATTCGCCGGGAATCAGGCCCGGTTTGCCCGCCGCGACCACCAGGATGTCGGCATCGCCGACGCGGGCCTGCAGCACCTCGCGGGGGGTGAACTTGTGGCAGCTGGTCACGGTGCACCCGGCGATCAGCAGTTCCAGCGCCATCGGGCGGCCCACATGGTTGCTGACGCCCACGATGGTGGCGTTGCGGCCGCGGACCGGCTGGTCGGTATAGCCCAGCAGCGTGGTGATACCGCGCGGCGTGCAGGGACGCAGGCCGAACTGGCGCAGGGCCAGGTGGCCGACGTTGGCCGGATGGAACCCGTCCACGTCCTTGCGCGGGTCGATGCGCTCGATCAGGCGGCTGGCGTCGGGAATGCCCGGCAGCGGCAGCTGGATGAGGATGCCGTGGATCTTCGGATCGGCATTCAGCTGGTCGATCAGGGCCAGCAGCTGCGCCTCGGATGTGCCGGCGGGCAGGTCGTGGTCGAAGGCCTCGATGCCGACCTTCTCCGCGGCCCGGCGCTTGTTGCGCACGTAGACGGCCGAGGCCGGGTCGCCGCCCACCAGCACCACCGCCAGCCCGGGCCGCGCCATGCCCGCCGCCACCCGCGCGTCCACCCGGACCTTCAGTTCGTCCAGCAGGTTCTCGGCGATGCGGCGGCCGTCCAGGATTCGGGCAGTCATGGGGAAGCGCGGTGTAGAGTCGGCGCCTATTGTCCCCGATTCCCCCACCCCAACGCGACCCGCCAGCCCCATGACCGACACCGACGCCCTGGAAGCCGCCGCCTTCCGCCGCCTGCTCAAGCATCTCAACCAGGAGCGCACCGATGTGCAGAACATCGACCTGATGATCCTGGCCGGCTTCTGCCGCAACTGCCTGGCCGACTGGTACCTCCAGGCCGCCCACGAAGCCGGCATGCCGATGGACAAGGAACAGGCGCGCGAACGCATCTACGGCATGCCCTTCGCCGAGTGGAAGACGCGCCACCAGCGCGAAGCCAGCCCGGAACAGCTGGCCGCGTTCAAGGCGGCACAGGAGCGGCATGGCTAGGCCTCAGCGGATGCTGGCGTGGATGGCCGGCGCCGCCTTCGCCGCCTATGTCGCCCTGTGCGCGCTGCTGTACCTGCAGCAGCGCCGATTGATCTACTACCCGCAATTCACCCGGGTGGACGCCGCGCAGACGGACTTCGCCCTGGCGCGGCAGGAGGTGGTCCTGCGCGGCTGGGTCGTCAATCCCGGCCGCCGGGACGCCGTGCTGTACTTCGGCGGCAATGCCGAGTCGGTCGAGGAAAGCCGGGAGTCGTTCATGCGCGCCCTGCCCTCGCACACGGTGTATCTGGTCGCGTACCGCGGTTATGGGGCCAGCGATGGCGAACCGACCGAGGCCGACCTGCTGGCCGACGCCCTGGCCCTGCACGACGACATCGCCAAACTGCATCCCGGCGGCCGGATCGCCGTGGTCGGTCGCAGCCTGGGCAGTGGCGTGGCGACCTGGGTCGCTGCCCAACGCAAGGTGTCCGCCCTGGTGCTGGTGACCCCGTTCGACAGCCTGGCGGCGGTCGCCCAGGCGCATTACCCGGTCTTCCCGGTCCGGCTGCTGCTTCATGACCGGTACGACTCGGCCGCACGCCTGCCGCGTCATCAGGGGAGGCTGCTGGTCCTGCGCGCGGGCCAGGACCGTGTGGTGCCGCCCGTGCACACCGACCGGCTGCTCCAGGCGCTCGGGCGGCCGGCGCAGGTGATGGATTTCCCCACGGCCGGCCATGACGACCTGTCGCTCGACCCCGCCTACTGGTCGGCCATCGGCGATTTCCTGGCGACCGGCGCCGACTGAGCGCGCCGGCTATTCCTCTTCTTCGCCGATGATCCCGGCGGCTTCCTCGTTGAGCGCCTTCGCTTCGCGCTTGGGCTTGGTGAACGGCGTGGGCGTGGGCTTGGCGTGTTTCGCGTTGCCGTACAGCGCCGGGATGCCGGAACGCAGGTCGCCGCCGGCGATCTCCAGTTCCAGCCGTTCGGCATCGCGTCGGCGGATTTCCAGGGCGATGGTCTCCGCATCCTCGCGCGAAGCGCCCACGCTCATCAATGCCGCCTTGCCGAACTCCACCGCGGACTCGAACGTCTCGCGGATCTGATAGTCGACGCCGGCGCCGATCAGCGCGAGCGAATGCTCGCGGTCGAAGGAGCGCACCAGCACCTGCGCCTGCGGGAACTCGTGCCTGACCAGTTCGACGATGCGGTTGGCCGCGTCCTTGTCGTCGATGCAGATCGCGATGGACTGGGCGGTCTGCGCACCGCAGGCCCGCAGTACGTCCAGCCGGGTGCCGTCGCCGTAGTAGATCTTGAAACCGAACTCTTCCGCGCTGCGGATCATCTCGATGTCGGTGTCGATGATGGTCACGTCCACGTCGCGGGCCAGCAGCGACTGGCTCATCACCTGGCCGAAGCGGCCGAAGCCGATGATCAGTACGCTGCCGCTGAGTCCATTGGCCTCCTCGATGCCCTCCATCGACGGTGCATCCGGGTGGGTGAAGCGGCGCAGCAGCAGCACGAACAGCGGCGTCAGCGCCATCGACAGCACCACGATGGCGGTGAGGTTGGCATTGACGGTGGCGTCGATGATGCCGGCCGCCGCGGCTGCCGCGAACAGCACGAAGGCGAACTCGCCGCCCTGCGCCATCAGCACCGCACGGTCCAGCGCTTCGGCATGCGGGCTGCGCGTCACCCGCGCCACCGCGTAGATGCACGCCGCCTTGACCACCATCATCGCCAGCACGGCGCCGACGATCAGCGGCCAGTTGCTGGCCACCACGCCCAGGTCCAGCGCCATGCCCACGCCGAGGAAGAACAGGCCCAGCAGGATGCCGCGGAACGGTTCGATGTCGGCTTCGATCTGGTGGCGGAAGGTCGATTCCGACAACAGCACGCCCGCCAGGAACGCGCCCATCGCCATCGACAACCCACCCAGCTGCATCAGCAGCGCGGCACCCAGCACGACCAGCAATGCCGCCGCCGTCATGACTTCCCGCGCCTTCGCCGCCGCCAGCACCCGGAACAGGGGGTTGAGCAGCCAGATACCCGCGGCCACCAGGCCGGCCAGCGAAGCCACCCCGACGCCGATCGCCAGCCAGCGCGAGCCTTCCTCGGGCTGCACCACCTGCGGCGACATGAACGCCACCAGCACCAGCAACGGCACGATCAACAGGTCTTCGAACAGCAGGATCGAGACCACCTTCTGCCCGTGCGGCAGGGCCACGTCGCCGCGCTCGGCCAGCAGCTGCATTACCACGGCCGTGGAGGTCAGCACGAAACCCATGCCCCCGATGAAGGAAACGGCCAGGGGATAGCCGAAGGCCAGGCCCACGCCGGTCAGCAACACCGTGCACACCGTGATCTGCAGCGCACCCAGGCCGAAGATCTGCCTGCGCAGGCTCCACAGGTGGCTGGGCCGCATCTCCAGGCCGATGACGAACAGGAACATCACCACGCCCAGCTCGGCAACGTGCAGGATGGACTGCGGGTCGTTGAACCATTCCAGTCCGAACGGACCGATCGCCAGGCCGGCCGCCAGATAGCCCAGCACCGAACCCAGACCCAGGCGCCGGAAGATCGGCACCGTCACCACCGCCGCGCCCAGCAGGGCGACGACGCTCACCAGCTGGCTGGCACCGGATTCTGCACTCATGCCGCGAGTCTACCGGATGTCGCCGGACGCGATTGTCTCAGCCGTGCTGCGTTGACGAGGCGCGATGTCGGCTTCGACGATCGCGGGCAACCACGCAGCACGCGCGGGACCGGCTATCCGGCGCGACAGAACGCGGCGTAGTCGATGTAGCCGGGGAAAGGCCGGCCGACTGCGCATACCGGGCAGTCCGGATCATGGCGCAGGCGGGTCTCGCGGAAGCGCATGGACAGCGCATCGAACTGCAGCAGCCGCCCCGCCAACGATTCACCGATGCCGAGCAGCAGCTTGACGACCTCGGTGGCCTGCAGCAGGCCGATCACGCCCGGCAGCACGCCCAGCACGCCGGCTTCGGCACAGTTCGGCGCGAACTCCGGCGGCGGCGGCTCCGGGAACAGGCAGCGATAGCAGGGCAGTCCACCGCGGTGACGACCCGCATCGAAGACGCTCACCTGCCCTTCGAACCGCTGTACCGCGCCATACACCAACGGGATGCCCAGCTTCACGCAGGCATCGTTGAGCAGGTAGCGGACCGGGAAGTTGTCCGCCCCGTCCAGCACCACGTCCACGCCCTCCAGCAGGGACTCGATGTTGTCGGAGGTCACGCGCGCCTGCACTGCCTCCACCCGCGTCCGCGGATTGAGGGCCCCGAGCGTGGCCTGTGCCGAGGCCACCTTGGGTTGGCCGATGCGCGCTTCGGTGTGCAGGATCTGCCGCTGCAGGTTGCTGCGATCCACCACGTCGTCATCGGCGATGCGCAGATGGCCCACCCCGGCGGCGGCCAGGTAGAACGCCGCCGGCGATCCCAGACCGCCCGCACCGATCATCAGTACCCGCGCACCCTCCAGTCGCCGTTGCCCTTCCACGCCGACTTCCGCAAGCAGCAGATGTCGCGAGTAACGCTCGTTGAAATCCATGCTGTCGGCGGGCAGTTCCAGGCGCACGGTCGGCCGCCCTTCCTCCTGCCAGCGCCGCGTGCCGCCGGCCACGGACGCCAACCGCGTGTAACCGGCCGCTTCGAGCGCACGCGCCGCCTCCATCGAACGCCCGCCCATCTGGCAGATCAGCACGATGGGCGTCGCACGGTCGGCAACATGGCGTTCCGGTTCGGCCAGCAACTGCGCCTTGGCGATGCCGCGCGCACCGGCCGCCTGCCCACCGGCACGTTCGTGATCCTCACGCACGTCGATGAAGACCGCACCTTCGGCCAGCCACAGGGCGACCTCGTCAGGGGAAATGTCTCGGATCGTCATGCAGGGATTATCACGCACGGGACGCACGATGGCGGCACACCGCCTGGAACGCGGTGTCGCCTCAGTACGGGATGACGTCGACGACGTCGCCTTCGGCATAGTCGTGCGCGCCTTCGGGCAGCACGATCAGCGCATTGCTGTCGGCCGCGGCACGCAAGTGGTGGGAGGCATCGGCGGCATTGGGCAGCACGCGCAGGCCACCGTGGCCATCGGGCATCAGCTGGCCACGCAGGAACTCGAGCCGCGCATGTCCCTTGCGCCAGCCGGCGCCAAGACGCGCCTGCCAGGCGGGTCGCGGGTCGTCGCGCCCCTGCAGACCATCCAGCAGCACGCGCCCGAGCGTGAGGAACGTGGCCAGGGTCGACACCGGGTTGCCTGGCAGGCAGAGGAACAGCGCCCGATCCCACTGGCCGAACAGCACCGGCATGCCCGGTTTCATGCGCACCTTCCAGAATGCGATGCGGCCGTGGGCGCCAAGCAGGCCGGGGAGATGGTCCTTCTGCCCCGCCGACACGCCGCCGCTGGTGATGACCACATCGAATGCCGAAGCGGCGTCGGCCAGCATGGCCTGCATGCGCTCGGGTTCGTCGGGCAGCGTGGGCCACGCGGTGGGCTCCAGGCCCTCGGCGCGCAGCAGGCCCATCAGCAGGTCGCGATTGCTGTTGTAGACCTGCCCGGGCAGCAGCGGCATGCCCGGTTCCACCAGTTCGTCGCCGGTGGTGAACACCGCGACCGTAGGACGCCGCGCTACCGGCAGCGTCGCCAGGCCCAGGGCCGCGACCAGTCCGATCCGCGCGGGGGTCAGCACCTGGCCCTTGCGCATCACCTCGGTGCCGGCCGCCACGTCCTCGCCGATGCGACGCACGTCCGCGCCGGGCTGCAGGCCTGCCGGCACTTCGATGCCGCCATCGTCCTCGCGGATGTCTTCACGGATGGCGACCGTGTCGGTGCCCTCGGGCAAGGGCGCGCCCGTGGTGATGCGGACGCATTCGCCGGGACCCACGCGCAGCCCCTGGGCCACGCCCGCGTACTGCTGGCCCACCAGCCGCAGGCGTGTCGGGCCCTCGGCCGCCAGGCTGGCATGTGCGAACGCGACGCCGTCCATCCGGCTGTTGTCGAACGACGGCAGATCGATGGCGGCATGCAGCGCCTGCGCCAGCACGCGGCCGCCGGCGCGGTTGAATGCGAGGGTCTCGGCACCCAGACCACGCGACCACGCCGCATCCCGGATCAGCGCGATGGCGTGGTCGAGGGCGATGCGGGTGGGGTATGCGCTCACTTGCGCTTGACGTGCCGGATCAGGCGGCGCTTCTTGGCGATCTGCTTCTCGGTCAGCACGTTCTTCTTGCCTTCGTAGGGGTTGGCGCCTTCGCGGAAGATGAAGCGTACCGGCGTGCCGACCAGCTTGAAGCGCTTGCGGAAGAAGTTCTCCAGGTAGCGCTTGTACGATTCCGGCAGCACCTTCAGGCGGGTGCCGTGCACGATGAAGGTCGGCGGATTGGCGCCGCCCGGATGCACGTAACGCAGCTTGGAGACGTGGCCGCGGATGCTCGGCGGCGGGTTGGTTTCGTACGCGATCTCCAGCGCCTTGTTGACTTCGCTGGTGCCGAACTCCCTGGTCGCCGAGGCGTGCGCGCGATGGATCGCCTTGAACAGTTCGCGCAGCCCGGAGCCATGCAGCGCGGAAATGCGCACCGCTTCGGCCCACTCGACGAATCCGAGCTTGCGCGCGAGCAGGGCTTCGGCCTGCTCGCGCTGGTAGGCGGTCAGGCCGTCCCACTTGTTGATCGCCACCACCAGCGCACGGCCGGCGTCCAGCACGGCACCCAGCACGCTCGCATCCTGGTCGGTGACGCCTTCGGTGGCATCCAGCAGCAGCACGGCGACCTGGCACTGCTCGATGGCCTGCAGCGTCTTGACCACGCTGAACTTCTCGACCGCTTCTTCCACCTTGCCCTTGCGGCGCAGGCCGGCGGTGTCGATCAGGCGGTACTGGCGGCCATCGCGTTCCATGTCCACCGCGATGGAATCGCGCGTGGTGCCCGGCACTTCGGAGGCGATCATGCGTTCTTCGCCGAGCAGGCGGTTCACCAGCGTGGACTTGCCCACGTTGGGACGGCCGACGAAGGCGACGCGCATGCGGGCGGGATCCTCGTCCAGTGCCTCGCTCGCGCCCTCTTCCGGCAGGCGCGCGTGCACGTCGGACAACAGGTCGTCGATGCCCTGGCGATGCGAGGCCGAGATGGTGGTGACGTCCGCGAACCCGTAGCGGGCGAAGTCCGCGAGCGCGGTGGATTCGTTGATGCCGTCGATCTTGTTGATCACCAGCAGGGTCGGCCGTGCCGTCTTGCGCAGCCACGCAAGGATCTCATCGTCCAGCGCGGAGGGCCCTTCGCGCCCGTCCACGATGAACAGCACCAGGTCCGCCTCTTCCGCGGCCGCGCGTGCCTGGCGCGCGGTGGCCCCTGCCAGACCCTCCTCCTCGCCGGCGATGCCGCCCGTATCGACCACCAGGAAGGGGGCATCGGCATCCAGGCGGCAGACGCCGTAGTTGCGGTCGCGGGTGACGCCGGGCTGGTCGTGCACCAGGGCATCACGACTGCGGGTCAGCGCATTGAACAGGGTGGACTTGCCGACGTTGGGGCGGCCCACCAGGGCGACGAGGGGCAACATGCAGGGGGCAACCGAAGGATGGGAAGGTCGCCGGATGCGCGCCGCTGCGCACGTGGCAGGGCCGCTCCGGTCTCTGAACGGGCCGCCATGGTATCGGAATACGCCCCCGTCCGCGAAAAAGGGCCGCATGGCGGCCCTTCCGGAATGCAGGCGCGGGAGCGGCAGGCCGCTCCCGCCACGGACTCACTTGAAGCCGAATGCGGTCAGCCCGCCTTCCACGTCCTGCACCACCAGGATGCCGTCGGCCACGACCGGCTTGCCGCGCACGGCCTTGCCACCGATGCGCGCGCGCCCCACCACCTCGCCGTTGTCCGTCTTCATCCAGTGCAGGTAGCCGTCGTAGTCGCCCACCACCGCATAGTCGCCATGCACGGTAGGCGCGGTCAGCGAGCGGCGCGCGAGCGTCGTGTTGGACCACAGCGCGCCGCCGCTGTACTTGTCCAGCGCCCACACGGTACCCGCCGGGTCCGACACCAGCACCGCGCCACTGGTCACCGCCAGGCCGCCCGCGCCGCCGTTGTCGCGCGTCCACAGGGGACGCCCGGACGGGCCTTCGATGGCCACGGTCTCCTTCTTGAAGCTGGTGGCGTACACCGTCGTGCTTTCCAGTACCGGCGCGCCATCGACATCGGCCATGCGCTCCAGTTCGCTGCGGCCTTCCGGGCTGCCGACCGTCTGTGTCCACACCTCGCGACCGTCGTTGGCGGACAGCGCGGTCAGGGTCCCGTCGTCGCTGCCGACGAACAGCACGCCCGGACCGATCACCACCGGCGCATTGCCGCGCACGGTCAGGCTGGGCAGTTCGTTGGTCCAGAACCAGCGGCGCTCGCCGGTGTCGTTGCTGAACGCGGTGACGCGGCCATCGTTGCTGCGCACGAAGACGTTCTGGGGGCCCACCGCCGGCGCGGCGATGACCTCGTTGGGTACCTTGGCCTGCCATTTCTCCGTGCCGGTGGCCGCATCCAGGGCCACCACGTGGCCATCCAGCGTGCCCACCACCACCAGGCCCTGGCCTGCGCCGGGGCCACCGGAGAAGCGCAGGTCGGACTTGTACTGCCAGACCTGCTTGCCCGTCTGCAGGTCGAAGGCGCGCACCCCGCCCTCGACCGCCGCCGCGTAGACGCGGCCGCCATCGATGACGGGCGCCTGCTGCAGGCCCAGCCGACCCTCGCCCTCGCCGGCGTTGGCGCTCCACAGTTTCGCCACCGACACCGTCGGCGTGATGTCGACCAGTTCGGCGGGTTCGCTCGGCTTCTCATCCGCCTTCTTTCCGCCGAACCAGCCCTTGATCGTGCTGCAGCCGCCCAGGGCGCCCACCAGCAAGGCCGCCATCAGCACACGCGATGCCACAGGATGCGCGCGCGTCATGCCGCACCCCCGGTCTTGGGCGGCGTGCCACCGGCATGGATGAGTTTCAGTTCGACCAGCCGGCGCTGCGGGGACACCGCATCCAGCGTGGTGAGCGCACGCGTGTAGGCCTCCTGGGCCTCTTTCGCCTTGCCCGTGGCAAGCAGCGCGTCGCCGCGCACCTCAAGGCTGGACGCATCGTCGGCCGCGTCGAGCAGTTTCAGGGCTTCGTCGTGCTTGCCGGCATCGATCAGCAGGCGCGCCACGCGCAGATTGACCAGCGGACGCATCGTCTCGTCCGGCGTCAGGCCACGCAACGTGGCGATGGCGGCGTCGCGCTCGCCCGCCTGCACCTGCGCCTTGGCCAGCTGCAGGCCGGCGGTATCCGCATACAGCGTGTCGTTCTTCGACAGCGCATCCACGGCGGCCTTCGCCTGCTTCAGGTCGCCCTTGGCCAGACCCTCGACGGCCGCCTGGTATTCCTGGTAGGCCTGTTCCTTCTTGCCGGCCTGGTCCTTCTGCAACCACTGCCAGCCGAGGATCACCGCCAGACCCAGGGCCACGCCGCCCAGCAGGCCGGCACCGTTGTTCCTCAGCCAGCTGCGGACACGTTCGCTTTGTTCGTGCTCGTCGAGCAGATCGTCAATCGCCATGCGCTCTCTTGCCCCGTCTCGGCAGGGTCTTGGTCTAGGTGGACAGACCCGCGCGCGGGTCAGTCACCGACCGGCGCTAGGGAACCCTCAGAGGATACCGTAAAGCGCGCAACGTTCGCGCGCTGGTACGGCGCCAGGTCCACCGTACTACCCGATTGCTGAACCTCGACCGCCGTCGCATCGCCCAGTTTGATGCGGCCGACTTCGCCGGCCGCATAGCGGCGCTCGTCGCCCGCGCGCAACAGCGCATGCTCGACCTTGCGGCCGTCGGGCCCATCGACCTCCACCCAGCTGTCGCCCTTGAACGACAACGACAGCCAGGGCGCCGTCGCCCGCGGCACCGGCGCCATCGATGCCACGTAAGGCGCTGCAGGCGTGCGGCCGGAGGGACGCGCCGCAGGCGCACCGCCGCTTGCGGGCACCGACGCATCGGGCAGCACATCGAGCGAGGCCGTGGCAGCCTCGGGGCTCGGGTCGGCCGTGGAGCGCAACGCCATCCATACCGGCGTGGCGATCACCAGCGTCAGCACCACGTAGACCGCGCGGCGCTTGAAGCTCTCGAAGACGTACTGCAGCCGCGGCGTATGACTATGGCTGACCAGCACGGCAGGAGGCGCCACGACCGCCTCCGATTGCGCAAGGAACGGCTCCACGTCCAGCTTGAGCAGGCGCCCATAGCTGCGCAGTTGTCCGCGGACGAACACGGCGCCGCCGGACTGGTCCCACTGCCCGGCCTCGAGCGCCTGCAGCACCCTGACCGGCATCTTCAGCCGCTGGCTGACGTCCTGCAACGACAGGCCGGACTGCTCACGCGCCGACCGCAGCGCCTCACCGCACCCCTGCGGCGGCGACATGCCCCCACCTACCGAATCCATCATGACCCTGCATTTCCCCCGTTTGTGACGTCCCGCGCGTCAGGGAACTCCGCCCGAATGCGCTGAACATATCGACTGGCAGCGGCCTTGTCGCCGAGTCTTTCCTCGATTTGTGATGCGAGTTTCAACACCGCAAGCGACGCCGGCGCCGATGCCAGCCTCCGCTCGATGAAGGCGCGCGCCGGCAGGTACTGCTGCCGGCGGAACTCCAGTTCGGCCATCGCGCCCAATGCGGTGGCATTGGACGGGTCGCGCGACAACGCTTGCCGCAGGTCGCGCTCGGCCCGCTCCTCCTGGCCCGTGGCCAGGGCGCAGTTGCCGGCGTTGGCCTGCGCCACTTCCGGCGTGCCGTAGCCAGGTGCCCGTATCGCCCGGTCGAACCAGACCAGCGACTCGGCCGGAAAGCCGTTGGCGCACAGCCAGGTGCCGTAGTTGTTCTGCATCGCGCCCTGATCCGGTGCCAGCTCCGCCGCCCGACGGTAGTGCTGCCCGGCCTGCTCGGCCTGTCCCCGGCGATCGGCGAGGACGGCCAGCAGGGTCAGCGCGTCCGCGGAATCCGGTGCCAGCTTCAGGGCGGCGCGGGCCTCCTTCTCCGCCGTATCCAGATCGCCCGCCTGCAGGCGCTGTACCGAGCGCGACACCATCATCTGCACGGATTGGCGCCGCTTCACCTCGGGGCTGTCCTTGACGGAATAGTCCTGCGCGATCTGCTCGCCGTCCTTGCGCTCCATCTTGGGGCGGACGAAGGTCAAACGGCTGCAGGCGGTGGCCAGCAGGAGGGGGATGAGCAACAGGCAGAGCGCCTTATGCCGCATCGTCGATGCCCTGTTCCTGCAACTGCCGGCGGAACTCGGCCTGGCGGCGGGTGCGGTCCATCACCTGCCCCTTCAACTGCCCGCAGGCGGCATCGATGTCGTCGCCCCGGGTGCGCCGGACCATCGTCAGCACCTGCGCATCGAGCAGCAGCTTCTGGAAGGCGCGGATGTCTTCTTCCGGCGCCCGCTCGTAGCGCGTGCCGGGGAATGGATTGAACGGGATCAGATTGACCTTGCCGGCGTCCTTGAGCTGCGCGGCGTTGCTGAACTTGCGCATCAGCTGCGCCAGCTGGCGCGCGTGCTCCGGCTGATCGTTGACGCCCTTCATCAGCGTGTATTCGAAGGTCACCGAATCGCGCTTCTTGTTCGCACGCAGGTAGCGCACGCACGAGGCCATCAGCTCGGCGATGGGGTACTTCCTGTTGAGCGGCACCAGCTGTTCGCGCAGCGCATCGTTGGGCGCGTGCAGCGAGACGGCCAGCGACACGTCGGTCTCGGTGGACAGGCGATCGATCATCGGCACCAGGCCGGAGGTCGACAGCGTCACGCGCTTGCTGGCCAGGCCGTAGCCCAGATCGTCGCGCATGATGTTCATCGCGCGCACGACGTTGTCGAAATTCAGCAGCGGCTCGCCCATGCCCATCATCACCACGTTGGTGAGGCGACGGTTCTGCGCGGGCACGTTGCCCAGGTGGCGCGCGGTCACCCAGACCTGGCCGATGATCTCGGCGGTGGTCAGGTTGCGGTTGAAGCCCTGCGTCGCGGTGGAGCAGAACGTGCAGTTCAGCCCGCACCCGACCTGCGAGGACACGCACAGCGTGCCCCGGCTACGGTCGGGGATGTAGACGGTTTCGACGGCGTTCTTGCCATCCACGCCCATGCCGAGCAGCCACTTGTGGGTGCCGTCGGCGGAGGGCTTGTCGAACACCACCTGCGGCACGACGATCTCCGCATGCTCCTGCAGCTTGGCGCGCAGGGTCTTGCCCAGATCGGTCATCTGGTCGAAGTCGGTGACGTAGCGGTGATGGATCCACTTCATCACCTGGTGCGCGCGGAACTTCTGTTCGCCCAGCGTGCCGACGAAGAACCGCTCCAGCCCTTCGCGGTCCAGGTCCATCAGGTTCTGCTTCGCAGACACGGGCGCACCGAGGGCCACGGACGGAGCGTCCGTGGCCAGCTTCAACTCGATCGGCGGCAGGTCGTGGCTGCTCATCACGCCATCATTCAGCGCGAGAACACTTCGGTGGCGGCGAAGAAATACGCGATCTCGGTGTTCGCGTTCTCGACCGAATCCGAACCATGCGCCGCGTTGGCGTCGATGGAATCGGCGAAGTCGGCGCGGATGGTGCCGGGCGCGGCGTCCTTCGGATTGGTGGCGCCGAGGATCTCGCGGTGCTTCAGCACCGCGTTCTCGCCTTCCAGCACCTGGATGGCGACCGGGCCGGAGATCATGAATTCGACCAGCGCGTTGAAGAACGGACGCTCGCGGTGCACGGCATAGAAGCCTTCGGCTTCACGACGCGAGAGATGCTTCATCTTCGAGGCGACGATCTTCAGGCCGTTCTTTTCGAAACGGGCATAGATTTCGCCGATGACGTTCTTGGCGACGGCATCGGGCTTGACGATCGACAGGGTGCGCTCCAGCGCCATGGGGATTTTCTCCGTTGGGCGGGCCACTGAAGACCCGAGGTTAACATGAAAAACCCGCGACGAAACGCGGGCTTAGACCAGAAAGCGTAGCGAGATTCTAAAGCATCCGGCGCCGCAGTGCAGCAGGACTCCGGAGAATGCTGCTTTGCAGCATGACAGCGTCCCCGAGCCGGCGGAGAATGAGTCAAACAAGCGTTTGATTCAGTCCCGGAGGAACCATGGGCAACACCACGCATTTCTCCACCAAGGAGCGCATCCTGGGGGCGGCCGAAGAGTTGTTCGCCCAGCACGGCTTCGCCGGCACCTCGCTGCGCCAGGTCACCAGCCGGGCGGACGTGAACATCGCCGCCGTCAACTACCACTTCGGCAGCAAGGAAAACCTGGTCAACGAGGTGTTCCGCCGCCGCATGGACGACATGACCGCCGCCCGCCTGTCCCTGCTGGAGAAAGCGCTGGTCGAACGTCCCGGGCAGTTGGAACCCATCCTGGCCGCCTTCGTCGAGCCTGCCCTGGCCCTGGCCCAGGACCGCCAGGGGGGCGGCGCCTTCGTCCGGGTCATCGCCCGCGCCTACGCCGAGAAGAACGACGGGCTGCGCAAGTTCCTGTCCGACCACTACGGCCACGTGCTGCGCGAGTTCGGCAAGGCCATCGCGGGCTGCGTGCCGGGCCTGAGCAAGGAGGCGCTGTACTGGCGGCTGGACTTCTTCTCGGGCGCACTGACCTACGCCATGGCCGATTTCGGCCTGATCAAGCGCCCACCGGGCGTCACGGAAGCGGCGCACCGTGAGCGTGCCGCCCGTGAACTGATCCGCTTCGCCGAGGCCGGCCTGCGCGCCGACCATGTCTGAAACCCCTGCAATCCAAGGAAATTCCATGTCCAATCCATTGCTTGTACGCAAGGCGGCCGTGCTGGGCGCCGGTGTGATGGGCGCGCAGATCGCCGCGCACCTGACCAACGCCGGCGTCGACACGGTGCTGTTCGACCTGCCCGCCAAAGAGGGGCATCCGGATGGCATCGTGCACAAGGCCATCGCCAACCTGGCCAAACTCAGCCCTGCCCCGCTGGCCAGCAAGTCGCTGGCCGAGGCGATCACGCCGGCCAATTACGAGACAGGGCTGGAGCACCTGAAGGGCTGCGACCTGATCATCGAGGCCATCGCCGAACGGATGGACTGGAAGCAGGACCTGTACCGGAAGATCGCCCCCTTCGTCGCCCCGCATGCCGTGCTGGCCAGCAATACCTCTGGCTTGGGAATCAACAAGTTGGCCGAAGTTCTTCCAGAAGAACTTCGGCACCGCTTCTCCGGTGTGCACTTCTTCAACCCGCCGCGCTACATGCATCTGGCCGAGCTGATTCCCGCCCGGTCCACCGATGCCTCGGTGCTTGAGGGTCTGGAGACCTTCCTGACCACCACGCTTGGCAAGGGCGTGGTGTACGCCAAGGACACGCCCAACTTCATCGGCAACCGCATCGGCGTGTTCTCGATCCTGGCCACGGCCCACCACACGGGGGAATTCAAGCTCGGCTTCGACGAGGTGGATGCCATCACCGGGCCGTTGATCGGCCGCCCGAAGTCCGCCACCTACCGCACCTCCGACGTCGTCGGCCTGGACACCATGGCCCATGTCATCAAGACCATGGCCGACACCCTGCCGGACGATCCGTGGCATGCCTACTTCAAGTCGCCGAAGTGGCTGGAAGCGCTGATCGCCAAGGGCGCACTGGGCCAGAAGACCGGCGCGGGCATCTTCCGCAAGGTCGGCAAGGACATCGTGGTGCTCGACCTGGAGAAGCAGGACTATCGCGCCTCCGACCGCACCGCGGCGCCGGAGGTGGTGGAGATCCTGAAGATCAGGAACCCGGCCGAGAAATTCGCCAGGTTGCGCGAGAGCCAGCATCCGCAGGCCCGGTTCCTGTGGGCGGTGTTCCGCGACCTCTTCCACTACAGCGCCTATCACCTGGCCGACATCGCCGAGACCGCGCGCGACGTCGACCTGGCCATCCGCTGGGGCTACGGCTGGTCGCTGGGCCCGTTCGAGACCTGGCAGGCGGCCGGCTGGAAGCAGGTGGCGCAGTGGATCGCCGACGACATCGTGGCCGGCAAGGCCATGAGCAGCGCGCCGCTGCCGAACTGGGTGTTCGACGGCCGCGAGGGCGTGCACGGCGCCGAGGGCAGCTACAGCCCGGCCAAGAACGCCAAGCTGCCGCGCTCGAGTCTGCCGGTGTACCAGCGCCAGCGCTTCCCGGATCCGCTGCTGGGTGAGGCATTTGCGCAGGGCGCGACCGTGTTCGAGAACGACGGCGTCCGTCTGTGGACCGACGGCGACGGGATCGGCGTGGTCAGCTTCAAGACCAAGATGCACACGGTCTCCGACGCCGTGCTGGACGGCCTGCAGGAAGCCATCGCCATCGCCGAACGCAGGTTCAAGGGCCTGGTGATCTGGCAGCCGAAGGAACCCTTCTCCGCGGGCGCCGATCTGGCGGGCGCGCTGGGTGCGCTGCAGGCCGGCAAGATCGCCGAGTTCGAGGCGATGGTGGCCAACTTCCAGGCCACCAGCCAGCGCATCAAGTACGCGCTGGTGCCCGTCGTGGCCGCCGTGCGCGGCCTTGCCCTGGGCGGTGGCTGCGAGTTCCAGATGCACAGCGCGCGCACCATCGCGCATCTGGAAAGCTACATCGGCCTGGTCGAAGCGGGCGTGGGCCTGCTGCCGGCCGGCGGTGGCCTGAAGGAAATCGCGGTACGCGCCTCGCAGGCGGCGGGCCCGGGCGGCGACGTGTTCGCCGAGCTGAAGAAGACCTTCGAAACGGTCGCGATGGCCAAGGTCTCCGCCTCCGCGGTCGAGGCCCGGGAACTGGGCCTGATGCGCGCGGGCGACAAGGTGGCCTTCAATGCCAATGAACTGCTGTACATCGCCAAGCAGGAAGCCCTGGCGCTGGCCGAGACGGGCTACCGCCCCCCTGCCCGCACGCCGCATCCAGGTGGCCGGCGATGTCGGCATCGCCACCTTCAAGATGATGCTGGTGAACATGCTGGAAGGCCGCTTCATCAGCCCGTACGACTACGAGATCGCAGTGCGCATCGCCACCGTGTTGTGCGGCGGCGAGGTGGATCGGGGATCGGTGGTCGACGAGGAATGGCTGCTGAAGCTGGAGCGCCAGCACTTCGTCGAACTGGCGCAGCAGGAAAAAACCCAGGCCCGCATCGCGCACATGCTGAAGACCGGCAAGCCGTTGCGGAACTGAGAATCGGGAGTGGGGAATCGGGAATGGACGCCGTCAACTCCCGACGCCTCTCTCCCTCCCTAATTTTCTGCCGGGAAACAGGAATGCCGCAGATCGCGCGAATCCGTCTTCACGATTCCCGACTCTCCATTCCCCATTCCCGGCTTTCGGAGAAAGCCAAGTGAGCAAACAAATCCAAGACGCCTACATCGTCGCCGCCACCCGCACGCCGGTCGGCAAGGCGCCCAAGGGCGTGTTCCGCAACACCCGTCCGGACGACATGCTGGCGCACGTACTGAAGTCGGTCGTGGCGCAGGCGCCGGGCATCGACGTCAACCGCATCGACGACGCCATCATCGGCTGCGCGATGCCCGAAGCCGAGCAAGGCATGAACGTGGCGCGCATCGGCCTGCTGCTGGCGGGCCTGCCGAACACCATCGCCGCGCAGACCATCAACCGCTTCTGCTCGTCCGGCCTGCAGGCGGTGGCGATGGCGGCGGACCAGATCCGCCTGGGCCATGCCGACCTGATGCTCGCCGGCGGCACCGAGAGCATGAGCATGGTGCCGATGATGGGCAACAAGATCGCCATGGCGCCCAGCGTGTTCGACAACGACCACGTGGCCATCGCCTACGGCATGGGCATCACCGCCGAGAAGGTCGCCGAGGAATGGAAGATTTCGCGCGAGGACCAGGACGCCTTCGCCGTGGCTTCGCACCAGAAGGCCCTGGCGGCGCAGGCCGCGGGCGAATTCCGTGACGAGATCAGCCCCTACGAGGTCGTCTCGCGCCAGCCCGACCTGGCCGGCAACACCGTGCGCCTGAAGAAGCTGCTGGTGGAGCAGGATGAGGGGCCGCGCGCGGACACCTCCCTGGAAGGCCTGGCCAAGCTGCGCACCGTGTTCCGCAACCCGCAGTTCGGCGGCACCGTGACCGCGGGCACCTCCTCGCAGATGAGCGACGGCGCGGCCGGCGTGCTGCTGGCCTCGGAGCAGGCGATCAAGGACTACGGCCTGACCCCGTTGGCGCGCTTCGTCAGCTTCTCGGTGGCCGGCGTGCGGCCGGAAGTGATGGGCATCGGCCCGATCGCGGCCATCCCGAAGGCCCTGAAGCAGGCCGGCCTGACCAAGGATCAGCTGGATTGGATCGAGCTCAACGAAGCCTTCGCCGCACAGGCCCTGGCGGTGATCCGCGACAGCGACCTGGACCCGTCGAAGATCAATCCGCTGGGCGGCGCCATCGCGCTCGGCCATCCGCTGGGCGCCACCGGCGCCATCCGTACCGCGACGATCGTGCACGGCATGCGTCGCCGGCAGAAGAAGTACGGCATGGTGACCATGTGCATCGGCACCGGCATGGGCGCGGCGGGCATCTTCGAATCGCTCTGAGGACACTACGCACCGTCCACGACATGGCGCCGCGAGGCGCCATGTTCGTTCCGAAGACCGGAACTCAGGCCAGGCGTGCGCCGTCCGGGACGGGACGCTCGACGGTGGTCACCACCACGCCGGCATCGGTATGGAACCCGGTCAGCAGGAACTCGGATACGAACGGACCGACCTGCTTGGGCGGAAAGTTGATGACGCCGACGATCTGCCGGCCCACCAGATCGTCCGCGCCGTAGAGCGCGTGGATCTGCGCGCTGGTCTTCTTGACGCCATGCGGACCGAAATCCACCCATACCTTCCATGCGGGCTTGCGCGCTTCCGGGAAGGCCTCCACGCGCACGACGGTGCCGGCGCACAGGTGCACCTTTTCGAAATCCGCCCAGCCGATCGCACCGCTCTCCACGCTCATCCTCCGCTCGCCCGTTCCCGCCAATCCTTCCAGGCGTCCCTGGATTCGGCCCACCAGTAACTCAACTGGGCCCCCAGGAACCCCGCCGGCTTCAGCGCGGACACCAGGCCGTAATCCGCGAATTCCTTCCACCGGCCGTCTCCCTGCGCAATCGCCGCCGCCAGCACTTCCCCGGCGAACGTCGTGGGGGCCACGCCATGCCCACCGAAGGCCTGCGCCAGCCACAATCCGGGTTCGACCTGGCCGATCTGCGGCATCTGGTGCCGCGCGTAGCTCATCAGGCCCGACCACGCGTAGTCGATGCCGATGCCTTCGAGCTGCGGAAACACCTTCAACATGTCCCGGTAGAGCAGGCGTCGCACCGCGGCGGGCGAACGGTCGAGCACGGAGATCCGTCCGCCCCAGAGGATGCGCGTATCGGGTAGCGGCCGGTAATAGTCGAAGGCGAAACGCGTGTCGTAGACGGCTGCGCCGGTCGCCAGCACCTCGGACAAGCGCGCGCCCAGGGGCGCGGTCACCATCACGTAGGTGGCGATGGGCAGTACCGCCGCGTCGACGCGTGCGCGCAGGCCGGCCAGATAGCCGCCGCATGCGAGCACGACCTGCGGCGCTTCGACCTCGCCTTCCGGCGTACGCACCCGCCACGAAGCCCCGTTGCGTTCCAGCGACACCGCCGGCGATGCCGCATGCACCGCCACGCCCGCGTCGGCCACAACCCGCGCCAGTCCCGTCGCGTAGTTCAGCGGATGGAAATGGAAACCCTGCGGCTCGAACAGACCGTCGTGGTAGCGGGTTGAGTTGACCTGGGTGCGCAACCGATCGCGCGACCACCAGGCCCAATGGGTGTCGTAGTGTTCCGCCAGCAGCGCCTGGCGCTCGCGCAGCACCGCAGCGTCCTTGAACCAGTTCGCCCAGATGACGCCCTGCTCCGTCGGTTCGCAGTCGATCCGGTAGCGCGCGATCCGCTCGCGGATCAGCTCGACCGCCTGCAGCGTGCCGCCGTACAACGCCTTCGCGCGCGCGACGCCCACCTCCCGCAGCAGCGCGCCCTCGCCGCGCGAAAAGCCGCCGAAGACGAATCCCCCGTTGCGCCCGGACGCGCCAAAACCGGGCGCCCTCGCCTCCAGGACGACGACCTCGCGCGTACCGCGCTCGGCCAGGCCCAGGGCCGTGTTCAGGCCGGCGAAACCACCGCCGATGACGCAGACGGCGGCTTCCCGACGCCCCCGGAGGGGTTCGTGCGGCAAGGACGGCGCAGCCGTCGCCAGATAGTAGCTGGAAGCAGGTTCTGACATCGCGGACGGGATTATGGGGCCTTGTTGCCGCCCGCGAGCGTACCCGCGCAAGGTCTACTGCAGGTCCCGTACGCCCAGTTCGCTCAGCGCGTCCTGCATGGTGTCGCGCGCCGCATCGCTGAGCTTCTCGTGGTCCAGCGCGTAACGGATGGTGGCTTCGATCAGGCCGATATGGGTGCCGCAATCGAAGCGCGTGCCCTGGAAGCGGTAGGCGTGCACGGGCTTTTCGCGCAGCAGTTGGGCGATGCCGTCGGTCAACTGGATTTCGCCGCCCGCGCCGGGCGTGGTGTTCTCCAGCAACTCGAAAATGCGTCCGTCCAGGACGTAGCGCCCGACCACGGCGAGGGTGCTGGGCGCATCCTCGGGCTTCGGCTTTTCGACGATGGCACCGATCCTGCCTTCGCGCCCGTTGAAGGACTCTGTCGCCACGATGCCGTAGCTGCCGGTCTGTTCCGGCGATACGTCCTGCACGGCGATCATGCTCGCGCCGGAACGTTCAGCGGCATCCGCCATCTGCTTCAGCGCACCGGGTCCCCGGTTCCAGATCAGGTCGTCGGGCAGCAGCACGGCGAACGGCTCATCGCCGACGATGGGTTTGGCGCAAAGGACGGCATGGCCCAGCCCCAGCGCTTCGGCCTGGGTCACGAACACGGCCCGCACGTGTGGCGGAAGCACGTTGCGCACCAGGTCCAGCTGCTCGGTCTTGCCGGCCCGCTCGAGCTTCTGCTCCAGCTCGTAGGCCTTGTCGAAGTAGTCCGCCACCGCATGCTTGTAACGGTTGGTGACGAAGATCAGCGTGTCGCAGCCTGCCTCGACCGCTTCGTCGACGGCGTACTGGATCAGCGGCCGGTCGATGATCGGCAGCATTTCCTTGGGGACGGTCTTGGTTGCGGGCAGGAAGCGGGTGCCGAGTCCCGCCACGGGGAACACGGCCTTGCGGATGCGGGCGGAAGTCATCGGGTTCTGCGGGCGTCTCGACCAGGGAAGACCACGATGTTAGCCGATGCTTCGTTCTGATCGTTTGACATCGGCGTGAATTCCGGCACGGCGATCCTCAACACCTCGGCCAGCTCGGTGGTGTCGTAGCGGGCGTGCGCGGCGCGCAGGCGCTGCAGGGCCAGATCGATGAACTCGCTCGAAACCTCGCGCGCGATCGCCTTCATGATCTTGGAGTGCGACGTCGGCTGATAGCGCTCGTCGGCGTGGAAAAGCGTCTCATGCAGCTTTTCGCCGGGCCGCAGGCCTGTGTAGACGATGGCGATGTCCCGTCCCGGTTGCTTGCCGGCCAGGCGGATCATCTGCTCGGCCAGCAGCCGGATCGGCACCGGATCGCCCATGTCCAGCGTATAGATGGAGGCGTGCGCCGCGCCGGAGGCGGCCTGCAGGATCAGCTGGCACGCCTCCGGGATGGTCATGAAATACCGGGTGACGTCGGGATCGGTCACGGTGACCGGTCCGCCCTTGCGGATCTGTTCGCGGAACAGCGGCACCACGCTTCCCGCCGAGTCCAGGACGTTGCCGAACCGCACGGTGACGTAGCGGGTGCCGGAGCGGGCGTCGTCGAGCGACTGGCACGCCATCTCGGCCAGGCGCTTGGTGGCCCCCAGCACGTTGACCGGATCCACCGCCTTGTCCGTCGAGATCAGCACGAAGGTCGCCACGCCGGCGTCGCGGCAGGCGCGTGCCACCGCCTCGGTCGCCAGCACGTTGTTGCCCACGGCCTCGCGCAGATGGCTTTCCAGCAACGGCACCTGCTTGTAGGCGGCGGCATGGAATACCGCATCGGGCTCGGCGATCGCCAAGGCATGGGCGATGACGGCGGGATCGCCGCAATTGCCCAGCACCGGCAGCACCTCGAGGTCGGGGAAGGCGCGCCGCAGGTCGCCCTGGATGGTGATCAGCGCCAGTTCGTCGATCTCGACCAGCGCTATCCGCTGGGCACCATGCCGTGCGCACTGCCGGCAGAGCTCGGATCCGATCGATCCGCCCGCGCCCGTCACCATGACGGTGCGCCCGCCCAGCCAGCCGCGTATGAGCTTCCAGTCCGGCGTCACAGATTTGCGACCCAGCAGGTCTTCGATCGCGACCTCCTTGAGATCGCCGGGCATGGACTGCCCTTCCAGCACGTTGATCAGTTTGGGCACCATGCGGAACGGCAATCCGGTGCTCTCGCAGATCGCCACCACGCGCTGCATGGCCGGCGCGTCCAGCGAAGGCATGGCGATGACGAGCATGCGCGCCGCGGTTTCGCGCGCGACGGCAGCGGCGTTCTCCAGCCCGCCGAGAACGGGCACGCCCTGCAGCTTCGAACCATGCAGCCGGGTGGCGTCATCGAGGAATGCGATCGGGTAGTAGACGCCCGTGCGGCGCAGCTCGCGCACCAGCGCTTCGCCGGCACGCCCGGCGCCCAGAATCAGCACGCGCGAGGCGGTCTCGTTGACACGTTGAGCCTGACTGTCCTTCCAGGCGCGATAGACCAGGCGAGGCAAGCCAAGCAGCCCGACGAGCGCGAACGGATAGAACCCGAGCACCACGCGCGGCGTGGAACCGAAGCGATTGTAGAAGAACAGACCCAGCAGTATGCCCAGGAAGCCCAGCGCACATGCCTTCACGATGTTCCACAGATCCGGCAGGCTCGCAAAGCGCCACAGCCCCCGGTACAGCCCCATCCACCAGAACACCGTGCCCTGCGCCACCAGAACGATGGCGATTTCGTTGGACCACAGGGGGAAGTCCGGCGAATGGGCCAGCATGGCGTAACGCAACCGGTGCAGGATCTGCCAGCAGATCCACACCATGCCCAGATCATGGGCCGCGACGAGGACGCGTGGCATCACACCGCTCAATCGATCCCGCCATGATTCCATCAGCTCCATCTCCAGGTGCCTGCTAGCCGCGCCGTCCTCGGCGCAATGAAAACCACAGCGCCCCACCCACACCGTAAGCGACGGCCGCCGTAGCCAGCGCCACCCCGAGCGACGCATGGGACATCGCGTATGTTAACAGTAATGTAACGCCGCCAAACGCCATGTAAATCACGGTTACGGCGGTGTGCCCATACCGCCGTGCACTCCGCTGGTAGAGATGACTGACATGAGGGGTCCACCATGACTCGCCCCTCAGCATGCGCTCCAGCAAGGTGAAGCCGGCGTCGACGAGGAAGGCCGTGAGGGGAAGCAACAGCACCGGCCACCTCGCAGGCGGCGAGGCCAGAGCCGCAGCCGCGAACAGACCGGCCAGCGCGAATCCCAGTGCCCCGCTACCGACGTCTCCCAGGAATATGCGCGCCTTGGGGAAGTTGAACGGAAGAAAGCCCAGGCACCCCGCCAGCACGGCCAGGGCCAGCCAATGCCAGCCGTCCGTCAACAGGGCGGCGAAGGCCAGTGCCGCCACAGCGGCCTGGCTGGCCGCCAGCCCGTTGATGCCGTCCATGAAATTCCACACATTGACCAGCACCATCGCCATGCCGAACGCCAGCAAGGCCAGCCCTGCCTGGCCGCCCTGGCACCACGCGCCAGCCGCCAAGGCGACGGCCGCGACGCCATGGACGCCCAATCGCAGCCACGGGGACAGGGGGCGATGGTCGTCCCACCAGCCGATACCGGCCACGATCAGGAATCCGGGCAGAAATCCCGCCCACAGCGCGCCTGCAGGGGGACGCAGGGCCAGGAACGCACCGGCCGCCAGCACCACCGCCACGATGGCGATACCGCCCCCGCGCGGCGTGGCGACGCTGTGGCTGCGCCGTTCGCCGGGCTGGTCCAGCAGATTGCCGCGCAAGGCGTAGCGACGCGCCAGCCAGGTCGCCACAGCGGCGGCCGCGGTCAGCAGCCCCAGCCAGACGAATGCATGAGGCATCAGACCACCGCGTAGTTCAGCAGCGGCTTGATCGTGCCCCACTCCTTGCAACTCGGGCATTGCCAGTGATGCGTGCGCGCTCCGAATCCGCAACGCGTGCACCGGTAGCTGGGATTGCGCACCAGCAACTGGTCGGTGATGTGCTTCAGATCGTGCAGGGTTGCCGCGGGATCGGCGCCTTCGGCCAGCGTGAGGTCGATCAGCGCGGCTTCGCCTCTTACCGACGGCCGATCCTTGAGCTGCCGGGCCAGATAGGCCCGGGCGGCGGCGACACCCTCCTGGCGTTCCACCAGGCGGGTCAGCGCCAGCACGGGCGCGATGCCCCGGTAGTGCTCGCACATTTCGGACAGGAAGGCGCGCGCGCCCGACAGGTCGCCCACCTGGTCGTACCCCGCCAGCAGGCTGGGCAGCACCTCGGGCAGGTAATCGGGATCGTGGCGGGCCGCGCGTTCGAATGCGCGGATCGCCGCTTCCGGATTGCCCGCATCGGATTCGATCCGGCCCTCGATGATGCCGGCACGGACACTGCCGGCGTCGGCCTGGTAAGCGCGCGCCACCGCCGCGCGCGCAGCTTCGATGTTGTTGGCGGTGCGCTGGCGTTCGGCCAGCTCGCACTCGAACTGGGCGACCAGCTTGCCCATGGGCTCGCCGGTGACTTCCTCATAACGCAGCGCGTTGTCGATCGCCTTTTCCCAGTCGCGCTCGGCCTGGTAGATGCCGATGAGATGCTTCAGTGCCTGCGGGGCACGCTGGTCGATGCGCGCCAGGTCCGAGAACACGGTTTCGGCGCGGTCCAGCAGACCCGAACGCATGTAGTCCTCGCCCAACGCCAGCAAGGCCTGCACGCGCTGGGCGTCGCTCAGGTCCGCCCGCTGCACCAGTCCCTGGTGCAGGCGGATGGCGCGGTCCACCTCACCGCGCCTGCGGAACAGGTGGCCCAGCGCGACCTGCGTCTCGAAAGTTTCCTTGTCGAGCTCGGCGATGTGCAGGAAAAGTTCGATCGCCTTGTCGGGCTGCTCGTTGAGCAGGTAGTTCAGGCCGCGGAAGTAGGTACTCGACAGCCGGCTGACCTGGGTGTCCCCATGGCGCTGTCCACCGCGCCGGCCGATGATCCAGCCGCTGAGCGCAGCCAATGGAAGAAAGAGGAAGAACCAGAACCACTCGGTGAGGAAGGCCATGGTCAGACGCCGGCATCTTGGGTCGGCGCCGCGGCGCGCGTGGCCCTGCGCAGTTTGGCGTACAGGGGCCAGACCAGCGTGGCCAGCACGATCAGCCCACCGACCACCACGCCCAGCAGCAGGGACAGCATGATGCCCACGCCGGACGAGGTCTGGAATTCGGTGAACAGCAGCTTGAGGGTGATCGGCTGCGTATTGAGCACGCCGATGATGAGTCCGTAGGCCAGGAACAGCAGTGCGACGACCAGGCGGAACATGTTCATCAGGCGACTCCTTGCGGGACGGCGCCTAGCTTAGCGGAGTCGGCGTGGAACGACACGCGCCCCGCAGGCGTTATTCCCCGGCTTCTTCGATGGGCGTGACGTCGCTGACGCGCTCGCGCAGCTCCTTGCCCGGCTTGAAATGGGGAACGTGCTTGGCGGGCAATGCGACCGATTCGCCGGTCTTGGGATTGCGGCCCATGCGCGGCGGACGGTAGTGCAGCGAAAAACTGCCGAATCCGCGAATCTCGATGCGATCGCCCTGGGCAAGCGCGCCGCCCATCATTTCCAGCAATGCCTTGACGGCCAGGTCCACGTCCTCGGCCTTGAGGTGCGGCTGGCGGCGGCTGAGGATCTCGATGAGTTCGGATTTGGTCATCGCGTCTGGCGTTCGGGCGGATGTACCCCGCGCCGGCCCGGAACAATCCGGGCCGGCGGGGACGTTACTGCGGATGGAACTTCAAGCGTCCTGCCGGTTACTCGGACTTGCCGCCGTCCAGCTGCGCACGCAGCAGCGCGCCCAGGCTGGTGGTGCCGGCAGCGGCCTCGGCGGCCGACTTGTTGTACTCGGCCAGCGCCTCGGCGGTTTCGGCTTCGTCCTTGGCCTTGATCGACAGCTGCAGCGTGCGGCCCTTGCGGTCCATGCCGATGAACTTGGCTTCCACCTTGTCGCCGACCTTCAGATGCTGGCTGGCATCGTCCACGCGGTCGTGGCTGATGTCGCGCGCCATCACGTAGCCCTCGATGCCGTCGGCCAGCTCGACCGTGGCGCCCTTGGCGTCCACTTCCTTCACCGTGCCTTCGACCTTCGAACCCTTCGGGTGCGCGGCCATGTACTGGCCGAACGGGTCCTGCTCCAGCTGCTTCACGCCCAGGCTGATGCGCTCGCGTTCCGGATCCACGGCCAGCACCACGGCTTCCAGCGTGTCGCCCTTCTTGAAGTTGCGCACGATGTCTTCGCCGGTGGTGTTCCAGCTGATGTCGGACAGGTGGATCAGGCCGTCGATGCCGCCGTCCAGGCCGATGAAGATGCCGAAGTCGGTGATCGACTTGATCTGGCCGGACACCTTGTCGTTCTTCTTGTGGGTGGCCGCGAAGGTCTCCCACGGGTTGGCGGCGACCTGCTTCATGCCCAGCGAGATGCGGCGACGCTCTTCGTCCACGTCCAGCACCATCACTTCGACCTCGTCACCGACCTGCACGACCTTGGACGGGTTGACGTTCTTGTTGGTCCAGTCCATCTCGGACACGTGCACCAGGCCTTCGACGCCCGGCTCGATCTCGACGAACGCGCCGTAATCGGTGACGTTGGAGACCTTGCCGAACACGCGGCTGTTGGCCGGGTAGCGGCGGGCGATGTTGTCCCACGGATCCTCGCCCAGCTGCTTCAGGCCCAGCGAGACGCGGTTGCGCTCACGGTCGTACTTCAGCACGCGGACATCCAGCTCCTGGCCGACTTCCACGACTTCGGACGGGTGACGCACGCGCTTCCACGCCATGTCGGTGATGTGCAGCAGGCCGTCGATGCCGCCCAGGTCGACGAACGCGCCGTAGTCGGTGAGGTTCTTGACCACGCCCTTCAGCACCACGCCTTCCTGCAGCTTGTCCATCAACTGCTCGCGCTCTTCCGAATGCTCGCTCTCGACCACCGCGCGGCGGGAGACGACCACATTGTTGCGCTTGCGGTCCAGCTTGATGAGCTTGAACTCCAGCTCCTTGCCTTCCAGGTAGCCCGGGTCGCGCACCGGGCGCACGTCGACCAGCGAGCCCGGCAGGAACGCGCGGACGTCCTTGATGTCGACGGTGAAACCACCCTTGACCTTGCCGCTGATGCGGCCGGTGATGGTTTCGTTCTTCTCCAGCGCCTGCTCCAGCTCGTCCCACACCATGGCGCGCTTGGCCTTCTCGCGCGAGAGGACGGTTTCGCCGAAGCCGTTCTCGATCGAGTCGAGGGCCACCTTCACTTCGTCGCCCACGCCCACGTCGATTTCGCCGGCGTCGTTCCGGAACTGTTCGATCGGCACGATGCCTTCGGACTTCAGGCCGGCATTGATCACCACCACGTCGTTGCGGACTTCCACGACGACGCCGGTGACGATCGCGCCCGGCTTCAGCTTGGCCAGTTGGGTCTGGCTCTGTTCAAACAGTTCGGCAAATGATTCGGTCATTGAAAAATACTCGGTTGATGACACAGACCGGCGCGCGCGAGGGCGCCACGGTCCACCCGTTGTCGGCCTGCGCGGGATTGCGTGTGGCCGTGAGTGTTGTGGTTGGAAAAACCGCGCGGAGGATTCCGCACGGAGCCATCCGCTGCGCGGGAACTAGCCCGCGCGCACCGGCACCAGGGCCAGCACGCGTTCGACGACCGCCTCGATGCCGAGGCCGGTGGTGTCGATGAGGACGGCGTCGTCGGCCGGCCGCAGGGGCGCCACCGTGCGCTGGGCGTCACGGGCATCGCGGGCGAGAATCTCGCGCAGCAGACCGTCGATTGTGACGGAAACCCCTTTGTCTTTCAACTGCTTATACCGCCTTTCGGCACGTTCCTCGGCACTGGCGGTCAGAAACACCTTGTAGGGCGCATCCGGGAAGATGACCGTCCCCATGTCCCGCCCGTCTGCCACCAGCCCCGGCGCCTGGCGGAACGCCCGCTGCCGCTCCTTCAGGGCGGCACGCACCTCCGGGATGGCCGCGATGGCCGAGGCCAAGGCCCCGGTCGTTTCCAGACGAAGCTCGTCGGTGGCATCAAGATCGTCGACGATCACGCGCAAACCGGCCTCGGTCTCGCGAAAGCCGACCCGCGTGTCGAAGGCGCAGCGGACCAGGGCGGCCGGGTCCGACACGTCCAGATCGGCCCAGCTGGCCGCCACCCCCACCGCCCGGTACAGGGCCCCCGAATCCAGGTAGTGCCAGCCCAGCCGTGAGGCGACGATCCGACTGACGGTACCCTTGCCTGCGCCGGACGGGCCATCGATGGTCAGGACGGGAGCAAGGTCGGACATGCGCGTTTCCACGGTGATCGGATGCGCCATTATGCCGCCCGACGGGCCGGCACCGGCCCGTGCCGGTCGCCGGATTGCCTTGCATGGCATGCAACCGCTTGATCCGGCTATGGAAACCCCGCTAGAATAGCGGGCTTCGCTTCACTCCATACATTCACGCCGAGGTTTCAACTCATGAAGGTCCTGTCCTCCCTGAAGTCGGCGAAGGCCCGTCACCGCGACTGCAAGGTGGTCCGCCGCCGCGGCAAGGTCTTCGTGATCTGCAAGTCCAACCCCCGTTTCAAGGCGCGCCAGCGCTGAGAACGGTATTGCCGGCCCTGGCCGGCGATGCGCAGAAAGCCGCCGCAAGGCGGCTTTTCTGTTTTTTGCGCGCTCTTCGCCCGGGAAGGCGGCGGCGCGGCGGCGCGCCAGCCTCCGGCCATCGCCATTCCTTGCGGCGCGGCGGTTTTTTGTATCCGGCCTTTTGCTATAAAAGGCGGGTCACCTAGGGGAACTCCACATGAGCCGTTGCGTCCTTGCCCTGCCTTTGATCGCCCTGCTGGGCCTGTCCGGCCCCGCACTGGCCGATACCCTGCTGATCGAGCGCGCGCAGGAAACGCCTGCCGCGGCCCCCGTGCGCGGCCAGACCGCGGCCGACGTGGAGGCCCGCTTCGGCGCCCCGCAGCAGAAGCTGGAACCGCGCGGCGGCCAGAAGCGCCAGTGGCCGGTGATCCAGCGCTGGGTATACCCGGGTTTCACCGTATACTTCGAAAAGAGCCGCGTCATCGACGTGGTGATGAACAAGGCCAGCGCCGAGGAAATCGGCCCCAAGCCCCCCATCCGCTGACACCGCGCGGCGCGGCCGCGCCCTTGATGCCATGACCGATGCCTTTCGTTTCCCCGCGGAGTGGGAACCCCAATCCGCGGTCCTGATCGCGTGGCCGCACGCCGATACCGACTGGGCCGAGCGCCTGGCCGACGTGGAAGAGACCTACGTCGCCCTGGTCGCCGCCATCACCCGTTTCCAGCCGGTCGTGATCTGCGTGGCCGACGATGACCTGCAGACCTATGCCGAAGCCCGACTGCGATCCGCGCGGGTGGACATGGACCAGGTGCGCTTCGTGCCGGCGGAGTACGACGACACCTGGCTGCGCGACTCCGGCCCCGTCACGCTGCGCGACGGACAGCGCTTCAAGCTGCTGGACTTCCGCTTCACCGGCTGGGGCGGCAAGTACGAGGCCAGCCGCGACGACCGCCTGGTCGGCGAGTTGTCCGGCATGCAGCTGTTTCACAACTATTTCGTGCAAAGCATTGATTTTGCGCTGGAAGGTGGCGCCATCGAAACCGACGGCGCCGGCACCCTGCTGACCACCTGGCAATGCCTGCACGAGCGTCATCCCGACGCGAGCCGCGAGGAACTGACGGCAAGACTGGCCGGCTGGTTGAAGCAACAGCGGGTGTTGTGGCTGGACCACGGCTACCTGGAAGGCGACGACACCGACGCCCACATCGACACCCTCGCCCGCTTCGCCCCCGGCGATGCCATCGTCTACCAGGCGTGCGACGACGCCGCGGATGCGCACTACGCCGAACTGCAGGCCATGGCCGCCGACATCGCCGCACTGCGCACGGCCGATGGCCGCCCGTACCGCGCATTCCCGCTGCCCTGGGCGCAGCCGGTGATCGACGAGGGGCGCCGCCTGGCCGCCTCGTACGCGAACTACCTGATCATCAACGGCGCCGTGCTGATGCCGGCCTACGGCGATCCCGCCGACGATCAGGCCGCTGCCGTGCTCGCGCAGGCATACCCGGACCGCGAGATCGTGCAGGTGCCCTGCCGCGCCCTGATCTGGCAGAACGGCAGCCTGCACTGCATCACCATGCAGCTGCCGGCCGGCCTGCTGGGCTGAAGGCCAGCAACGGGCGAAGAGGAACGGGTGAGCGCCAGGCTCGGCGCATCGCCACGGGTTCGCCGCTCCCGGTTCCTGGTCCAACGCCCCGGCCCACCATGACTTCCGTTGGGCGCGGATTGAACGTTTCGTTCACACCCTGCATCGCCTGATCGCCGATAACGGCCGTTTCCCCAGAAGGAGACGGCCGTGTACACACGACGCAGGTTCCTCGGCAGCGCTGTCATCGCCACCGCCGGCATTGGCCTGGCGGCCTGCCGCGATGCCGCCCAGGCACAACCCGCCACCGCTGGCACGCCGGGCGCCAGCGTTCCGCTGAACATGCGTGCCATCCCCTCGACCGGAGAGAAGATCCCGGTGATCGGCATGGGCACCTCGGGCAGCTTCGAAGTGGGCCAGAGCGCCGCCGAACGGGATCCGCTGCGCGAAGTGCTGAAGCGCTTCTTCGCCGCCGGCGCCACCGTGATCGATACCGCCCCCACCTACAGCGTGGCCGAGGACGTCATGGGCGCCCTGCTCGCTGAGCAACATCTCACCGGCAAGGCCTGGCTTGCGACCAAGCTGTCGGGCGTGACCGGCCGCGAAGAAGGATTGACCCAGTTTTCCGACACCCTGCGCCGGCTCGGGACCGACAAGGTGGCGCTGCTGCAGGTCCACAATCTGGGCGACCTGAAGACCCAGATGGCGGTCGCGCGCGAACTGAAGGCGCAGGGCAAGGTGAAGTATGTCGGCGTGACGCATTACCTCGAGCGCGCGCAGGAACAACTCGCCGACGTCGTCCAGGCGGAGAAGCCGGACTTCCTGCAGATCAACTATTCGGTCGCCAGCCGGGGGGCCGAGAAGCGCGTGCTGCCGCTGGCACGGGAACTGGGCGTGGCCGTGCTGATCAACCGCGCCTTCGAGGACGGCAGGCTGTTCGCGCAGGTCAAGGACAAGCCCCTGCCGCCGGCACTCGCCGAAGCCGGCGTGACGTCGTGGGCGCAGGCGTTCCTGAAGTTTGCGCTCAGCCACCCGGCGGTGACCGCGGTGATCCCGGCAACCGGCAAACCCGACCGGCAGACCGACAACCTCAAGGCGGGCGTCGGGCCGAACCTGACCTCCGCCCAGCGCGATGCGCTGATCGCCACCCTCGCCTGAGCCTTCCATGCCCTACATCCCCGGACCCGCCCCCCGCGGGGCGCTGACACGCCTGCTGCCCCGCCTGTTCAACGTCGCGCCCCACGAGGCACCTGCGGTGGGCGCAGGGCTGCTGATGTTCTTCCTGCTGTTCGCCGGCTACTTCATGCTGCGGCCGATACGGGAAACGATGGGCGTCACCGGGGGCGTGGACAACCTGCAATGGCTGTTCACCGGCACCTTCGTGGCCACGCTGATCGTGCTGCCGGTGTTCGGCTGGATCGCATCGAAGGTGCCGCGCCGGCGGATCCTGCCCTGGGTGTTCGGCGCGGTCGTCGCCACCCTGCTGGCGTTCGGCCTTGCCCTGCTGGCGAAGCCGGACGATGTCTGGCTGGCGCGCGGCTTCTACATCTGGGTGTCGGTGATCAACCTGCTGCTGATATCCCTGGCGTGGAGCGTACTGGCCGACGTCCTGGCCAGCAGCGAGGCCAAGCGCCTGTTCGCGCTGATCGCCAGCGGCGCCAGTCTTGGCGGGCTGGCGGGCCCGCTGCTGACCACGCTGCTGGTCGGCCAGCTTGGGCACGGCGGCCTGATGCTGTTGTCCTCGTTGCTGATGGGCGCCAGCGGCGTCACCGCCGTATGGCTCCACCAGTGGCGCGACCGGCATCCGTCGCCCCAGGGCGTCGGCACGGCCGAGCAGCGGCGCGCTGCGCTGGGCGGGAATCCGTTCGCGGGCGCCACCGAGGTATTCAAGTCGCCGTATCTGGCGGGAATCGCGCTGTTCGTCCTGCTGCTGGCCACGGTCACGACCTTCCTCTACTTCGAGCAGGCCAGGCTGGTGGAGCAGCTGTTCCCGGACAAGGCGCAGCAGACCCGCGTGTTCGGCACCATCGACACGGTGGTGCAGGCGCTGGCCATCCTCAGCCAGCTGTTCATCACCGGCCGTATCGCCCAGCGGCTGGGCGTGGGCGTGCTGCTGGTCGCGGTGCCGCTGGTGATGGCGGCGGGTTTCCTGTGGCTGGCGCTGGCGCCGGTGTTCGGCGTGTTCGTGGTGGTGATGGTCGCGCGCCGGGCCGGCGAGTACGCCTTCGTCCGTCCCGGCCGCGAGATGCTCTACACGGTGGTCGCGCCGGACCAGAAGTACAAGGCGAAGAACTTCATCGACACGGTGGTGTACCGCGGCGGCGATGCGCTCAGCGGCTGGGTCAAGCGCGCGCTGGACGTGCTGGCCGAACACCCCGCCATGGCCATGCTGATCGGCACCGGCGTGGCCCTGGCGTGGGCGGCCACCGGCGTGGCGCTGGGACGCCAGCAGCGCCGCCGGGACGAGGCGGCGGCTTCGTGAGGAAGGTGGCACGGCGCGTTCACGCCGCGTGCGCCTGCGCCCGGGACGGACGCGGTACCATTCGCCCCCTCGCCGCCCCTGCCCGAATGCGCCCACGATGAACCGCACCACCCTGCCTGTCGCCCTGATCCAGGAGAAGAACCACGGCGACGCCGACGCCAACCTGTCCGTGATCGAGGCGCGCGTGGCCGAGGCCGCCAAGCAGGGGGCCCGGCTGGTGCTGTTGCAGGAACTGCACAACGGCGCCTACTTCTGCCAGCACGAATCGGTGCAGGAATTCGACCTGGCCGAACCCATCCCCGGCCCCAGCACCCAGCGCCTGGGCAGGCTGGCGAAGCAGCATGGCGTGGTGCTGGTGTCGTCGCTGTTCGAGCGCCGCGCCGCCGGCCTGTACCACAACACCGCCGTGGTCTACGAAAAGGACGGCAGCATCGCGGGCAAGTACCGCAAGATGCACATCCCGGACGACCCGGGCTTCTACGAGAAGTTCTATTTCACGCCGGGCGACATGGGCTTTACCCCCATCGACACCTCGGTCGGCCGTCTGGGCGTGCTGGTGTGCTGGGACCAGTGGTACCCCGAAGCCGCGCGCCTGATGGCGCTGGCCGGTGCGGACCTGCTGCTGTATCCCACGGCGATCGGCTGGGACCCGGATGACGAGCAGGCCGAAAAGAACCGACAGCGCGATGCGTGGGTATTGAGCCACCGCGGCCATGCCGTCGCCAACGGCCTGCCGGTACTGAGCTGCAACCGGGTCGGCCATGAGCCTTCGCCGCTGGGCGCATCGGGCATCCAGTTCTGGGGCAACAGCCACGTGCTGGGTCCGCAGGGCGAGTTCATCGCCGAAGCCGGTGGCGAAGAAACCCTCCTGATGGCCGATGTCGACCTGCAGCGCAGCGAGCATGTGCGCCGGATCTGGCCGTTCCTGCGCGATCGCCGCATCGACGCGTACGGCGACCTGCTCAAGCGCTACATCGACTGAGGCCCAAGCGTGCCGTTGATCGTCCGTGATGCCACGCCGGCCGACGTGCCGGCCATCGCCGCCCTCTACGCCGACGAAGTCCGCCATCACGTCAATACCTACGAGTACGACGTGCCGGACCAGGCCGAAATGGCGCGCCGCATGCAGGGCGTGCTCCACGCCGGCTATCCGTACCTGGTGGCCGAGCTCGACGGAGACTTCGCCGGCTACGCCTACGCCAGCAGTTACCGGGCGCGCGCAGGCTATCGCAAGACGGTGGAGAACTCGGTCTACGTGCTGCCCGGCCGGCAGGGCCAGGGCATCGGCGCGGCGCTGATGCAGGCGCTGATCGACGCCTGCCAGGCACGCGGCTATCGCCAGATGATCGCGGTGATCGGCGAACCCACCAATACCGCCTCCATCCGCCTGCACGAGAAATTCGGCTTCACGCTGGTGGGCGTCTTCCGCGGCATCGCCTGGAAGCACGACCGCTGGCTGGACACCGTGCAGATGCAGCGCACCCTCGGCGCCGGCACCACCGCGCCCCCGCAAGACGAATGACACGATGACCGAATCCAATACCGTGCCCGCCGATCCGCTGCACGGACAACCCCACGAGATCGTCGAGCGCGACGGCGTGCGCTACACGCTGCTGGGCACCGCGCACGTCTCCCGCGCCAGCGTGGATGCCGTGCGTGCGACCGTGGCCAGCGGCGACTACGACAGCGTCGCGGTCGAGCTGGACCCCGGCCGCCTGCAGTCGCTGACCGATCCGGACACGCTGGCGCGGCTGGACCTGGTGAAAGTGATCCGCGAAGGCAAGACGCACCTGTTCGCCGCCAACCTGGCGCTGGCCGCCTACCAGCGACGGCTGGCCGAACAACTGGGCGTCGAGCCCGGCGAGGAACTCAAGGCCGGCGCGCTGGATGCCCAGGCGCGCGGCCTGCCCGTGCACCTGATCGACCGCGAGGTCGGCCTGACCTTCAAGCGCGCCCTGCAGTCGCTGGGCTGGTGGCAGCGCACCAAGGTCGGCGCCGGCATCCTGGCCAGCATGTTCGGCGATGAGGAGGTCGGCGACGACGAGATCGAAAAGCTCAAGCAGGGCGACATGCTGGAATCCAGCTTCGGCGAGTTCGCCGCCGAAAGCCCGCAGCTGTACCAGGCCATCATCGCCGAGCGCGACCAGTACATGGCCTCGGCGCTGCGCCAGGTCGCGGCCGGCGTGCCGGCCGGCGCCGCGTCCCCCTACCGCGTCCTGGCGGTCGTGGGTGCCGGCCACCTGCCTGGCCTGGCCCGCCACCTCCGGGACGATGCCGGGGATCCGGGCGAACTGCGGCGCTCGCTGGAAGTCGTGAAGCCCAAGTCGCGCGTGCCGTGGATGGAGCTGGTGATCGGCGCGTTCCTGATAGGCGGCTTCGCCTGGGGCTTCTGGCAGGGCGGCGTGGACGTCGGTTCGGACCTGCTGCTGCAGTGGGTACTGGCGACCGGCGTGCTGGGCGCCATCGGCTGCGCGATCGCCGGCGGGCATCCGCTCAGCATCCTCGCGGCCTTCATTTCCTCGCCGCTCACGCCGCTGCATCCCGCACTGGCCTCGGGCACGGTCAGCGCCTTCGTCGAGGCGACGCTGCGCAAACCCACCTACGCGGACTTCATGGCCCTGCGCGACGACGTGCAGACGTTGAAGGGCTGGTGGAAGAACCGGGTGGCGCGGATCCTGCTCAATTTCTTCCTCACCAGCCTGGGCACCGCCATCGGCGTGTGGACAGGCGGGTTGAGGATGCTGGGCAAGCTGGTCGGCTGAGCCAGGCTCCCGGAGAACAGAAAAGAGCCGGGCATTGCCCGGCTCTTTTCGTCAGCTCCCTCAGTCGACGTGCAGCGCGGTCACGCTGGCCTTCGACGGGATGTCCCCGCGCCGCATGCGGGCCCGCGCGATCGCCCGGGCGGTGCCGCTGCGCAGATCGTCCAGGATGGCGTAGATGGTCGGCAGGAACAGCAGGCTGACCACCGTGGAGAACGCCAGGCCACCGGCGATGGCCCGCGCCATCGGCGCGTAGGCCGGGCCGTCGCCCGCCATCTGCGTATTGGCCATCGCGATGGGGATCATCGCCAGGATCGCCGTGCCCATCGTCATCAGGATGGGGCGCAGGCGCTCGCGGCTGCCCTCCACCAGCGCATCGGTGCGCGACAGGCCGCGCCGTCGCAGGTTGTTGATGTGCTCCACCATCACGATGCCGTTGTTCACCACCACGCCCATCAGCACCAGGATGCCGATGAAGGACATGATGCCGAAGGTGGTACCGGTCAGCGCGAACAGCCAGAACACGCCGAACACCGAGAACAGCACGCCGCTCATGATCGCCGCCGGGAACAGCAGCGACTCGAACACCGCCGCCATCACGATGTAGATCATCACCAGCGCGATCAGCAGGTTGAACATCATCTGCGCACTGGCTTCATCCTCTTCCTCGAATGCGCCGCCGTCGAAGGAGTAGCTGTAGCCGGCCGGGAACGACACGCCCTTCAGCGTCTCCTCCAGCGCCTTGCGCGCCTCCGGCACCGTGGCCTTCTCGGCCAGGTTGGCCTGCACGGACAGCGTGGTCTGCCGGTTGGTGCGCTGGATCTGGGTGGCCGACGGCTGCACGCCCACGTCCACCAGGGCCAGCAACGGCACCGTGCGGCCATCCGGCGCGCGCACCATGAAGCCGGACAGGTCGTCGGTGCCGTAGTCCTCCGCACCCGCGAAGCGGACCCAGACCGGCACTTCCGTCTCGCCGCGGCGGAACTCCCGCAGCGGAGCGCCGCGCAAGGCCAGGCTGACGAAGCGCGCGACCTCCTGTGCACTGAAACCGAACGCCGCCGCACGTTCGCGGTCCACGCGCACGTTGAGCTCGCTGTTCTGGTCGCCCACGTCCACGCGCACGTCCCGCAGCTCCTTCCGCTTGGCCAGGATCGGAATCAGGTCGTCGGCGATCTCGGACAGGGTCTGGGTGGAATCGCCGATCAGCTGGAAGGACACGCCCTGCCCCGGCTGGCCGCCGCCGCCCTGGCCGCCGCCCTCGCCGTTGATGCCGATGTTGGCGCGCGCCGACTTCGGCAGGTCCTTCCGCAACTGCTCGATGATCGGCTTGGTCTCGCTGGCCTTGTCGGTATCGAACTTGACCTGGGTACCGCCCCAGCCCTGTTCGCTGAAGTACGAATAGACCTGCGTGACCCGGTACTTCTCGCGGTTGGCCTGCAGGAACTGCTCGACCTTGAGGATCTCGGCCGACATCTGTTCCTTGGTGTAGGCGCCCTTCCACTGGTAGTACAGCTCGGCTTCGCCGCCGCTGTCGCCGCCGAACATGTCGAACTTGGTGAACTTGATGGGCACGAAGCTGACCACCACGATCAGCAGGATGCCCAGCACGCTCCAGCCGCGGTGCTCCAGCGTCCAGCGCAGCAGGCCGGCGTAGCGCTTCTGCATGCGCGGGATGATGCCGGTCTCGGTGCGCACCAGCGGGGGCGTCTTCAGCCGCGCCGAGATCATCGGGATCAGACTCACCGCGACCAGCCACGAGGCCAGCAGCGACACGGAGATGGTGATGGCGATCTGGCCCAGGTAGATGCTGAGGAAGTTGCGCTCGCCGAACAGGTTGGGCACGAACACGATGCAGTGGCACAGCGTGCCGGCCGACAGTGCGATGGCGACGTGGCGGGTGCCGACGATGGAGGCCCACACCGGGTTGTCCGGATACTTCTCGCGCTCCTGGTAGATGCTTTCCACCACCACCACGGCGTTGTCCACCAGCATGCCGATGGCCAGCAGCAGGCCCATCATCGACAGGATGTTCAGCGTCACCCCGGCGAAGTACATGAAACCCAGCGTCATCACGAAGCAGATCGGGATGGCCAGCGTCACCATCGACACCGACGGCCAGTGGCGCAGGAAGAACCACAGCACGACGATCGACAGCACCAGGCCGATCAGGCCGGCTTCGGCCAGTTCCAGCAGCGAGGAGGTGACGTTCTCGCCCTGGTTCTCGATCACCTTGACCTGCACGTCGCTGAGCTGCGGCTGCGCGCGGATCGCTTCCACTTCCGCCAGCGCCTTGCTCGACACGTCCACCAGGTTGGCGTTGCGTTCCTTGAAGATGTCCAGGCCCACGGCCGGCTGGCCGTCCAGGCGTCGCCCGTAATCCATGCGGGCCGGCTTCAGGCGTACGTCGGCGATGTCGCCCAGGCGCACGTTGCCGGTGCCGACCACCAGGTCGCGCAGCTCCTGCAGGTCGGTCAGCTCGCCCACCGGCTGCACGCGCAGGCGCTGCGGGCCGTCGCTGATCACGCCGGCGGAGATGGAGAAGTTCACCGCCTGCAGGCGCTGGGTCAGGTCGTTGAGGCTCAGGTTGTGCGCGGTCAGGCGGTCCTGGTTGATCGCGATCTCCACCTCGTTCGGCGGCGCGCCCGATACGTCCACGCGCGCCACGCCGGGGATGCGCTCGATGCGGCGCTTGAACTCGCGCTCGATCATGTCGTACCCGCCGGTCAGGTCGGTCTTGCTGGCCAGGCGCACCCGCAGCACCGGCTGGTCGGTGGTGGAGAACTTGAAGACGAAGTAGCGCTGCAGGTCCTCCGGCAGGTCGTCGCGGATGGCATCCAGCCGCTCGCGCGCCTCCGAGGCCGCGATGGCGACATCGCGGTCCCAGTTGGAGAACTGGATGAAGATCTGCGCGCCTTCGGCCTTGGCGTTGGACTCCATCCGCTTGATGCCGGCCATCGTCGAGAGCGCTTCCTCGGCCGGGCGCAGCACCGTGCGCTCGACCTCCTCGGGGGTGGAGCCGGTGTACGGCAAGGACACGAAGATGAAGGGCGGCGAGACCTCGGGAAACGCCTCCAGCGGCAGACGGATCGCCGCGATCAGGCCGATGACGAACAGCGAGATGAAGAACATCACCGCCGTCACCGGCCGCTTGATGCTGAACTCCGCGACGCTCATGCGGGTTCGCCCTCCCCTTCGGCCGGCATCGCCGCCGCCTTGCGGGCACGGCGACCGCGTTCCAGGTAGTAGTCGTCGGCACGACGGTCCAGCAGGTCGTACACCACCGGTATCACCAGCAGGGTCAGCAGCGTGGAGACCAGCAGGCCGCCGATCACGGTGATGGCCATCGGCGAGCGCACTTCCGCACCCGGGCTGCCGAACAGCGGCGCGGTGGCCAGCGGCAGGAAGCCGAACAGCGTGCAAAGCGTGGTCATGATGATGGGCCGCAGGCGCGAACGCGCGCCCTCCACCAATGCCTCGCGCTTGGCCACGCCGGCCTCGCGCAGCTGGTTGACCTTGTCGATCAGGATGATGGCGTTCTTGGTGACCAGGCCCACCAGCAGGATCAGGCCGATGAACACCACCACCGACACCGGCGAGCGGGTCAGGAACAGCGCCGCCACCGCGCCCACCAGCGCCAGCGGGATGGTGAACAGGATCACGAACGGGTGCAGCAGCGACTCGAACTGCGAGGCCATCACCAGGTACACCAGGAACACCGCCAGGCCGAAGGCGAACAGCAGCGAGTTGACCGATTCGGCCAGTTCTTCGCCCTGGCCGCCGATGTGCATGCCGACGCCGGCGCCGAGCGGATGCTCGGCGACCATCTGCTGCACTTCCTGCACCGCGCTGCCCAGGTCGATGTCGCGCAGGTTGGCCGACACGATGGCCACGCGCACCTGGTCGGCGCGGTGGATCTCGCTGGGACCGGTGGTGGCCACCACATCGGCGACCGCCGACAGCGTGACCGGCCGGGCACTGCCCGGATTGACGATCAACTGGCGGATGCTTTCCACCGAGGCGCGGTCGCCCTCCTGCGCGCGCACCAGCACGTCGATCTTGCGGTCGCGGAAGCTGTAGCGCGTGGCCACCTCGCCACGCACCTTCTTCACCACCACGTCGGCGATCTGGCGCGTCGTCAGGCCCAGCGCACCGGCGCGTTCCTGGTCGAAGCGGATCTGGATCTCGGGGAAGCCCTGCTCCACGGTCGACTTGACGTCGGCGTAGTGCGGGTTGGTGCGCAGCAGCGCCGCCAGCCTCTGGCCCGCCTTCTCGATGCTGGCCAGGTCCTGGCCGCGCAGCTCGACTTCCAGCGGGGTGGAGAAGCTGAAGAGCTCCGGACGGCTGAAATCGACCTGCGCGCCCGGATGCTGTTTCATGCTGGCACGCAGCGCGTCGGTTTCGCGGGCCTCCAGGGCCTCGCTGCCGCCGTTGGCCATCACCACCGTCAGCTTGCCGATGTTCTCGCCGCTCTCGGTGGGATTGGCGTCCAGCCGCGTGCCGCTGCCGCTTACGCCATACAGCGCATGGATGCCCTCGTCCTTGGCGTGCTGGTTCTGCAGTTCACGCACCAGGGCGTCGGTCTTGGCCAGCGGCGTACCGGGCGGCAGCTTCACCGTCATCTCGAAGCGGTCCTGCGCCAGCTGCGGGATCAGGTCCGCGCCCAGCAGCGGCACCATCGCCAGTGAAGCGACGAACGCCGCGGCGGCGAAACCCAGCACCAGCCAGGGGCGCTGCAGCGACGCCGGCAGCAATCGCATGTAGCCGGCTTCGGCGCGGTGGTAGGGCGCCATGGTCAGGTCGGACGCCTTGCGCATGACCGGGCCCACCACGGCCACCACGCCACGCCACGCCCGCACGACCAGCCAGGCGGCGCCGAAGAACCCCCAGCGGAAGATCGCACCGACACCGCGCCCCGTGGCCGCCACCGGCTTCTGCCAGCGCGAAGCCGGCTTCCACTGCGGGTGCGGGGCTTCCTCGGGGAACGCCAGCGGCGGACGGCCCTTCAGCGAGCTCAGCATCGGGATGAGCGTCATCGACACGATCAGCGAAATGCCGATGGCGATGGCCACCGTCAGTGCCTGGTCGCGGAACAGCTGGCCGGCGATGCCCTGCACGAACACCAGCGGCAGGAACACCGCGATGGTCGTCAGCGTCGACGCCACCACCGCCATGCTCACTTCGCGCGTGCCGACCATGGCCGCTTCCAGGATGCCCAGGCCGCGCTCGCGCGCCTTGGCGATGCTTTCCAGCACCACGATGGAGTCGTCCACCACCAGGCCGGTGGCCAGTGCCAGGCCGCCCAGCGACATGACGTTCAGGCTCAGGCCCAGCTCGCCCATGAAGAAGAACGTGGTGACGATGGAAACCGGCAGCGACAGGCTGATGACGAAGGTGCTCCAGCCATCGCGCAGGAACAGGAAGATGATCAGGATGGCCAGCAGGCCGCCGATCACGGCGTCCTTCTTGACGTCGGCGATCGCGTGCTCGATGAACAGCGACTGGTCGTCGATGATGGTCACCTCGACATCCGGCGGCACCTGCTGCTTCAGCTGCTCCAGCCGGGCCTTCAGCGCCTCGGCGGTGGACACGGTGTTGGCATCGCCTTCCTTGTAGATGGCCAGTTCGACGGCCTCTTTTCCGGCCAGGCGGATGATGGCCTCGCGCTCCTTGAAGCCCTGGCGCACCTCGGCCACATCCTTCAGGCGCACCGGCATGCCGCCGGCCACCACCCCGCTGCCACCGGAGGAAGCGCTCTGCACGGACGCGGCCGCGGCCATCGCCTCGGCCGAGCCGGTGGTGGCGGCGATGGCCGCCATCTGCGCCGCCGCCGACGCCGCGGCGTTGTCGCCGCCGCCCTGCGTGGTGACCAGCATCTCGCGGATCTCGTTGACGCTGGCGAACTGGTTGACCGTGCGCACCAGGTAGCGCTGCGAGCCCTCTTCCAGGCGGCCGCCGGAGATGTTGATGTTCTCCTGCTGCAGGCGCTGGATGATGGTGTCGATGGGCAGGTTGAGCTGCGCCAGCTTCTGCTGGTCGATGTCGACCTGGATTTCGTCTTCCAGGCCACCGCCGACCTTCACCGCCGCCACGCCGCTGACCGGCTCCAGCTTCTTCTTCAGGTCGTCATCGGCGTAACGGCGCAGTTCGGTCAGCAGGCGGATCGCGTCGGCGTCGCTCTTCGGCTCCTGCTTGTTGGACAGCACCAGGCGCAGGATCGGCTCGGTGGACGGGTTGAAGCGCAGCAGCACCGGGGCCTTGGCCTCCAGCGGCAACGACAGCACTTCCATCTTGTCGCGCACTTCCAGGCTGGCCTGGTCCATGTCCGTGCCCCAGGCGAACTCCAGGACCACGTCGCTCTGGCCGGTGCGCGAGACCGACTTCAGCTTGCGCAGGTTCTTGACCACGCCGACGGCCTCTTCCACCGGCTCGCTGATCAGGGTTTCGATTTCCGACGGCGCGGCCCCGGTGTACTCGGTGCGCACGGTCAGCGTGGGGTAGCTCAGGTCGGGCAGCAGGTTGACCTTCAGCGAGCCCAGCGCGATCACGCCGAACAGGAACATCGTGATCCAGAACATCGCGACGGTGACGCGACGCCGCGTGGAGAACTCGACCAGGCCGCCGCCCAGCGTGTCGTCGCCGGCTGCGCGGGGCGGGTGCTCGCCGGGTGCGTGGCCGGGCGCGCTCATTGCTTGGTTCCGGCGGTCTTGGCGGCATCGGCCTTGGCGGCCACCTTGGCGGGCTCGGCGCCGATCACCTGCACGGCGCTGCCGTCGCGCAGGGCCACCTTGCCGGCGGTCACGACCTGTTCGCCGGCCTTCAGGCCCTCACGCACCTCGATCCATTCGCCATCCACGTAACCCATCTTCACCGGCACGCGCACGGCCTTGCCGTCGCGCACCACGAACACCGCCGGGTCGCCATCGTCCAGCAGCGCCACGCGCGGCACCACCAGGGCATCGGCACGCTGGTCGTAGTCGATCCGGATGCGGCTGAACATGCCCGGCTGCAGCACGCCGTCGCTGGCGAAGGAGCACACCACGCGGAAGGTGCCGCTGCCGGCATCCACCACCGGCGCGATGCGGTCCACCGTGCCCTGGAAGGTCTTGCCCGGCAACGCGTCCACGGTCATCAGGACCGGCAGGCCGGCCTTCAGCGTGGCCAGTTCGCGCTCGGGCACGTCCAGCGTCGCCTCCAGGCGCGACTGGTCCACGATGCGGATGATCGGCGTGTTGATCTGCACGAAATTGCCGACCTTGATGGAACGCGACGCGATCACGCCGGAGATCGGCGCGGTGACCGTCGTGTAGGACAGCTCCAGCGCGGCGGCGCGGTAGACGGCACGCGCGTTCTCCAGGTCGTACTTGATCTGGTCCACGTCGTTGGCGCTGATCATCTGCTGCTCGACCAGCTGCTGCGCGCGCCGGTAGTTGTTCTCCAGCTTGCGCATCTGCGCCTCGGCCTGGGCCACCTGCAGGCGCAGACGGTCCGGGTCCAGCCGGACCAGGGCCTGGCCGGCGCGCACCACCTGACCCTCCTCTACCAGCACGGCCAGCGCCACGCCGGAGGTCTTGGCGATCACCTGCGATTCGCCCAGCGCTTCCAGCGGCGCCGTATTGCTGTAGCTGGCCGCGACCGCGCGACGGGCCACCTTGGCCACTTCGACGGGAACGGCGTCGGGTTCCTTGGGAGCCTCGCCGTTCTTGGCCTGGGCCTCGGGCGTCGGGCCGCCGCCTTTGCAGGCGGACAGCACCAGCAGGCCACACAACACGGGGACCAGTGCCAGCTGCAGGTAGGAACGGCCGGAGGGGGGCGGGGTCGGGACATGGGACGGTACCGTGGTGGTGTTGTGGTGGTGTTGTATGAAGGTATATCACCCCTGAATGACTTCCATGCGCCGAAGGTCATGGTGACTAGCGTCCTGAGCAGGCACGGGGCATCCGTGGTCTTCGATGCACGACACGGGCCGCGGGTTGCTCCGCCTTCGATGCGCGGGGACGACATACCGGTCTTCCAACGCGACGGTGCGGCGGGGCAGGCAACCGTCCGACGGCTCGCGCACTGGTGCGCCTGCCTGCGCACCGGGGAGGCGCGCCTGTGCGCGACATTCGGTCGCAGGCTATACTTGCGTTCAGCCAAGCGCCGCGGTGGTACGTGGCGCGCGCAACCTGAGAGTTTCCCGAGAATGATGCGACCGCTGCCGCTCGCCGCTTGCCTTGCCTTGGCCGCCCTTCCGCTGGCCGCCCTGACCGCCCAACAGGAAACCCCGGCCGCGCCCGCCCCGGTCGAAGCCGCGGCCCCTGCCGCCGCCCCCACCGCCGCCCCGGCGCCGCTGGTCGGCAACCCGGAGACCGGCCGTACCCTCACCTACACCTGCCTGGGCTGCCATGGCATCGAGGGCTACAAGAACGCCTATCCCAGCTTCAAGGTGCCGAAGATCGGCGGGCAGTCGGCCGATTACCTGGCCAACGCGCTGACCGAGTACCGCAACGGCAACCGCAAGCACCCCACCATGCAGGCCCAGGCGCAGAGCTTCTCCGAGCAGGACATCGCCGACATCGCCGCCTTCCTTTCCACCGTCAAGTAAGCCCACCATGCCCAACGCCAAGCACGCTCAGCGTCTAGCCATCGTCCTGTTCGCTGCCCTCGCCCTGGTGGCCTGCTCGAAGGAGAACACCGAAGCCGCGGCCCAGGATCCGGGCCACGCCAGTGGCGAGCACGGCTCCAGTTCGTCGGCCGGCCTGCCGAAGGGTCATATCGCCAAGGGCGAGGAACTGGCCAAGGCCAAGGGCCAGGCTACCGGCCAGAGCTGCGTGGACTGCCACGGCGCCGAGGGCAATGCGCCCATCGACGATACCTACCCCAAGCTGGGCGGCCAGTACGCCGACTATCTGGCGCACGCGCTGCAGGCCTATCGCGGCGGCGACCGCCAGCACGCACTGATGGGCCCGCAGGCTGCCAGCCTGAGCGACCAGGACATCGCCGACCTGGCCGCCTATTTCGGTTCGCGGCCGTCGCAGCTGCGCGACCTGCACAACGTCAACAAGTAAGGACTTCCCTCGTCGGGAACACCGGAACGGAGCCGCAAGGCTCCGTTTCCGTATGCGGGAACGTGAGGCTGGCGTGGGAGCGACGTCGGTCGCGATGAAGCGTCCCGATCTCCATCGCGACGGAATTCGCCCCCCGCCACACCCGACGGACTCCCGGATCTTCTCAGCTGTCGGTCGGGATAGGCGTGCGCTTGACCGGGATGTCGGGCGGCGGACGCGCCTTCGGCGGCTCGGGGAACAGGCTGCCCAGGCCGCAGCCGCCGCCCAGCTGCAGCACCGAGATCGTGCACTTCAGTTTCATGTTCGTGCCGGGGATGGGGATCTCCATCTCGCGCACATTGCGCCTCACCCACTCGGCCAGCAGCGATTCGCTGGGCACCCAGTACTTGTCGAAGCTGGTCGGCTCGTAGTCGTACGGCGGTCGCTGCAGCCAGGTGCCCGCCTCTGCCAACTGCTCCCGGGTCCACTGGTCGTTCTGTCCGCCCGGCGCGCCGCGCGGTGGCTCGGATCCATCCGCCACGCCGGGAACCCGCAGGCTGCCGTCGGCGTTGTACAGGCCCGGCCTGTCGCGTCCGTCCGCCGCACTGTCGCCCGCCACGTTGCGCCGCGCATTGCCCCATTCGTCGGTGCGTGCGGGGGTGTCCCAGCCGCCGGCGCGCGCCGCCGGCGCGGCAGGGGATGCGCTGGCGGACGCTGCAGGCGCCGTGCCGCGAGGGGCGGAAGAAGGCGAGGTTCCCGCCGGTGCCCGCGCCCGCGCCAGCGCGGGCGCGGCCGCTTCGACAGCGGCGGGCGCCGTGGGCGCGGGGCTGGTGGCCGGCCGGGGCGCCGGTTCCTGGATCTGCGTCTGGCGAACGCTGCGCTCGCGCGCCGCGACATCGCGCGGCGCGACCTCGGCCGCACGGGGCTGGAGGTCGCGCACCTCCGGCGCCTGCAGCGGCGCCGGGACTTCGCGCTCCCGCACGCGGGCTTCCCGCGTGGCCACCGCCGGCACGTCGGCACGCGCGGGAAGTTCGCGACGGACCACTGCCGGGGCCGTCACCGGCGCCGGGATCTCGCGCGTCGGCACCCCCGGTTCGCGCAGGGACGGCAGCGCCACCTCGGGCAGGCGGGCGGTGGCCGGCGGCAGTACGAAGGCCTGCGTCGGCTCCGGCACGTCCGTGACCTGCAACGGCTGTGGGGCCAGTTCGGGCACGGGGACGTTGCGCGGTGGCATCGGCGGCACGTCCATCGCCAACGCCGCCGGGGCGACCGCCCCGGCTTCGGGCATCGCCGCGGGCGGCAAGGGCGGCTGCGGCGCGGGTGCCGATGCCGCGGAGCTGGGCGATGCAGGCTGCCCCGCATCGGGCTGGCCGGCCTGTGCCCCGCCTCCCGGCTCCGCAGGGTTGCCATCGCCGATCATCTGCAGCCGTACGCGACTGCTGTCGCCCGGCTCGGCCGGCGGCGGCGGTATCTGCACCAGCGCCACCCACAGCAGGAACAGGAAGAACAGCAGGTGCAACAGGCTGCTGCTGAAGCCGGCCAGCCAGCGCATCCAGCGCTCTTCGCGCGGCGGCGGTCCCCACCCCTGGTAGAACAGCGAGCGGAAAGCGCGCCAGCGCCCCGGCGCGAACGGCGCCGCATCGGCCCTGCGCGGCGACGCGCGCGCGGCCAGTGTCGCCACCATCGCATCGGCACGCTCACGGGTGATGCGGCCCAGCCGTTCGGGCAGCGCGCGCAACCACAGGCCCCAACCGAACGGGAGGCCGGTCTGGCGTTCGACGATGGGGGCCGCCTTGCGCGGCAGCAGGTAGGTGATGACGTCGGTGGCGTTCGTCACCGGCGCTGGCGTCCGTCAGGCGGCGTTGCCGCGGGGGATGTACGGCGCGGCGCCGGTCCCGTGGTCGGTGGCGTCGCGCACCGCGGTCACCCCCGGCACGCGTGCCATCAGGGTCTTCTCGATGCCCTGCTTGAGGGTGACGTCGGCCATGCCGCACCCATGGCAGCCGCCACCGAAGCGCAGCCACACCACGCCATCGCCGCCCACTTCCTCCACCGCCACGCGCCCCTTGTGGGACGCCAGCTGCGGATTGATCTCGTTGTCGATCACCCAGCGCACCCGCTCGACCAGCGAGGCGGTGTCGCCGGGCGCTTCGCCCTTGATGCGCGGCGCCTTGATGGTGAGTTGCGTGCTTGCGCCCTTCATCACGTAATCGATCTCGGCGCCATCCAGCCAGTGCACGCTGGCAGCGTCGACATACAGCGTGAAGCCGTCGCAATCGACCGCCCATTCATCGCCTGCCAGGTCGCGCGGCTCGGAGAACTCCAGCCGTGCGTCGGCCTGTGCGGTGCCGGGATGGACGGCGCTCAGGCGCACGCCCAGCCCGGGCAGCGCCTCGCGTTCGATGAGCTTGCGAAAATGCGCCTGCGCGCTGTCGGAAATCTGGATCATGCGGGTATTCTAGCCCCCTGCCCGACAGCCATTCACCTTCACAGGCCCGTCGTCGGTCTTCATTCAGACTGGCCGCCCAGGAGACGCGCGATGTCCGATCTGATCCCCCTCGCCCAAGCGCACTGCGTGCCGCTGCGTGGCAGCGAGCACCGCCTGCCGCCCGCGCGCATCGCCGAACTGCTCCCCCAGGTGCCAGGCTGGGAACTGGTGGAGGACGGACACGCGCTGTCGCGCACCTTTGCCTTCGGCAACTACTACGAAACCATGGCGTTCGTGAACGCGCTGGCTTTCGTCGCCCATGCGGAAGACCACCATCCGGACCTGGGCGTGCACTACAACCGCGCCGTCGTGCGCTACTCCACGCACGACGTGGGCGGCCTGAGCGAGAACGACTTCATCTGCGCGGCCAAGGCCAGCGCCCTGTTGGGAGAACGCTGATGCACCCACGTCCGACCCGCGCGCCGCTGACCGCGGCGCTGATGCTGGCAGTGTCGCTTGCAGCCTGCACGAAGAAGCAGGAGGAGGCAGCCGCGCCCGCGATCCCTCCCACCGAACTGGCCGCCATCGACACCCCGCCGCCGGCCTATCCGGCGGAAGCCGAATGCGACAGCGAGGGCGGCACCACGGTGCTGCGCGTGACCATCGACAAGGACGGCGTGCCCGCCCAGGTGGCGCAGGCGCAGAGCAGCGGCCATGCCGCGCTGGACAAGGCGGCGCTGGAAGCCGTGCGTGCCTGGACGTTCCGCGCCGCCACCCGCAACGGCCGGCCGGTCACCCACACGATCACCGTGCCGGTGACCTTCCCCCCGTACTGGAAAAGCCGACCCGTTGCTTCGCCCAGGGCGGCTGACACTCAGCCCAGCCGGTCCAGCGCCTCGGCCAGGTCCTCGGACAGCGGGGCCGTCAGCAGGTACGGCGTACGCCCCCCGTCCAGCGCGAACTGCAGCGAGGCGGCGTGCAGGAACAGGCGCTTCAGCCCCACCTGTTCGCGCAGGCGCTTGTTGACGGCCGGGTCGCCGTACTTGTCGTCGCCGGCCACGGGATGGCCGATGTGCTGGGCATGCACGCGGATCTGGTGGGTGCGGCCGGTTTCGATGCGGACTTCGCAATAGGAATGCCCGCCCCGCCGCTCCAGCACGCGGAAGTGGCTCAGCGACGGCTTGCCATCGCGGTGCACCTGCACGTGCCGTTCCCCGCCCTGGCGCAAGCCGATGTGCAGCGGCGCATCCACGCTCATCACGCCATCGGGCATGCGCCCTACCAGCAGCGTCAGGTAGCGCTTCTCGATCCCGCGCGTGCCCTCTTCGCTGTCCTCGCGCAGCAGCGCCTGCAGTTCCGACAGCGCCGAGCGCTTCTTGGCCATCACCAGCAGGCCGGAGGTGTCGCGGTCCAGCCGGTGGACCAGTTCCAGGGACTGGTGCGGCCGCAGCGCGCGCATCGTTTCGATGGCGCCATGGCTGATGCCGCTTCCGCCATGGCTGGCCACCCCGGTCGGCTTGTTGATGACCAGCAGACGTTCGTCCTCGAAGACGATGGCCGCCTCCATGCGCTTCAGGAAGCCGGCCGGCGGCGCCGCCCTGTCGCCCGTTTCGCCGGGATTGACGGGCGGGATGCGGACCTCGTCGCCCCCTTCCAGCTTCCGCTCCGCCTTGGCCCGGCCGCCGTTCACCCGCACCTGGCCGCTGCGCACCAGCTTGTAGACCAGGCTGCGCGGGGCCCCTTTCAACTGGCCCAGCAGGAAGTTGTCCAACCGCTGCCCGGCCCGGTCTTCCGGCACCGTGACGGTGCGCACGGCGGTCTTGGGCTGGGCGGCCGGCTTGTCCGAGGGGGGGCTAGGGGTCATGAACGGTAATCTGTTAAACTCGGGGGGCGAGATAAGGGTTTGATTTCGCTGGGAGTTGCAGTTGGGCCAGAAGCCCGTCTCCCCGCGATTCCGGCAAGTGCGCGGCCACCGCCCCAGGGGCGGCCATGTTAGCGGCTGATCGGCAGGCCCGGATACCGCCGGGTGCGTGACGGCACCTGATGCTGAACATGTCCCGCGCGGCGCCACCTCACCAGGGAAGCTGCCGCCGGCCCCGCAACACCTATTAGAAACAAAAGCGCTCCCGCGGCCTGCCGTGGTGTCGTAGCGCTGGAAACCCGACCCGCCCCGCTGCGCCTGCGCAAGGGGCGGTGCAACGTTCCAGAGGCGAAACCCCATGGCGTTCCGCGCGGTAGCAGCGCGCGAGGAACGCACAATGAAACGCATGTTGATCAACGCCACGCAGGCCGAAGAGCTGCGCGTGGCCATCGTTGACGGTCAGACCCTGTACGACATCGATATCGAACAGCCGTCCAAGGAACAGAAGAAGTCCAACATCTACAAGGGCCGCATCACCCGGCTCGAGCCCTCCCTGGAAGCCGCCTTCGTCGACTACGGCGCCGACCGCCATGGCTTCCTGCCGCTAAAGGAAATCTCCCGCGACTACTTCCAGGCCGGCGTCGACCACAACAAGGCCGGCATCCGCGAACTGCTGAAGGAAGGCCAGGAAGTCGTCGTCCAGGTGGACAAGGACGAACGCGGCAACAAGGGCGCGGCCCTGACCACGTTCATCTCGCTGGCCGGCCGCTACATGGTGCTGATGCCCAACTCGCCCACCGCCGGTGGGGTGTCGCGCCGCATCGAGGGCGACGACCGGGCCGAGCTGAAGAAGGCCATGGACGCCCTGCAGATCCCGGACGACATGGGCGTGATCATCCGTACCGCCGGTGTCGGCCGTGACGCCGAAGAGCTGCAGTGGGACCTGGATTACCTGCTGAGCGTATGGAAGGCCATCGCCGAAGCGGCGCTGACCAAGCCGGCCCCGTTCCTGATCTACCAGGAAAGCCGCCTGATCGTGCGCGCCCTGCGCGACTACCTGCGCAGCGACGTGGGCGAGATCCTGGTCGACACCGACGAGCTGTACGAGACCGCCCGCGAGTTCATGCAGCAGGTCATGCCGCACAACCTGCGCAAGCTGAAGGCGTACAAGGACGACATCCCGCTGTTCAACCGCTTCCAGATCGAATCGCAGATCGAAGGCGCCTACGAACGCAATGTCCGCCTGCCTTCCGGCGGCTCCATCGTGGTCGACCAGACCGAGGCGCTGACCGCCATCGACGTCAACTCGGCGCGCGCCACCAAGGGTGGCGACATCGAGGAAACCGCGTTCCACACCAACCTGGAAGCGGCCGAGGAAGTGGCCCGCCAGCTGCGCCTGCGCGACCTGGGCGGCCTGGTGGTGATCGACTTCATCGACATGTCCTCCAACAAGCACCAGCGCGAAGTCGAGAACCGCCTGCAGAACGCGCTGAAGTACGACCGCGCGCGCGTGCAGATCGGCCGCATCTCGCGCTTCGGCCTGCTGGAAATGAGCCGCCAGCGCCTGCGCCCGAGCCTGGGCGAGTCCAGCCAGATCGTCTGCCCGCGCTGCGAAGGCCATGGCCGCATGCGCAGCGTCGAGTCGCTGTCGCTGTCCATCATCCGCGTGGCCGAAGAGCACGCGATGAAGGACAACACCGGGCAGGTGCTGATCCAGGCGCCGCTGGAGATCGCCAACTTCCTGCTCAACGAGAAGCGCGGCGCCCTGCGCGAGATCGAGCAGCGCCACGATGCCCCCATCATCATCGTCGCCGACGAAGCGCTGCACACCCCGCATTACGAAGTCACCCGCATCCGCCAGAACGAACTGGGCGAAGAGACCAGCAAGCCCAGCTACCAGCGCGGCACGCCGCGCAAGCTGCCGGTGCATGCGCTGACCAAGGCGCAGCTGAACATCCCGGCCGCCCCGGCGGTGACCCACGTCAAGCACACCCAGCCTGCCCCGGTGCGCGAAGAACGCGAAGCGCCGGCACCGGCGCCCGCACCGGCCCCGGTGGCGCCGCCGGTCGCCATCGCGGCGCCCGCCTCCGGCGGCGTGGTCGGCTTCTTCAAGCGTCTGTTCGGCGGAGGCGAACCCGCGGCGCCGGCCCCGCAGGCGCGTCCGCAGCAGGACAACCGCCAGCGCAACGATCGCAACGGCAACGGCCGTCGCGACAACCGCGACAACCGCGGCCAGCAGAACCCGGGCCGCGGCGGCAAGCAGGACAACAGCCGCCGCGACGAGCGCAACAAGGGCCAGAACGCCCCGGCCGGCAATGCGCCGCAGCAGAAGCCGCGCGGCGAGCAGCCGCAGGGCCAGAAGCAGCCGAAGCCGCAGAACGCCCAGGGCAACGCGCAGCAGCCGCCCAAGCCCCCCGCCAGCCGCAGGGCCAGCAGGGCGGCAAGCAGCAGGCCCAGGAAGGCCGTCAGCAGGGCGCACGCTCAACGCCGCAGGACACCGCAGCCAAGCCGGCCGTGCCGGCCGCCACCGAGGCAGCGACGGCATCCGCCGCCGTGCTGGCTACCGGGCAGGACATCGCGCGCACCACGCCCGCCGCTGCGCCGACGCCCGTCCCGGGCGCCGATGTGCCGGTGATCGACACGGACGCGACGCAGGTCGTCGCGGTCGAAAGCGACGCCGCACCGTCTGCCGAGGCCGGCGAGGCCGGTGAAGGCGGCCGTCGCCGCCGTGGCCGCCGCGGTGGCCGCCGCCGCCGCCGTGGCAGTGGTGAAGCCGGTGCCACGGGCGAGGACGGCATGCTGGTCGACGACCTGGGCAGCGAGGATGGCGCGCCGGTCGCCGATCGTTCGCAGCCGGAGTTCGATTTCGAGGACGACGAACCGGCGCTCGCCGCACCGCGTCCGCCGAAGGCCCCCTCCGCTCCCGCCGTCGCGGCAGCCGTGGTCGCTGCGCCGCAGCCCGAGACCGTGGCCGCCGCCGAGGAGACGCCCGCCGTCGTGCCCGCCCCGGCCGTCGTGGTGGAAGCCGCGGCCGTGGAGGTCATCGCGGACGTGAAAGCCGAGGCCGCGCGCGTGCAGCCCGAAGTGACCGCCACGGTGCAACACGAAGCACCGACGGCCGCAGCCATCGTCGAAACGGTCAGGGCCGAGATCGCGGCCGAGCCCACTCCGAGGGCCGTCAAAGCACCCGAGGCGCCTGTTTCGGTCGCCACCACGGCCAGCACCGCCGACGCGGCGGAGACGCCGGTTCCGGCGACGCATCGTGCCGAACCGGTGCAGATCGACCTGGTGGATGCCGTGAACGAAGCCGCGGCCGAAGCCGAGTCGCCGGTCGAAGCCGTCACGCCGCCGCCTCCGGCCGCGCCGAAGCCGGTCAGCGAACCGGCTACCGGCTCGCTGTTCTTCGTCGCCGATGCGGACACGCCGCCCTCCATCACGCGCAGCCTGTTCGAACCCGCCGTCACGCCGGTCAAGCCCGTCGACGAGGCGGCCGGCGACAAGCAGGACGACGACACCACCGAAGAACGCAGCGCCTGACGCACTGCGCCTCTTCCTGTGGATGGAAGACACACTGGCCGCGCAAGCGGCCAGTGTCGTTTCAGGGGGCAGCTGCCGACTCAGACACTTGATCGGACCGTGGTCGCGGCGAACACTGGGCCGCTTGCGCCTGCGGTGACCACCGCGGCTCGCACGGGACATGGATTCCAGCGTCCGCTGGAACGACGGCATGGAAGGCGCAATCGTCGCCGTCGTCCCAGCGAAAGCTGGGACCCATCTTGCTCTTGCGGCGACCGTCCCGGCTCTCACAGGACATGGATTCCAGCGTTCGCTGGAATGACGGGATGTGGAACGCGCACCGCCCCCCGCCGTCGTCCCAGCGAAAGCTGGGACCCATCTTGCTCTTGCGGTAACCGTCCCGGCTCGCACAGAACATGGATTCCAGCGTCCGCTGGAATAACGGGATGTGGAACGCGTATCGATCCCTGCCGTCGTCCCAGCGAACGCTGGGACCCATCTTCGCTCTTGCGGTGACCGTCCCGGCTCGCACACAAAATGGATTCCAGCGTTCGCTGGAATGACGGCATGGAAGGCGCATCGCCCCCCCGCCGTCGTCCCAGCGAACGCTGGGACCCATCTTGCTCTTGCGGTGACCGTCCCGGCCCTTACAGAACATGGATTCCAGCGTTCGCTGGAACGACGGGATGCGGAACGTGCACCGACCCGCGCGCAGACCGCTACAGCGAGCGCGTCGGGTCCGTCAGTCCCCACTGCGCGGCCAGCCGCGCCAGGGCGATGTTGTCCTGCACGCCGGTCTTCTCGAACAATCGCGTCTTGTGCGTGTTCACCGTCTTGGCGCTCAGGTTGAGCCGCCGCGCGATCTCTTCCTGGCGCAGGCCCTGGGTCAGCAGCATGGCCACTTCCAGCTCGCGCGGCGACAGCGCGTCGAACGGCGACGCATCGCCGCCCACCGTATGCAACGCCAGGTTCTGCGCCACGTTGCTGCCCAGGTAACGCTTGCCGCGCGACACCTCGCGCACCGCGCGGATCAGCTCGGCCGCGTCGCCGGCCTTGCCCAGATAGCCGGACGCCCCGGCCTCCAGCAGGCGCTTGGGCAGAGGCCCGTCCTCCAGCACCGACACGATGATCACCCGCACGCCCAGATCGGCACGCACGATGCGCTCGGTCACCTCCAGGCCGCTGTAGCCCGGCAGGTGCAGGTCGCACAGCACCACGTCGGGCTTCAGCTGGCGCACCAGCGGCAATGCCGCTTCGCCGGTCTCCGCCTCGCCCACCACTTCGATGTCTGCGTCGCTGCCCAGGATCAGGCGCATGCCGGTGCGCACCAGGGCGTGGTCGTCGATCAGGAAAACGCGGATGGTCATGGACACGGATGCCTTGGGGGAACGGGTCGAGCGTAGAGGGGCCATCCGTCGCCGCGCAATTAACATTATTGTAGCGACGCCCCCCACTCCATGCGTGTAGGCGGGTCGAGGACGCGCGGCGGCTGCGGCATACTCGGGTTTTCCGAGGGGATTCCACCATGACCGATATCCGGCGCCGCCTGCGCGCAGCGTTGTTCCTGTCGATGTTCGCCAGCCTGCCGGCATGGGCCGATGATGTGTCCGGCCGCTGGCTCACCCAGGTCACCGCCGTGAGCGCCAGCAGCGACACCGCCGCGCGCGGCGATGCCATCGGCCGGCGCCTGGATGCGCTGGGCATCGCGTGGAAGCGCGAGGACTTCCAGCAGGACGGCCAGTCCGGAACCAACCTGGTGGCCGACCTGGGCGGGCCGGCGGAAGCGCCCCTGCTGCTGATCGGTGCGCACTACGACCGGGTCGATGTGGGCCATGGCGCCACCGACAACGCGTCCGGCGTCTCGGCCGTGCTGGAACTGGCACAGGCGCTGAAAGCCAGGCCGCTGGCGCGCCATCGCGTGCAGATCGCGTTCTGGGACCTGGAAGAAAAGGGGCTGCTGGGTTCGCGCGCGTGGGTGGCGACGGCGGGGCGCGAACAGCCCGCGCTGTACGTCAACTTCGACGTGTTCGGCTGGGGCGACACCTTGTGGATGATGACGCCCGCCACCGATGGCGCGCTGGTCGACGCCCTGCGCACGGCCAGCGGGCGCGAGGCGCTCGGCTTTCGGCCCGGCGACCAGTACCCGCCCACCGACCACCTGGCCTTCCTCAAGGCGGGCTGGCCGGCGGTGTCGTTCTCACTGGTGGGCGGTGAGGAGATCGATCCTGTCCTGGCCGTCTTCGACGGGGGCAAGCCGGCGCAGCTGCCAAAGGTGATGCAGGTGATCCACAGCGGGCGGGACACCACGGCCGAAGTCGACGGCGCCCGCGTGGATGATGCCCTGCGCGTGATCGAACAGGGCCTGCGCGCATGGGATGCCCGGCACGGCCACTGAACCTGTGCACGGGATACGCGAACGGGCCCTTGCGGGCCCGTCCGTGCAGGGGGGCGAGAACACGCCTGGCTCTCCGGGCGGCGACGGTGTCGGACTCGCGGTCCACCGCCAGGCGCAGCAAGGAACAGGGGGTGTCCGGTACGCTGCGTTCGGTTCTCTCGTGGTGCCCTGGGTGTCAGCCTTGCGGCTCGGAAGCAGGGTTTGCGCAGGCGACGGAGGGGGTGGATCCGCCGGCCCGACCACTGGCGGACGTTGTACGCCGGGCGTTGCGAAGGCCATGTGTAGGCCGTTCAGTCGCACTGCACATTTCTCACGCCGGTTGCACATGGCTTAACCCCGGGGAAAGGCATGTCGGCGCGCATGCGTCCGCATCACGGGGCGATCCGTAGGTTGTGCCAAGGCAGCAACCCGTCTCCGCCCCATGATGACCTTCGATCTGTTCCACGCCCCCGCCCAGGATGGCCTGTACGCGCTGTCCATCAACGAATCGCCGCCCCTGCATTTCGCCAGCCGGGGCGCGGCGCTGCGCTACGCCGTGAAGCTGGCCAACCAGCGCCAGCAACAGGGCCTGGACTACGCCATCAATATCGAGGGCGGCGATGGGCGCTGGCGGCTGTTCGAAGGGTGGCGGCTCTGCGCGTGAGACGCGGTCCGTCACCGCCCTGAAGTCGCCTGCCCACCGCGCCGCGCAGGCCCCCGGCATGGCAGGCTGTGCGCCCGCCTCCGGAGACGCCCGCATGCCATCTTCCCCCGAAGCCACCGCCCGCTTCCGCGACCTGCACCGCCAGGGCCTGTTGCGCCTGGCCAACGCCTGGGACGCCGGCACGGCCCGGCTGATCGAACAGCGTGGCGCGGCGGCCGTCGCCACCACCAGCGCCGGCCTGGCGTGGGCACAGGGTTATGCCGATGGTGATCGGCTCGATCCGGACGTCCTGCTGCAGGCGGTCGCGCGCATCGCCCGCGTCATCCGCGTCCCGCTGACCGTGGATGTGGAGGGCGGCTACTCCGACGACCCCGACACCGTCGCTGCGCTGGTGTCGCGCGTCGTGCAGGCCGGCGCGGCCGGGATCAACCTGGAGGATGGCGCCGGCGCACCCGCGCTGCTGGCCGCCAAGATCCGCGCGATCCGTGCCTCCTGCGCCGCGCAGGGGACGGATGTCTTCATCAACGCGCGCACGGACGTGTATCTGCGCGGACTCGCAGCGGAAGAACGGCGGGTAGACGAAACCCTCGCCCGCGCCACCCTGTACCGGCAGGCCGGTGCGGACGGGCTGTTCGTGCCCGGACTGGTCGACGTGGACGCCATCCGGGCCGTCGCCGCTGCCTGCGGATTGCCGCTCAACGTGATGCTGCGTCCGGCGCTGCAGGACCTGGCGGCCCTGCAAGCCCTCGGCGTGCGCCGCGTCAGCGCGGGCTCGGCCCTGGCCGAATCCATGTACGGACGCCTGTCCGCGCAGGTGGACGAGTTCCTGCACGCCGGCACCACCTCGCTGCCCGACCCGCAGGCGATGGGCTACGGCGCCATCAACGCCCTGTTCGGCTGATACCGCGCGGCCTGCGGGCAGGTAGGAAATTTCCTACACCCCATCGGGGCGACGCCCGACTGTGGGCCGCGACAGCGTGCGCGACCATGCGCCTGTCCCCGGCAGCACGCCCTGCGCAGGCCACGAACGGCCGCTCTGCAATGGAAACGGGCGCTGCCTTGAGCAAGCAGCACTGCCGGAGCCGGGGACTCCCCCTTTCAGACCCGACCGCCTCTGGTCGGGTTTTCTTTTGCGCGGCGCCGCGTCTCAGCGCCCGCCCGGGCCCAGCCACAGTTCCGGCGCCTGGACCAGGCCGAACAGCAGCAGCGCGGTCGCCGCGATCAGCATCCAGGCCATGCTGCGCATCAGCAGGTTGCGCATGGGGTGGGTCTCCTGTCCCGAATCCGCTTCGACTATCGCCGCCACGCGGCGACGCGTCAAACGTAAATGCATTAAGCCGCGACCGCCGTCTGCGTTTCCGCATTTACCTCATCGGAATCCGCCTGTGCCGCGGCCAGGAATTCGCGCCCCCATCGCGAAAGATCGTGATGGCGCACGATGTCGTACAGCCTGCGCTGGCGGTCCTCACGCTCCCGCGGCGTCATCGCCAGCGCCTGGTTGAGGCTGCGCACCAGGTCGGCCGGGTCGTGCGGATTGGTCAGCACCGCGCCCTTCAGTTCCGCGGCGGCACCGGCGAACTCCGACAGCACCAGCACGCCGTCGCCCTCGTTGAGGCCCTGCACCGCGACGAACTCCTTCGCCACCAGGTTCAGACCGTCGCGCAGCGGCGTGATCCACATGACATCGGCCGCGGCGTAGTGCGCCACCACGCTGGCGAACGGCAGCACGCGCGAGAAGAAGCGCACCGGCGTCCAGTCCAGCCGCGACAGGCGGCCGTTGATGCGGCCCACTGCCTGTTCGATCTGCTGCTGCAACGGGCGGTAGACGGTCATCTCCTTGGCCGCCGGCACGCATACCATCACCAGCGTCACCCGGCCCTGCAGTTCGGGCGAGCCATCCAGCAGGCGCTCGAAGGCATGCAGCTTCTGCAGGATGCCCTTGGTGTAGTCCAGCCGCTCGATCGACAGCACCAGCTTGCGCCGACCGATCTCGCCGCGGATGCGGGCGATGTCCGTGGCCACCTCCTCGCTCTCCAGGCAGGTACGGATGCGGCCCACGTCGGTGCCGATGGGATGCGCGCCGATGCGCACGGTGCGGCCGTCGATGCGCAGTGCGGTGGCCATGTCCTCCACGCCCACGGCGCAGCCGAAGGTCAGAAAGCGCGGCGCGCACGAGGCGCGCCGGGTCACTTCCACCGGGAACGTGCTGCGCACCGCGTCGGTGAAGTTCTCCGCGTGGCGCGGGATGTGGAAGCCCACGTAGTCGCAGGCCAGCAGGCTGCCCAGGATCTCGCGGCGCCACGGCAGGATGGCGAAGATGTCCGCCGAGGGAAACTGCGTGTGGTGGAAGAAGGCGATCTTCACGTCCGGCCGCAGTTCGCGCAGCACCGAGGGCACCATCCACAGGTTGTAGTCGTGCAGCCATACCGTGGCGCCCGGCGCGGCTTCCGCCGCGGCGGCTTCGGCGAAGCGGCGGTTGACGCGCTTGAACAGCGCCCAGTCGTCCTCGCTGAAGCGCGCGCGCTCCCAGAAGCTGTTGATCACCGGCCAGAACGCTTCCTTGGAGAAGCGCTTGTAGAACACGTCCACCTCGTGCCGGGTCAGCGGCACGTGGGTCGCGGTCAGGCCCGGGTACTGCTCGGCATCCACCGCTGCGCGCGGCTCCACCGGCGGGGCCTTGGGGTCTTCCACCGTCCATGCCACCCATGAGCCGGGCCGGCCATCGGCGAAGAAGCTGAGCAGGCTGGGGATGATGCCGTTGGGCGAGCTGTGCGGCCTGCGCACGCGCTGGCCGTCGACGATGTGTTCCTCGTACGGCAGGCGGTGGTAGACCATCACCAGCTCCGCCTTGCCCGCCGGCTGCGCGGGCGGCGCATACGCGTCGGCTTCGATCAGCGCGAAATGCGCCATCGCCTGCAGGATGCCGCCGCAGCCCGGCGCGTCCGCATGCAGCACGTGGTCCATGTCCGCGGTGGCGGCGACCAGCGCCGGCTCGGAAGCGCCCACGCACACGCCGGGGAATCCTTCGCCGTACATCGACAGGTCGTTGAGCGTGTCGCCGGCCACCAGCACGCGTTCGCGCGCCAGGTCCAGCGCATCCACCAGCGCCGCCAGCGTGCTGCCCTTCTGGGTGTCGCGCGGCAGGATGTCCAGGTAGCGGTCGGCCGAATACAGCACCTCGCAGCCCAGCGACGCGGCCACGGCCTCCACCTCGGCCTGGATGGTCGACAGCTGTTCGGGATGGCAGTAGTACGAGCAGCGGCGTTCCTGCGGCACTTCCTGGCGCACCAGCATCGGGAAGCGGCGCATCGCTTCGGCCACCACGTGCTCGCCCGGCCAGCGCGCCTCGATCCGCGACTGCAGGGGTTGGATGGGCTGCATGTCGGCGGTGCGCAGCACGGTGGCGCCCACATCGCAGATCACGTAGTCGGGCGTGGGCAGGCCGGGGTCGGCCAGCAGCGGCAGGATCGCTTCGCGCCCGCGCCCGGTCACCCACGCCAGCTTCACGTCCGGATGCGCATCGACCAGGTGGTACAGGCGCTTGCGCGCATCCGGGTCGCCGGCCAGGAAGGTGCCGTCCAGGTCGGTGGCAAGAAGCAGGGGTTGGGCGGGTTGTTTCAACAAGCTCATGCAGGTGCACTCCAGGATGGGGAGATGCCGCGCACAAGGCACGACGCGAACGCGTCCACGGACGCAGGCGGGGAGTCATCGCATCGGAGGGCGCTGCAAGGCAGGCGCAGGAAGAGGATTGCCGCGTGCGGAACACGCTGCGCGCAAGCGCGCTACAGATGCGCGTCCATCCCCGGATGTGGACGCAGGCATCGACTGATGCGATGCAGCATTGTAGGCCGCATCGTCGTTGCAAAGGTCAACGCGATGTTAAGAATGTTAAATCGCCATCGTGGTGCGCGCGCTGCGCCGCTGGTGCGCATGCGCAGCGCACGCAGGGAACGACGCCTGCGTCGCCGGTATCGGCGGCGCCACTCGCTGTCCGATGCGGGCGTCGCGACGCCAGGATCAACGGGATTCGACGATGCGAAGAATCTTGCCGCTGGTGTTGATGGTGAAGACGAGGGTCTTGCCATCGCGGAAGTAGGTCCAGTTCTCGCCTTCGCGGGCGCCGTATTCGTTTTCCAGTGGCGTGACGAGGTCGGGCTTGCCGGCGATCTCGACGAGTCTGCCGATGCTGTCGCCGCTGCTGACCACGCGGTTGCCGAAGGCGTAGGTGTCGGCAAGGGCGGTGCCGGTGGCCAGCATCAATGCCAGGAAGACTGCGGTCTTGCGCATGGGATTCCCCTTTCCGTTGGGTGAGCCGAGTGTAGACCAGGACAACCGGCGTTACAGCGACAGGATTCTCGTCAATGCCACGGCGGCCACGGCGGAGGCCAGCCACACCGCCACGCGCTTGATGAGGGCGCTGTTCAATCCGCCCTGCCCCGCTTCGCGCGACGGGTTGAAGCCCACCACCAGCACGTGCATGGGCAGCGCGATGACCAGCAGGAATGCGAACACCCAGTTCAAGGTCTCCTCGCCCAGGCGCGGCCAGACCAGTGGCATCACGATGCCGGCGAAGAGGCCGGCGATGGCGGCGGTGATGGGGGTGGGGGTGAGTTTCATGCGGGTTATCCGGGCAAATCGTGCCGCAGTCTATCCGGCGTGTCGGCTACGTGGCGGAGACACGGACTGGCAAAAGGTTTAGACCGTACCCGGGTAAGCGAAGCACACCCGGGGAGATGCGTCGAGGGAGCTCGAAAGCTAAGGCCCCGGGTGTAGCCACTGGTCTCATCCGGGCTACGCTCCGACGGAGACGGACTCAGCCGGCCATACATGCCAAGCCATCCACGCGAGGGACCAACAGGCAGTACCGCGTATTGGAGGCAACCTCACTCAGCTCGGTCGACGTCCGAAAGAGCCAGGTCAATGTTGAAATTGTCAAAACGACAAAAGCAATCATCGACCAACCACTTAAAATATCTACCTGTAGATCGAGAAGAACCATTCCTACTGAGAATAAGAAGACCGCAGGCATCATCGAATTTATGTACTTCAGGCGCGTAACTATAGAAGCCAAGTATCTCCTGCCGTTGCTGTCGACTTGGCCGCACGACAAATACAGCGACCAGACACTGTTATGCCCAGGCAGGTATTCATGATCTATGCACCGATCGATTCCCCGCTCAATGCTTGACCCAAGGTTCTCAATGAAAAGCCCAAGGGCCGTCGCAACAGCTAGAACTCCAGCCATGAACCACAACGTCTGCTTCAAATAGAAACTATTGATATCTGGATTGGCATTGCAGGCAATGACCACGTAGGGCACCACTGCCAATAGACCAGGCATAACCACCGCCGCAAGCGGCCGAAAAACTTCGCTTTTGAATGCTGAGAAGGGATCCATCGCGACATCTCCATTGCCTCAAACAGTCATTGCCGAGTTGGCGGAGAGAGTGGGATTCGAACCCACGGAAGGTTTGACCCTTCGCCGGTTTTCAAGACCGGTGCCTTAAACCGCTCGGCCATCTCTCCGTTGTCTGGAACTGCCCGCGACCCCGTCGCGGTGCGTCGCCGCCCTGCCCCGGCGGCGCGCCCGGCCCCTTGCAGGCCGTGGCGCATTTTCGCACGAACCCCGCCGCCGTGGCTTACGAGGCCTTCTTCACCTTGGCGGCCTTGGTGTTGTCGATGGCCATCGCGATGGCCTTGGCCTTCTCCTCCGAACACTTGCCACCGCAATCCAGCCGCGACGACTCGATCTGCTGCGGCAGGTGCTCGGCCAGGAAATCGATGAACACCCGCACCGCCGGCAGCATGCCCCGGCGCGAGGCGAACACCGCATGGCAGATGCCCTGCGGCAGGCTCCATTCCGGCAGCACCACCTCCAGCTCGCCCTTGCGCACCGCCTCCGCGCACACCGTCTCCGGCAACAGCGTGATGCCGTAACCGTCCTTCGCCATCGACTGCAGCAGCGGGAAGTCGAAGCCGGCCAGGCGCGGATTCAACTCGATCCGGCGCACCTCGCCGTCGGGACCGTGCAGCTCCCAGCGCTGGCGCGCCTCGTCCTCGCTGATGCTCAGGGTGACGTGCTCGGCCAGGTCTTCCGGCATCTTCGGGCGGCCGGCGCGGTTGAGGTACTTGGGGCTGGCGACCAGCAACTCCTGGATCTGGCCGAAGCTGCGCATCACCAGGCTGCCGTCGTCGTCCAGCTTGGCGCGCACGCGCAGGGCCACGTCGTAACCCTCGTTGATGATGTCCACGCGGCGGTTGTTGACGTGCAACTGCAGCCGCACCTTCGGGTACTTGTCCAGGAACGCCGGCAGGATCTTGGGCAACTGCATCTGCGCCACCGCCACCGGCACGCTGACGCGCACCACGCCACGCGGTTCCGCGCTCAGGCGGTCGACCACCTCGCGGGCGGCCTGGGCCTCGGCCAGCATCGTCTGCGCATGGCGGTGCACGCTCATGCCCACGTCGGTCACCGCGAAGCGGCGCGTGGAGCGCTGCAGCAGGCGCACGCCCAGATCGGTCTCCAGTTGGCTGATTCGCCGGCTCAGGCGGGACTTGGGGATGCCCAGGGCGCGCTCGGCCGCGGCGAACCCGCCGTGGTCCACCACCATGGCGAAGTAATACAGGTCATTGAGGTCGTGCTGCATGAATTAAGCCCACCTTTAGAACAATCAGTGACGTTTAAACACGTTTATCCTACAAATGCAACGACCTACAGTGTTCTCCAACGCGGCTGGGCCGCATCCCGACCGGAGAACCACCATGAAACTATTGCATATCGACAGCAGCGCCCTGGCCGCCAACTCGGTCAGCCGGCAACTGACCGCCGCCATCGTAGCCCGTTGGCAGGACGCCGTGCCCGGCCTGGAGGTCACCTACCGCGACCTGGACGCCGACCCGCTGCCCCACCTGACCAACGCCGTACTGGGTGGGGGCGATGCCGCCGCCGCACAAGCCGGCGAGGCGGCGATGCAGCAGTTCCTGGCCGCCGACGTCATCGTGGTGGGCGTGCCGCGCTACAACTTCGGCGTGCCGTCCACGCTGAAGGCCTGGATCGACCGGATTGCCGTTGCGGGCCGCACCTTCAAGTACACCGAGAACGGCCCCGTCGGCCTGGCCGGCGGCAAGCGGGTCATCGTGGCCGAGGCCAGCGGCGGCGAGTACGCCGGCACCGCGATCGACTTCGTCGCCCCGTACCTGAAGCAGGTGTTCGGCTTCCTGGGCATCACCGACGTGGCATTCGTCCGCGCCGAGCGCGTGGCCTATTCGCCGCAGCACAAGGCCGAGGCCATCGACGCGGCACTGGCGAGCATCCCGACGCCGCTGCGGCAGGCGGCCTGAGCGGGTTGCGGGACGGGGCCGGTATGCTGCCGGCTTCCGCCCCCGCGCCCCGACGATGCCCGCGAAGAAATCTCCGCCTGGTTCCATCGAACCGGCACAGGCACTCGCCCTGCTGAAGAACGCCTCCAGCCCTGCCCATCGCGCCGGGCTGGCGCGTTATGACATCCCCGACACCCACGCCCTCGGCGTCCCCATGCGCGAGATCCAGGCGCTGGGCAAACGCATCGGTCGCCAGCCTGCACTGGCACCGCCGCTGTGGGACAGCGGCATCTACGAAGCGCGCCTGCTGGTGGCTTTCGTCGCCGACCCCGGCCAGCTCACTACCGCCCAGATGGACCGCTGGTGCCGCCAGTTCGACAACTGGGCGGTCTGCGACACCCTGTGCCTGCACCTGTTCGACCGCAGCCCGCATGCGTGGGGGCGGATCGATGCGTGGGCGCGCAGGCGCGGCGAGTTCGAGAAGCGCGCGGCGTTCGCGCTGCTGGCCGGATTGGCGGTGCATGACCGCCACACGCCCGATGCCCCCTTCCTCGCCGGACTGGCCCACGTGGACGCAGCCGCCGGCGACGCACGCAATTTCGTCAGCAAGGGGGTGAGCTGGGCGCTGCGGGCCATCGGCCATCGCAACGCCACGCTACATGCGGAAGCGATCACCCATGCCAGCGCATTGGCGGCGTCGGACAACCCGACGCGACGCTGGGTGGGTAAGGATGCGCTGCGCGACCTGGGCCGCGCGACCGTGCGCGCCAAGGTGGCGAAGTCGGACAAAGGACGCGCGCAGAAGAACGTCTAGGAGTGCGCCGATCCTGCGCATCCTCTCCCCCTGGGGGTTGGAAGGACACCGATACGCGAAGCTGTGGCTGCCTCTCCCTCTCCCTGCGAAGCGGGGAGAAGGACCCAGCAACCTCCCGCTCGCGGGGAGAAGGGATCAAAGCTTCAGGCGATCCGCTCGGCCCCGCCCATGTACGGCCGCAGCACCTCGGGCACGGTGATGGAGCCGTCGGCGTTCTGGTAGTTCTCCATCACCGCGATCAGCGCACGGCCTACCGCGGTGCCGGAGCCGTTGAGCGTGTGCACCGGCTCGGGCTTGCCGGTGGCCGGGTTGCGCCAGCGCGCCTGCATGCGGCGGGCCTGGAAATCCTCGCAGTTGGAGCAGGAGGAAATCTCGCGATAGGTGTCCTGCGACGGCAGCCAGACTTCCAGGTCGAAGGTCTTGGCCGCGCCGAAGCCCATGTCGCCGGTGCACAGCAGCATGCGGCGGTACGGCAGGCCCAGCTTTTCCAGCACGGTTTCGGCCGCACGGGTCATGCGCTCCTGCTCGTCGTAGCTGTCCGACGGGCGGGTGACGGAGACCAGCTCCACCTTCTCGAACTGGTGCTGGCGGATCATGCCGCGCACGTCGCGGCCGCCGCTGCCGGCTTCGGAGCGGAAGCACATCGAATGCGCGGTCATGCGCAACGGCAGGCGCGCCTCGTCCAGGATCTCGTCGCGGACGATGTTCGTCAGCGGCACTTCCGAGGTCGGGATCAGATAGCGCTTGTGTTCGCCCAGTTGGGTGGCGAACAGGTCTTCCTCGAACTTGGGCAGCTGGCCGGTGCCGCGCATCGAGTCGGCGTTGACGATCACCGGCACGCTGGTTTCTTCGTAACCGTGTTCGTGGGTGTGCAGGTCCAGCATGAACTGCGCCAGCGCGCGGTGCAGGCGGGCCAGCTGGCCGCGCAGCACGGTGAAGCGCGCGCCGGACAGCTTGGCGGCGGTGTCGGCATCCAGCCAGCCGTGGCGGGCGCCCAGTTCCACATGGTCCTTCACCGGGAAGTCGAACGCGCGCGGCGTGCCCCAGCGGTGCTGCTCGACGTTGCCGGCCTCGTCGCTGCCGACCGGCACGCTGGCATGCGGCAGGTTGGGAATGCCCAGGGCGATGGCCTCGATCTCGGCGCGGATTTCGTCCAGCTTCACTTCCGAGGCCTTCAGCTCGTCGCCGAAGCCGGCCACTTCCGCCATCAGCGCGGACACGTCCTCGCCCCTGGCCTTGGCCTGGCCGATGGCCTTGGAACGGGTGTTGCGCAGGTTCTGCAGCTCCTCGGTGCGCTTCTGGAGCTGCTTGCGCGAGGCTTCCAGCTCGCCGATGCGGGACACGTCCAGGTCGAAACCGCGGGTTTCCTTGAGGCGCCGGGCGAGTTCGGCGGGCTGGGTGCGGAGCAGGACGGGATCGAGCATGGAAACAGCGGGCTGGCGTGGGAAGCCGGCATTATCGCCCATCTGCGACCGCCTGCCCGCGCGGTTAACCCCGGCTGTGCAAGAATCGGCGCGACTTCACCGGTGACTCCCATGTCGGCCCCGCAACCGCACGAACCCCATTTCACCCTCCGTCTGCCCCGCACCGCCCTGCGCAACGCCGCCATCGCCTTCGGCGCGGGCCTGCTGCTGTTCCTGATCGTGTGGTGGGCCGGCCGCGACGACGGCTTCTACACCGCCCAACCCACCCTGCCCGGCAAGGCCGCGCCGGTCGAGGCGCTGCCCGAGCCGCTGTCCACCGGCGACGGTGCCAGCGGCATGGAAGAGCCGGCGCCGCGCGCCTCCAGCGACGAGCGCCCGCAACTGGTGGAGGAAAAGCCGATGCCCACGCCGGTACCGGAAGCCACCGCTCCCACCCCGCCGGAAGCCACGGCCCCCCTCGCCCCCGGCGTGACCCTGGCGCCCGGCGATGTGCCGGTGCCGATCCCCGGCCAGACCCCCGCGCCGGAGTATCCGCCGGCCGCCATGCGCAGCGGCGACCAGGGCACGGTGCTGGTGCGCGTGGAAGTGGGCGCCGACGGCGTGCCGGTATCGGTGGAGGTGGCCCAGCGCAGCGGCTCGCGCGACCTGGACCGCGCCGCGGTGGACGCTGTGCGCCAGTGGCGCTTCCAGCCGGCGCAGCGCGACGGCCAGGCCGTGGCGGGCGCGGTGACGGTGCCGATCGATTTCAAGATGCGGTGACAATGCGGACGACCCGCAGGTCACCGCATCTTGACCTCGCGCATGCGTTGCTGAACCCCCGGTTTCGCTAGCTGAACTTACGCCTGCCCGAAACACTGCGACATCACGCATCGCAAACATCGCCGCACCAAGACTCGGCCCCGTTCCAACGCGCAACCCACAACGCGAAACGGAGGTTCACATGTCGATGCCCACGAACAACGAATACCGCACCGCGGACACCGTGGAAGACACCACGGTGGAACCGCGTCGTTCCACCTCGCCCGTGTTGCTGATGCTGCTGGCATTCGCGGTGGCGGCCGCGGCACTGGTCTGGTGGACGCAGTCGCGCCGGGCGACCGAAGCGCCCGTGGCCGCCCTACCGGCACCGGTGATGGATGATGCGGCCCAGCCCGCGAACGAGCGCGCCGCGGCCGCCCCTGAAAGCAAGCGCGCAGAGCGCACGGCCGCGACCCGCCCTGCGCCGATCAGCCGCGACGCCCGGCCGATGGCCGGCAATGCCGAGCCCAAGTACCCGGCCGCGATGCTGCGAGCCGGTGTCGGTGGCACGGTGGTGGTGCTGGCCGAGGTCGATGCCCAGGGCACCCCGATCGACGTGCGCGTGGTCGAGCGCAGCGGCGAACGCGATCTGGACCGCGCTGCGGTGAACGCCGTGCGCCAGTGGCGCTTCGAGCCGGCCATGCGCAACGGCAAGGCCATCGCCACCAGCGTGAAGGTGCCGGTGGACTTCAAGCCCATCTGAGCGCCGCATCGCGCCCGATACGGAGCTGACGAGGAAAGGAAGGGGGACGCGGGCAGGCGTCCCCCTTTTTTGCGCGGCCACTGCGGCGGTTGTGGCAGCGACCCACGTCGCGAAGCGGTGCTGCGGCCGGTCACTGCGACTTGCGTCGCTCCCACATCACCGTCCCAGCCCTCACGCCTTCCGCAACCCGAACCCCGCGCCCGTCGCCAGGCCGTCGTAATCCGGAAACGAGGTGGCCACATTGGCCACGTCGCCGATGCGCACCCCACCGGAGGACAGCTGGCCGGCGATGGAGAACGCCATGGCGATGCGGTGGTCGCCATGGCTCTCCACTTCACCGCCCTGCAGTGCGCCCGGGAAGATCGTGGCGCCGTCCGGCGTCTCGTCCACGCGCAGGCCCAGCGCGCGCAGGCCGTTGGCCATGCTGGCCAGGCGGTCGGATTCCTTCACCCGCAGTTCCGCCGCGCCCCGCACGACGGTGGGGCCGTCCGCGGCCGCGGCCGCCACGAACAGCGCCGGGAACTCATCGATCATGTCCGGCACCAGCGCTTCCGGCACCTCGATGCCACGCAGCGGCGCATGGCGCACCACCAGATCGGCCACCGGTTCGCCGCCGTGCTCGCTGGCATTCTCTTCGGTGATGTCCGCGCCCATCAGGCGCAGCGCCTGCAGCAGGCCGGTGCGACGGGGATTCAGGCCGACCGCGCGCAGGCGCAGTTCGGACCCGGGAATGATGCTGGCGGCGACCAGGAAGAACGCGGCCGAGGAGAAATCCGCGGGCACGGCGATGTCCGTGGCCTTCAAGCGCTGCCCGCCGCGCAGGCGCGCAAACCCGGGCGAAAACGCGATATCCACGCCGAACGCCTTCAGCATGCGCTCGGTGTAGTCGCGGGTGGGGTGCGGCTCGCGCACCACGGTCTCGCCTTCGGCATACAGGCCGGCCAGCAGGACGGCGGACTTCACCTGCGCACTGGCGACTTCCAGCGTGTAGTCGATGCCCGTCAACCGCTGGCCCCCGTGGATGCGCAGCGGCGGCAGGCCGCCTTCCCCGGTGTCGATGCGCGCGCCCATCATGGCCAGCGGCCCGGTGACGCGGCGCATGGGGCGCCTGGACAGCGACGCGTCGCCGATCAGCACGCTGTCGAACCGCTGCGCGGCCAGCAGGCCGGCCAGCAGGCGCATGCCGGTGCCGGCATTGCCGCAGTCCAGCGGGCCCTGCGCGGCCTTCAGGCCATCGACGCCCACGCCATGCACGATGCGGCGCGAAGGAGACGGGGTTTCGATCCGCACGCCCAGCCGCGAGAAGATCGCGGCGGTGGCGCGGGTGTCCTCGCCTTCCAGGAAGCCGTCGATGGTCGAGGCGCCATCGGCCAGCGCGGCGAACATCACCGCGCGGTGCGACACCGACTTGTCGCCGGGGATGTCCAAGGTGCCGCTCAGCGCGCGGCCGGCAGAGGCGATCCAGTCTTGTGTGTTCATCGGGAATGGGGAATAGGGAATGGGGAATCGGAGCGCGGAGGACTGGGTGAGGGACGGAGCCGGATGGAGCGATCGCTTGAACCATTCCCCATTCCCGACTCCCCTCTCCCGGCCTAAGGCACCGCAACCGGGTACGATCCCAGCACCTTGATCTGCGCCGAATGCTGTTTCAGTTCGGCCAGCGCCTGCTTCATCGCCTCGTCGTCGACATGGCCGGCCAGGTCGATGAAGAAGCCGTACTCCCACTTGGCGTGGTGCGAGGGGCGCGATTCGATGCGGTTCATGCTGATGCCGTGGCGTGCGAACGGGCTGAGCACGTCGAACAGCGCGCCGGGCTTGTCGTGGATGAAGACCAGCACCGAGGTGCGGTCGTGGCCGGACGGCGGGAAGATGCTGCGGCCGATCACCAGGAAGCGCGTGGTGTTGTCCTTGTCGTCCTGGATAGGGCTCATGACGACCTTCTTCAGGCCATACACGTGGGCGGCGCTCTCGCCGCCGATGGCGGCGGCGTCGTCGCTGCCGCGGGCCCGGCGCGCGCCTTCGGCATTGCTCGACACCGGCACTTTCTCCACCTTCGGCAGGTTGGCGCGCAGCCAGCCTGCGGTCTGCGCGAAGGACTGCGGGTGCGCGTAGATGCGCTCGATCTCGTCGATGCGGCCGGTGCGCGACATGAGGAACTGGTGCACGCGCAGTTCCACCTCGCCGCAGATCTTCAGATCCGAGGTCAGGAACATGTCCAGGGTGATCTGGATGGTGCCCTGCCCCGAGTTCTCCACCGGCACCACGCCGAAATCGGCGTTGCCGCTGGCCACTTCCTGGAACACCTCTTCGATGCTGGCCAGCGGAAGACCGTGCGCCGAACGACCGAAATGCTTGAGGACCGCCTGCTGGCTGAAGGTGCCCTCCGGCCCCAGGTAACCGATCTTCAGCGGCTCCTGCTGCGCCAGGCAGGCGGACATGATCTCGCGGAAGACATGCACCAGCACCTCGTCGCTGAGCGGGCCTTCGTTGCGGTCCACCACCATGCGCAGCACCTGCGCCTCGCGCTCGGGCCGGTAGTAGTCCACGGCGGCGGCCAGCTTGCCCTTGGCCTTGCCGACCTGGTGGGCGAAGCGCGCGCGCTCGGCGATCAGCGCCTGGATCTGGCGGTCGATGCCGTCGATCTTGGCGCGCACGTCGGAGAGGGCCGGAGCGGGCGTCGCTTCGGCCTTCTTGCCGGTAGCGGGCTTCTTGCTGGGTTTGCTGGGCTTGGAGGCCATGGGTTTTCCGTAGTTCGGTCGCTTCCCCGTGGGAGCGACGCAAGTCGCGAAGATCTGCCGGTGACGCCTCATCGCGACGTGCGTCGCTCCCGCATCGGGCAATGCAGCGGGTTCATCCGTTGCGTTGCTGGAAATCGCACATGAAGTCGACCAGCGCCTGCGCGCCTTCCACCGGCAGCGCGTTGTACAGCGAGGCACGGATGCCGCCGACCGCCTTGTGCCCTTTCAGCGCCAGCAGTCCGGCCGCCTTGGATTCGGCCACGAAGCGCGAGGTCAGGGTCTCATCGGGCAGGAAGAACGGGATGTTCATCCGCGAGCGGACCGCCGGCACCACCTCGTTGCGGTAGAAGCCGCCGGAGGCATCGATGGCCCCGTAGACGAGCGAGGACTTCAGCGCGTTGCGGCGCGCGAACTCCTCGACGCCGCCCTCGGCGAGCATCCACTTGAACACCAGGCCGGCCAGGTACCAGTTCCAGGTCGGCGGCGTGTTGAGCATGGAGTCGCGGGCCGCATGCGAGCGGTAATCGAAGATGTCGGCGCGCGGCTGGCCGCTGCGTTCGAACAGGTCCTTGCGGATGATCACCACCGCCACCCCCACCGGGCCCAGGTTCTTCTGCGCCCCGGCATAGATCACGCCGTACTTCGACACGTCCAGCGGCTCGGAGGCGATGGACGAACTGAAATCGGCGAACAGCGGCACCTCGCCCACGTCCGGCGTATGGCGGAACTCCACGCCGTGGATGGTCTCGTTGGCGGTGATGTGCACATAGGCCGCACCGGGCGTGAGCTGCCAGCTGGCCCGCGGCGGGATGTCGTGGAAACCGCCCGGTTCGCCGTCGGCGGCGATGTTGACCGTGCAGTAGGGCTTGGCCTGCTTGATCGCGGTCTTGCCCCAGTGGCCGGTGACCACGTAGTCCACCACCTGGCCGGGCGCGGCGAAGTTCATCGCCAGCAGGGCCTGGTGGGTGGTGGCGCCGCCGGACAGGAACAGCACGGCGTAGTCGTCGGAGATGCCGACCAGCCTGCGCAGGTCGGCTTCGGCCTCGGCGGCCACGGCGATGAAGTCCTGGCTGCGGTGGCTGATTTCCACGATGGACGCGCCGATGCCGTTCCAGTCGAGCATCTCGGCCTGCGCCTGCCGCAGGACCGATTCGGGCAGGGTGGCGGGACCGGCACTGAAGTTGAACGCGCGCGTCATGGGGCACCTGAACAGGAGGACCCGTAGTATGCCGCAGCGCATCAGTTGCAGGGGCAACGAAGCGCAAGCCGGGGGCGAATCGCGCACGTCGCGCATCCTGCCGCCATCCCGCGACGTATAGAGTCGGTACAAGGCGATTGCACGGGAATTTTTCCGCGCGAGTATCGTCCAACCATGACCCCCCGCTTCACGGAGATGTCCATGTCCCTGCGCGACGTCCTGCGGATCCCCGCCTCCCAGGTCACCGACGAGTCGGTCTACCGGCACCGCCGCCGCCTGCTCCAGGCGTTCGCCGCCGCGCCGACCCTGGCGCTGGCCGGCTGTGCCGAAGCCGAACCCCCGCCCCCGCCGAAGGTCGCGCTGACGCCGGAGCAGGCCCGCTCCGGCTTCCGGACCGCCGAGACGCTGACCCGCTACCAGGACGTCACCAGCTACAACAACTTCTACGAGTTCGGCACGGGCAAGGCCGATCCCTCGAACGCGCGCAAGACCCTGAAGACCTCGCCGTGGTCGGTCCTGGTGGGCGGGGAATGCGCCAGGCCCGGCAGGATCGCACTGGAGGACCTCGTCAAGGGCCTGGCGCCGCAGGAGCGCATTTACCGGCTGCGCTGCGTGGAGGGCTGGTCGATGGTGATCCCCTGGCTGGGCGTTCCGCTGGGCGAGGTGCTGAAGAAGTTCCAGCCCACCTCGAAGGCCAAGTACGTGGCCTTCACCACGCTGGCCGATCCGGTGCAGATGCCGGGCGTGCGCTACCGGGCCATCAACTGGCCCTACCGCGAGGGCCTGCGCATCGACGAAGCCATGCATCCGCTCACCCTGCTCGCCACCGGGCTGTACGGCAAACCGTTGCCCCAGCAGAACGGCGCGCCGCTGCGGCTGGTGGTGCCCTGGAAGTACGGCTTCAAGAGCATCAAGTCGATCGTGGAGATCAAGTTCGTCGAACGCATGCCCGAGACGGCCTGGCATGACCTGCAGCCCTCGGAATACGGGTTCTTCTCCAACGTCAATCCGGAGGTGGACCATCCCCGCTGGAGCCAGAAAACCGAGCGGCGCATCGCCGGCACCCAGAGCAAGCTGTTCGCCGAGCGCATCCCCACGCGCATGTTCAACGGTTATGCGGACCAGGTCGCCTCGATGTATGCCGGGCTGGATCTGAAGAAATGGTACTGACCTGACCATGCGCAAGGCCTCCGCCGGCCTGGTCGCCGCCAAGACCCTGGTCCACGCGCTGGTCCTGACCCCGCTCGCCCTCCTCGCATGGCAATTCCACGACGTATGGCGCAATGGCAGCGACGCACTGGGTGCCGATCCGGTGGCCGAGATCGAGCACCGCACCGGCCTGTGGGCGCTCCGCCTGCTGATGGTGGCGCTGGCGATCACGCCCCTGCGCCAGCTGACCGGCCAACCGGTGCTGCTGCGCTTCCGCCGGATGATGGGCCTGTACGCCTTCTTCTACGCCAGCCTGCACCTGGCGGCCTACCTGGCGCTGGACCTGCGCGGCTACTGGACCCAGATCTTCGAAGAGATCGTCAAGCGTCCCTACATCACCGTCGGCTTCACCGCGTGGCTGCTGCTGGTGCCGCTGGCGATCACCTCCACCCAGGGCTGGATGCGGCGCCTCGGCCGGCGCTGGGGCCAGCTGCACAAGCTGGTCTACGCCATCGGCGTACTGGCGGTGCTGCATTTCTGGTGGCTGGTGAAATCCGACATCCGCGAGCCACTGCTGTATGCGGGCATCCTGTCCGCACTGCTGGGCTGGCGCCTGTGGAAATCGCTCAGCCGGCGCCGAACAGCAGCAGCGCGCTGAGCGCGGCGGCCATCAGCACGGCCGCGAGCAGCAACCACGGCCAACGCCGTACCGAGGCTCTGGCCACCGGCGGGGCCTCGCCCTCGGCGGGCGCCTGGGCGGCATCGTCAGGCGTTGCCGATTCCTCCGCCCGCGCACTGGGGGCCCAGGGCACCTCGAGCACGAACCGGTGCTGGGCATCGAACACCACCTGGTCGCCCGCGGCCAGCAGCGCATCGCGCACCGCCATGCCATTGACGCGGGTACCCTCGGCCGATCCCAGATCGCGCAGCAACACGCGGTCGCCGCGCAGTTCGAGCCGGGCATGGCGCTCGGCGAAGGCAGGATCATCGATGCGGATGTCCGCCTCGCGTGCACGGCCGACGATGCGCGGGTGCTCCAGCGACACGCTCCTGCCGTGGTACTTGCCGCCCAGGCCGCGCAGCACCACCCGGGCGTCGCCCTGGCCGGCGTCGCTGTCGCGCAACTCCGCCGCCGACTGGAACCCCGACTGCAGCAGCAGCTCCACGCCTTCCACATACACCGCATCGCCCGGCCGCAGCACGGCCATCCGCTTCACCGGACGGCCATTGATGTGCACCCCGCGCATGCCGTTGGCCACCTGCAGCCACAGGCCACGCCGGTCCACGCAGATCTGCGCCAGCAACGCACCCTGCAGCGCGTCGCCCACGCCGATGGTGCCGGCGGCCTCGCGCACGATGCGGTGGACGCCGGTGGTGAGCGGCCGGTCGGGCGCGGGGCGGTTGGTGAAGTGAAGTCTGAGGTTCTGCACGCGACGGGAGCCTATCAGGTTGCCGCCCGGCCGCGATAGCCGGCTTGGCATCGCACGGCGTGGCCGCGCAGAATAGTCCTACGCCACAGGAGGCAAGGCATGGCCAGCATCGACATCCAGCATCCGCATTCCAAGACGCCCGCGCAGGCGCGGAAGGCCATCGAAGGCGTGGCGAAGAAGCTCTCCGAGCGCTTCGACATGGACTACGACTGGGACGGCGACACGCTGAACTTCAGTCGATCGGGCGTGGAAGGCCGGATTGCGCTGCTGACGGACACGCTGCGCGTCACCGCCACCCTGGGTTTCCTGCTCTCGGCGATGAAAGGCCCGATCGAGGCGGAGATCCGCCGGGTGCTGAGCGAGAAGTTCGACTGAGGTCATTCGCGGAACGGATCCGGGTCCGCCGCGAACAACCGGCGGGAGACCGCACGCTCGGCGCGTTCGATATCGCGCACGAAGGCCTTGCCGTCGCCCAGTGCGGCGAAGGCGGCGAACCCGCGTTCAAGGAAGCCCTGCAGCTCGCCCAGGCCCGTGGCCCGGGCCGGCCCGCGCGACAGCTTCAGCAAGGTGGCCACGCCCGGCGTCTTCACCGCCCGCGCCAGGCCCACGCCGACCTCGGCGATCAGGTCGATCTGGTGCCGGCGCAGGCGGCGCAGGCCCACTTCGCGATACGCCTGGCCGTACAGCTCGGCGTCCAGCTTGCGCCGGTGGGGCGCCAGCCGCTGCAGTGCCTCGGCCATCCGCATGTCCAGGGTGTGCGTCAGCACCCCCAGCTCGATGCCATGGGCCACGGTTTCCAGCACGGCGAACGGCAGCAGGCGCTGCATCATCGGCATGACCTTGGCCACGTTGGCGTCGCGCCCGCTGAAGTCGTGGTCGCCGTAGACATCGGTGAGGAAGAACATGGCCGCGGCACGGCGGGTGGGGTCGGCCAGGAAGTGCGCGAAGCTGGTCTCCAGCCTGGCCGCCTGCCAGCGCCTGACCTCGGGCAGCCAGCGCAGGCGGTTGCGCGGCTCGCGCGCGGGGTCGTGCGCCGCCTGGTGCCAGGCCAGGCGCCTGCCCACGCGTGCGATCAGCGGATTTGCTCGGGCCATGGAGACCATGATCCGGACGGCGGGCGACCACCGCAACCCGGCAGCCGGTCGGCTACACTCGGGCAGCAAGGTCACGGCGGGTAGTACATGCTTTCGATCCACAGCGCACGGCGGCGGGGCCGCAACGGCAAGATCGGCCTGGCGATCGCCGGCGGCGGTCCCATCGGCGGCATGTACGAACTGGGTGCGCTGCGCGCGCTCGACGAGGCTCTGGACGGCCTGGACCTGACCCGCATGGACTGTTACGTGGGCGTCAGTTCCGGCGCCTTCCTGGCGGCTGGCCTGGCCAACCGCATGTCCACGGCCGAGATGTGCCGCATCTTCATCACCGGCACCAGCGATGATGCGGAGTTCCGGCCGGACACCTTCCTGCGCCCGAACGTGGGCGAATACCTGCGCCGCGCGGCCAGCCTGCCGGGGCTGTATGCCGACTGGATGTCGCGCCTGCTGCGCAGCCCGCGCCGCGCCACGCGCTGGTCGGACCTGTTCCTGCGCTTCGGCGGCCTGGTGCCCACCGGGATCTTCGACAACCAGGAGGTGGAACGCTTCCTGCGCGACATCTTCACCCGGCGCGGCCGCAGCAACGATTTCCGCACGCTGGAGGCGGACCTGTTCGTGGTGGCGGTGGACCTGGACAGCGGCGAGGCCGTGCGCTTCGGCGAGCCGGGCTGGGACGAGGTCCCGATTTCGCGCGCGGTGCAGGCCAGTTCCGCCCTGCCCGGCCTGTATCCGCCGGTGGAGATCGGCGGCCGCCACTTCCTTGATGGCGCGCTGCGCCGCACGATGCATGCCAGCACCGTGCTGGACCGCGGCATCGACCTGATGATCGGCATCAATCCCCTGGTGCCGTTCGATGCCAACCAGGCCACCCCCCGGGCCGACCAGGCCGAACAGGTCGGCCTGGCCAGCGGCGGCCTGCCCGCGGTGCTTTCGCAGACGCTGCGCACCCTGCTGCAGTCGCGCATGCAGATCGGCATGGAGAAGTACCCGCTGCGGTATCCGGACATCGACCAGCTGGTGTTCGAGCCCAACTCGGACGACAGCGAACTGTTCTTCACCAACCTCTTCAGCTTCTCCTCCCGCCACCGGGTCTGCCAGCTGGCCTACCGCAACACGCTGGCCGACCTGCGCAAGCGGGCCACCACCCTCAAGCCGATGCTGGCCGCGCACGGCATCCGCTACAACGAAGACATCGTCCATGACCGCAACCGGTCCATCCTGGCGGGCCTGGACATGGCGCCGCGCATGACCGAGACCACGGCCCGCCTGCGTCGCGCCCTGGACGATGTGGACCAGCTGGTGTCCCGCCACCGCGCGGCACGTCATTCCTGATGCGCCTGCGGTCGCGACTGCCGCTGGTGTGAAAACTCTAGACGCGGCGCTGATTCTGGCCCGCAATCCCTACACCACCACGACGGAACGCCATGGCCACGCTGAAGAAATCCGCACGCAAGAAGACCGCTTCCGCTTCCAGCAACGAAACCCTGCAGGCCCAGGCCGAGCAGTTGTCCAAGCGCCTTGGCGAGTCCGCGCAGCAGGTCTGGCTGGCCGGGGTGGGCGCCTTCGGACGCGCACAGGCCGAAGGCACCAAACTGTTCGAGACCCTGGTCAAGGAGGGCCTGTCGCTGGAACAGACCACGCGCAAGGCGGCCGGCGGAAAGGCCCAGGCCATGCGCGATGCGATGGAAACCACCGTGGGCCAGGCGCGCGAACGTGCGTCCGACACCTGGGACCGGCTGGAGAAGGTGTTCGAGGAGCGCGTGCACCGCGCACTGCGGCGCCTCGAGGTACCCAGCCGTGAGGACCTTTCGGCGCTGATCGACCGCGTGGATGCGCTGAATGCCGAACTGCGCAAGCTGGGCGGCGTGCCCGCCGCGAAGCCGGCACGGGCGCGCAAGACCGCCGCCAAAAAACCGGCGCCGGCAGCGAAGAAGACGCCCTCCAAGCGTGCATCGCGCAGGAAGGCCGCACCATAAGGTTGCACAGGCTTTTTCGTGCGCTTTCCTGAACATTTTTTTGTTGCGCGGCACCATCGAATGGCGTAACAATCATTCCAGCCCGCCAGTCCATCGAAGTTCGTTTGCTCCCCTCCCCTTACGGCTTCGGACTGGCGGGCTTCTTCGTTCCGTCACGCCACGCGCGGCGGGCGCCACAGACAGTCGCAGGCATGGCCCGGTAGAATTGCCGGTCAAATAACAACAACGCCCCGCGACGCATGTCCATCTGGTTCCTTGGCCTGGCCGTCACTCTGGTGAGTGGCGCGGCCGCCACCGCCTATTTCTGGCTGCTCCGCCGCCCCCGCGATGAGATGTCCTACGGCCTGCATGCGTTGTCGGGACTGCGCTGGCGCGAATTCTCGAAACTGGTCCTGGCCGCGATGGCGCGCCGGGGACTGGTCGAAGCCAGTCCCGATCCGCAGGACAGCCGCGAGCCGCAGTCCACCTTCCTGCTCGCCCGTGGCGACGAACGCTGGCTGCTCTCGTGCAAGCATGGTTCGGCCTACCGGATCGCCGCCGCACCGGTCCAGGAACTTGCCGCCAGCATCCGTCTGGGCGCGGCCCATGGCGGCATCCTGGCCACCGAAGGCAATGTGGAGAAGGAAGGCCGCGATGCCGCCCAGGGCAACACCATCGAACTGCTGGACGGCCCGCGTCTGTGGCCGGAAGTGGTGGACCTGATCGAACCCGGCCTGCGCGAGCAGGTGGTCGCCTACGCTGCCGCGCGCGCCAAGCGCCATATCGGCATCGCCTGGTTCGGCGCGCTGGCCGTGGGCGCCATGGCCATGGCCGCTTGGCCCAACACCCCCGCGCCGGCGCGCCCGGCTCCCGGAGCCGCCTCGCCCGCCGCGTCCGGCGCCACGACCCCCGCACCGGTACCGGCACAGCCCGCCGCCTTCCGCGAGCCCACCGAGGAAGAACTGGAAATCCAGATGCGCGAGGTGCTCAAGGCGCTGGCCAGGACCCCCGGCATCACGCGCGGCGTGTGGCAGACCAAACTGACCCTCAGCGTGGACCTTGCGGCCGGCGGGCAGGACGCATGGCCGCGGATCTGCAGCGAGCTCGAGCGCTACCCTGCGCTGCGTACGAGCCGTGTGCAGCTCAATCCGCCCCCCGGCAGCGGCGAACCGGTGCGCTGGCGGCAGTGCAAGACCCTGTGAAGCGGCTGCGGCGTTCCGTCGCTGGGCCTGGCCCGCGCACAACGGGATGATCGCGCCATCCCAATGCCGCATTTCGACGCATGAGCGACGTTCCCGACCCCACGCCCTATGAGCGCATCGGCGGCGAAGCCGGCCTGCGCCGCATGACCCAGCGCATGTACGCGCTGATGGATACCCTGCCGGAGGCCGCCGCCGTACGCGCGCAGCATCCGCCGTCGCTGGAAGGCAGCGAACAGAAGCTGTTCGAATTCCTCAGCGGCTGGCTGGGCGGCCCACCCCTGTTCACCCGCAAGCACGGCGCACCGATGCTGCGCGCACGCCACCTGCCGTTCCGGATCGGCATGGAAGAAGCCAGCGGCTGGCTGGCCTGCTTCCACGGCGCGATGACCGAGACGGTCGAAGACGCCGACCTGCGCGATTTCCTGTGGTCGCGCATCGAGCCGCTGGCGCTGCACATGCGCAACCTGCAGGCGGTGCCGCTGCGGTGGGCCGACCCACAGGACGCGTAAAGCGGAGCTTGCTCCGCTGCGATGGAAAGGGCGGGATTGCGGGGCCGGGCAAGCTCGGCTCCGCGCGGGCCCCTACCAGTGCACGCCCCGCATCAGCGCCGCGAACGCGATCTGCTCCTGGCTGGGCGATTCGTCCTTCAGCGCCTTGCGGTCGCCCCTGGCGGCGGCCGAATCGGGGAACAGTTCGAAGGCGGTGTTCATCACCACCTCGTAGGCTTTCGGCGCCACCGCATTGACCAGCGCGGCGAAGATGCCCAGGCGGGTGGCGATGCGGCTGGGCTTTTCGATGATCGCCTTCACCAGCAGATCGGCCGCTTCTTCCGGCGACAGCGTGGGCACGCTGTCGTACATCTTGGTGGGCGCGATCATCGGCGTCTTCACCAGCGGCATGTTGACGGTGGTGAAGCTGATGCCCTTGCCCGACAACTCGCCCTGCGCGCAGCGGCTGAACGCGTCCAGCGCCGCCTTCGACGCCACGTAGGCCGAAAAGCGCGGCGAGTTGGCCAGCACGCCGATCGAACTGATGTTGATGATGTGCCCCTTGCGGCGCTCGGTCATCTTCGGCAGGAAGCCCATGATCAGCCGCAGACTGCCGAAGTAGTTCAGCTGCATCGTGCGTTCGAAATCGTGGAAGCGGTCGTAGCTCAATTCGATGGAGCGACGGATCGAGCGGCCGGCATTGTTGATCAGGATGTCGACGTGGCCATGTTCGTCCAGCACCGTCTTCACCAGCCGGTCGCAGTCGGCCATGTCGGCCAGGTCCGCGGTATAGGCGAACACCTTGCCGCCGGCCTTCTTCATTTCGTCGCGGGCCTTGAACAGTTCCTCCTGGCCGCGCGCCACGATGACCGTGGTGGCGCCCGCCTCGGCCACGCGCTGTGCGGTGGACAGTCCGATGCCGGAAGAACCGCCGGTGATCACCACCACCTTGTTGCGCACCTTGCCCTTCAACGAGCGGTCGATGAACAGGTCCGGATCCAGGTGGCGCTCCCAGTAGTCCCACAGGCGCCACGCATAGTCGTCCAGGCGCGGCACCGCGATGCCGCTGCCCTTCAGCGCACGCTCGGTCTCGCGGCTGTCGAAGCGCGTGGGATAGGTGATGAACTTCAGCACTTCCCTGGGGATCTTGAAGTCGCGCAGCAGCATGCCGACGAAGCGTTTCACCGGCGGCAGGTTGCCCACCGCCATGCGGATGCTGCCCGGCACGAAGGCGAACATGCGCGCGTCGATGCGCATGGTCATCTCCGGCGCATGGCCGGCGCGGCAGAAGGTGTTGAGCACTTCGCCCACCCGCATCGGTTCGGGGTCGGTCAGGTGGAAGGTATGCCCGTCCAGCTTCGGCTTGTGCGCGATGTGGTCCATCGCGTCGGCGACGAAATCCACCGGCACGATGTTGATCCTTCCGCCTTCTATGCCGAGCACCGGCACCCACTGCGGCAGCAGTTCGCGCAGCTTCTTGATGAGGGTGAAGAAGTAGTACGGCCCGTCGATCTTGTCGATCTCGCCCGTCTTCGAGTGGCCGACCACCATGCCCGGGCGGTAGATGCGCCACTTGATCCGCTTCTCCCTGCGCACCAGGCCCTCGGACTCGTGCTTGGTGCGCAGGTAGGGATCGTCCAGGCCCTCGGCCTCCTCGAACATGTCCTCGCGGAAGATGCCCGGATACAGGCCAGCGGCGGCGATGGAACTGGTGTGATGGAAGCAGCCGGCCTTCAGCGCGGCCGCCAGGTCCAGCGCATGCTGGGTGCCATCGATGTTGGCGACCTGCTGGGCCTCCCGGGTGGCGGTGAGGTCGTAGATGGCGGCCAGGTGGAAGAAGTGCTTCACCTTGCCGGTCAGCGTGCGCAGCTGGGCGGGCGTCAGGCCGCACCGGGGCCTGGTCATGTCGCCATGCACCACGGTCACGCGCTTCATGTCCCAGCCGGCGTTCTTCGCGATGGCGTCGAACTTCTTCTGCGAGTCCTTGCGGACCAGCACATAGACCGTCCCGCTGCGCTTGAGGAGGTTGCCGACCAGATAGCGACCGATGAAGCCGGTGGCGCCCGTGACGAAATAGCTCATGACAGCCCCATTCCTCAAGTTGTGTGGGCCGGCCCCTCCGACCGCCCTGCGCCGTAACTTGCCAGAGCCACCCGGTTTCGACAATCCCGTCACGGATTGACCGCCTGCACCACCCGTGGTGTGATGGCCTCGATCACTGGGAGGGATCATCCATGGCCGATCTGAAGACCGCATTCGAACAAGCCTCCAGGGACATCCAGACGCTGTCCGAGCGTCCGGACAACGACACCCTGCTGCGGCTCTACGGGCTGTACAAGCAGGGCTCGGAGGGGGATGTGAAAGGAGACAAGCCGGGCTTCTTCGACTTCGTCGGCACCGCCAAGTACGAAGCCTGGGCCAAGCTCAAGGGTACCGCGCCCGAAGACGCCCAGAAGAAGTACGTGGACCTGGTGAAGAAACTGCTCGCCTAGTGGCACGCGATACCCGCCAGCGCATCCTCGACGCCGCCCTGGCGATGTTCAACTCACAGGGCGAGCCGCACGTCACGACCAACCACATCGCCGACGAGCTGGAGATCAGCCCGGGCAACCTGTACTACCATTTCCGCAACAAGGACGACATCATCGAGCAGCTCTTCGCGCGGTACGAGGAGCGCATGGACGGGGCGCTGACGCCCCCCGGCGACCGCCTGCCCGGGCTGGAGGACATCTGGCTGCAACTGCACCTGGTGTTCGAGTGCATCTGGGACTACCGCTTCCTGTACCGCGACCTGGTCGAGATCCTCAGCCGCAACCGCCGCCTGCGCATGCGCTTCGCGCGCATCCTGCGGCGCGCCGACGACAGCGCGCATGCGGTGATGCGCGGCATGGGCCATGCCGGGGTGATGCGCGCGTCGGCGGCGGAGCTGGCCGCCACGGCCACCAACATCCTGGTGGTATCCACCTTCTGGCTGAACTACGCCTCCACGCGCGGCGAGAAGGACGAACAGGCCGCGATCCGCCAGGGCATCGTGCAGGTGATGATGCTGGTGGCCCCCTTCCTGCGCGACGCGGAACGGGTACACCTGAACACGCTGACCCAGGCGTATACCGAGTAGGCGCGCATCCGCCTTCCGGCGGCCCCGCTCAGGCGGCTGCCAGCGCATTCCCCAACCGTGACGATGCCGCGCGCAGTTCGGGCAGCAGGCCGCGGTCGTCGACGATCTGGAAGTCCGGGCCGATCAGGGCCATCAGCGCCAGCAGGGCATCCACGGATTCCGCACCCAGCTCCAGCATGCAGTGCCGCTCGTCGCCGGCTTCCAGGATCCCGCACCACGGCGGCACGCGCGTGGCCTGCTCGGCGACGGAGCCGGGCAGCCGCAGCCGCACCTGGTAGCGCGTGAAAGGTTGCGTGATCGACTTGGCCACGTAGTCCGCCACGTCGCCCGGGAACGCGCGTGGCGGGAACTGGGTGCCGGTGTCGTGCAGCGCCTGCACGCGGTCCACCCGGAACGTCCGCCAGTCCTCGCGCTTGAGGTCCCACGCCACCAGGTACCAGCGACTGCCCGTATGCACCAGCCGCAGGGGTTCGATCAGGCGCTCGCTGGCACGCTGGTTGCGGTCGCGGTACTGCATCCGCAGCCGGAAACCGTCGCGGCACGCCGCCGCGATGCGCAGCAGTGCGTCGACATCCGAGGTGGGCGCCCCGCCCGCCAGCGACAGCGTCACCGAATACAGGGCGCTGGCACGCTTGCGCAGGCGGGCGGGCAACCATTGATCCAGCTTGGACAGCAGCCGCAGCGACGTATCCTCCATCCGGCCGACGCTGGCGGCGGCGGTCCGCAGGGCCACCGCGACGGCCACGGCCTCGTCGTCCTCCAGCAGCACCGGCGGCATGGCGCTGCCCGAGCCCAGCCTGTAGCCGCCGCCCAGGCCGGGCGAGGCATCGATGGGATAGCCGAGTTCCCGCAGCCGTTCCACGTCGCGGCGCAGCGTACGGCGGTCGATGTCCAGCCGCTGGCTCAGTTCCGCGCCGGTCCAGTGACGGCGCGACTGCAACAGCGACAACAGGCGGAGCAGACGGTTGGAGGTGCTGAGCATGGGCCCAGTATGGCGCTAATCGAGGACTGATCCTGTCCTCGATAGGCGACGGACGGCAGTGCATGCGCCGTGGGCAGGCAGCGGGGCGATCCAGACCTGCCGCGGCGGCGCCCGCCGTCGCCCGGGCATCACCTCGGCCAGTACGTTCCGGCAACCCTGGCCTGCCTCGAGCAGGCGCAATCGCAGACGAGGCGAGGTACCGATCCCCCGCTCGCACCGACGCGACAGCGGCGGTTTCTGCGAACCGGCGGTTATCCGGCACCTGCGACGGAAACGCCCCGGCGGGCCGGGGCGTTGGAGGTCCGTCGGCCGCGCGGGATCAGGCGCGACGCGTGCGACGGGCCGCAGGCTTGCGCGCGGCGGGCTTGCGGGCCGTCTTGGCGCGCGCGGGCGCGGGCTTGCGGGTGCGCGACGTCTTGCGGACGGGCTTCTTCTTCAGGCCCAGCTTCACCAGCACCGGTTCCAGCCGCGCTTCCACATCGGCGCTGAACTGGCCCACGCGGGCTTCGCCCTGCTCACGGACATCCGCCAGGCGGCCCAGCACATCGCGCTGCGCGGTGCTGGCGAACGTCGCGGCCTGCTGGCGGGCGGCGTCGATCCGCTGGCCCGCCTCCGCGACGGCGCCCAACGCTTCGCGACGGGCCACCGCGACCAGGCCAAGGCCAGCGAGCCAGACATGGCGCAGGGTGGGTTCGGGGGTCTTGCGGGGGGTCTTCTTGGCAGCCATAGCGGGCATCCACATGCCGGCCCCGATGGCCGGCTTCCATGAGGCGATGCTGTCCGGCCTGCGTCGAGCATTCACACTATTGGCCGCTCCGCTCACACATTCCGTAGGGGTTGCCTGCCGACCTCGTTCACGGCCATGCTCGCCCCATCCTGGGAGGGACGACAGATGGCAGCCAGATTCTCGAAATGGGCCCCGTTTCCGCACGACGCCAAGGCCTACGCCTATGCGGGCGACGCGCTTAAGAAGGCATGGCCGGCCCTGCACGCCGGCGACCAGGAGCCCTACCCCGACGAGAAGCGCGCAAAAGCCCTGATCGCGGCGGCGGGCAATGCCGCCAAGGGCATGGCCGCCGACGATCTGGCGCAGCGCCTGCAGGACGCCTGGCGCGCCTTCCACCGTGGCGAGTTCCAGACGGCGTACCAGGCCGGCGAGGCGCTGGGGCCGCTGGGTGCGTCGGTGGCGGTGAAGGCACTCGGCATCCACGCCACGTACCTGGTGGACGACGAAGCCGAGCAGCTCAAGCGCTTCGAACATGCGGCCCAGCTGGCCGAGGCGGCGGTCAAGGCGCTGCCGGACGAAGCCAACAGCCACTACCGCCATGCCTTCGCCCTGGGCCGCTACAGCCAGGGCATCAGCATCGCCAAGGCGCTCAAGCAGGGCATCGCCGGCAAGGTAAGGACCTCGCTGGACGCCACCCTCGAACGGGCCCCCAAACACGCCGAGGCGCACACTGCACTCGCGCTCTACCATGCGGAGATCATCGGCAAGATCGGCGCGATGATCGGCGGCCTGACCTACGGCGCCAAGGCGGGCGAAGCCGAGTCGCATATCAAGACCGCGCTGAAGCTGACACCGGATTCGCCCATCGCCCATATCGAGTACGCCAACGTGATGCTGCTCCTGCATGGCGACAAGAAGGAGGACGCCGCGGCGGCGGCTTTCGAGAAGGCCGGCAAGCTGAAGCCGCACGACGCCATGGAAGCGCTGGATGCTGCCCACGCGAATGCGCAGATCGAATAGCAACGCCACCGTCGCGCTTGCGTCGGTCTTGCTGGCCGCAAGTGCGACGGTGGCGGCACAGGTCCTCGCGCCCGCAAGCCCTGCCCCATCCCCGCCGGTGCAGGCGACGGATACGCTGCTGGACGCCCTGACCTGCCGGACCTCAGCCGGCGACATCGCCGGCCTGCTGGCCAGGCTGCAGCGCGAACGGCCCAGCGAATTCATCCAGACAGAGCGCCAGTACGGTACGCCGAAGATGGATCTCTACCGGCTCGACACCCCGGTGGACGCCTGGGGCAACGAAGGCGATGCCGTCGTGATCACCGACAACCGCGTGCTGCTGCTCGTGGACGCCCCCATCGATACCGCCAGCACGCGCCTCGAGCAATCGCTGGTGGACAGTCGCGATGCGCCGCTGTCCGGCGCGCTGGATGATCTTCATGCGCTGGTGGTCTACGCCGGCGAGCATCCCGGCATGCAGCAGCGCACGCTGATCGGATGCGAATACCGCATGCCCGGACTCTCGCTGCTCACCCATCCGGACGACGCCTGGCGCACGCCGACGCCGTAAGGGATGCGCGCGCAGCGCGCACGACGCTCCCCTCCTCCCGCCCAGGCAACACGCGCTCCCTGTCGCAACCCGGCGCGGGGTGCCCTGGCGTGCCCGTGGGCCGGCCTTAACGGCACGCCCCGGGCCATCTTTAGGGCCGATGTCGCGTTTCCGATGCTTGCCGCAACCCCTTGCGCTGCAGGGGTTGCGGGGGCCTAGCACATTTTTTTGCAGCCGCCCTAAAGGTTCTTTTGGGAGCGCCGTTATTCATTTCGCAACATGAAGACGACTAGCCCAACAAAACAAACCGGCAGCGTCTTTTCCCTTCAACGCCGTGAATCCAAATAAGAGGAGACGAACATGGCACAGGTAATCAACACCAATACGATGTCGCTCAACGCTCAGCGCAACCTGAGCACCAGCGGCGCCTCTCTGGCCACCACCATCCAGCGCCTTTCGTCCGGCCTGCGCATCAACAGCGCGAAGGACGACGCCGCCGGCCTGGCCATCTCCGAACGCTTCAGCACCCAGATCCGCGGCCTGGACGTGGCCGTGCGCAACGCCAACGACGGCATCTCGCTGGCCCAGGTCGCCGAAGGCTCGCTGACCGAAATCGGCAACAACCTGCAGCGCATCCGCGAACTGGCGGTGCAGTCCTCCAACGCCAGCAACTCCGCCTCCGACCGCGCCGCGCTGAACGCCGAAGTCAAGCAGCTGACCTCCGAAATCGACCGCGTGGCCAAGCAGGCCGACTTCAACGGCACCAAGCTGTTGGACGGTTCCTTCACCAGCCAGCTGTTCCAGGTGGGCGCCAATGCCGGCCAGGCCATCGCCATCGACAAGGTGGTCGACGCCCGCGCCATGACCCTGGGCGGTTCGCAGTTCGACAGCGGCACGCTGGCCATCACGGCCGCGGCCTCCGCCACCGCCGACATCACCATCACCGGCCTGACCCTGACCGACAGCGCGGGCAACGCCGTCGCCTTCGACGACCTGACCGTGAAGAGCCAGGGCTCGGTCGCGGCCACCAACGAAGCCGCCGCCAAGGCACTGGCCGCCCATATCAACGGCAAGCTGGGCGAAACCGGCATCTACGCCAATGTCGACGCCGCCGGCACCGGTCTGGAACTGACCTCGGTCAAGACCAGCGTGGACGCCAACGGCGACTTCGCGGCCTTCGGCGTCGCCATCACCGGCGGCACGTACACCGCCACGGCAGCCGCCACCAGCGAGGTGCCGAAGTTCGTGTCCGACCTGGACATCTCGAATTTCGCGGGCGCCCAGCAGGCGCTGGAGATCGTCGACAAGGCGCTGACGGCCGTCAACGGCGCGCGCGCCGACCTGGGCGCCATCCAGAACCGCTTCACCTCGGTGGTCGCCAACCTGCAGACCAGCTCGGAAAACCTGGCCGCCTCGCGCAGCCGCATCCGCGACACCGACTTCGCCAAGGAAACCGCCGAACTGACCCGCACCCAGATCCTGCAGCAGGCCGGCACGGCCATGCTGGCCCAGGCCAACCAGGTGCCGCAGAACGTGATGAGCTTGCTGCAACGCTGAACCAGGTATCCCCGGCGGCACGGCGGGGATCGTTGGAAAACTTTTCCCCCGTGCAGAAAACGCCTAAGGAGTAGAACTCATGGCACAGGTCATCAATACCAACACCATCTCGCTGAACGCGCAGCGCAATCTGAGCAGCAGCGGGGCTTCACTGGCCACCACCATCCAGCGCCTGTCCTCGGGCCTGCGCATCAACAGCGCCAAGGACGACGCCGCCGGTCTGGCCATCTCCGAACGCTTCAGCACCCAGATCCGCGGCCTGGACGTGGCCGTGCGCAACGCCAACGACGGCATCTCGCTGGCCCAGGTCGCCGAAGGCTCGCTGACCGAGATCGGCAACAACCTGCAGCGCATCCGCGAGCTGTCGGTGCAGTCGGCCAACGCCACCAACTCCTCTTCCGACCGCGCCGCGCTGAACGCCGAAGTCAAGCAGCTGACCTCCGAAATCGACCGCGTCGCCAAGCAGGCCGACTTCAACGGCACCAAGCTGCTGGACGGCTCGTTCACCAGCCAGCTGTTCCAGGTCGGCGCCAACGCCAGCCAGGCCATCGCCATCGACAAGGTCGTCGATGCGCAGGCGGCTGCGCTGGGCAACGTCACCTTCGCCAACGTCTATGAGGGCACGGCACTGGGCACCGACGCCGCGGCCGCCGACACGACCTTCTCGCAGCTGCAGCTGACGGTGACCGACGCCGACGGCAACGCCAGCACGGTCGACATCGGCGCGTTCGAGGTCAAGTCGGGCCAGTCCATCACCCAGGGCGCCGCGGCCGCGATCAACGCCAAGCTGGGCGAAACCGGCGTCTATGCCGAAGTGGATGCCGGCGTGATCAGCCTGACCTCGGTCAAGGCCGACCAGACCTTCGCCATCGCGTTCGGCGGCCCGGCCGTGACCGGCGCCACTGTGGCCACGGCGGCCAACCTGGGCCTGACCGAGACCAGCACCGACGGCGGCGATCTGACCGGCGCTACCGCCAGCTTCGCCCAGGACCTGGACATCACCAGCTTCGCCGGTGCGCAGAAGGCCCTGGAAATCGTCGACGCGGCGCTGACGGCCGTGAACGGTGCCCGCGCCGACCTGGGTGCGGTGCAGAACCGCTTCACCTCGGTGGTCGCCAACCTGCAGACCAGCTCGGAAAACCTGGCCGCCTCGCGCAGCCGCATCCGCGACACCGACTTCGCCAAGGAAACCGCCGAACTGACCCGCACCCAGATCCTGCAGCAGGCCGGCACGGCCATGCTGGCCCAGGCCAACCAGGTGCCGCAGAACGTGCTGTCCCTGCTCCGCTAAGCGGGTGATCGACCGGGGCGGACGCCACAACCGCCGTCCGCTCCGGTTCCGCCGTCTCCCTACCGTTACAACGCCTACAGGAAACTTCCATGGCACAGGTCATCAACACCAACACCATCTCGCTGAACGCGCAGCGCAATCTGAGCAGCAGCGGGGCTTCACTGGCCACCACCATCCAGCGCCTGTCCTCGGGCCTGCGCATCAACAGCGCCAAGGACGACGCCGCCGGTCTGGCCATCTCCGAACGCTTCAGCACCCAGATCCGCGGCCTGGACGTGGCCGTGCGCAACGCCAACGACGGCATCTCGCTGGCCCAGGTCGCCGAAGGCTCGCTGACCGAGATCGGCAACAACCTGCAGCGCATCCGCGAGCTGTCGGTGCAGTCGGCCAACGCCACCAACTCCTCTTCCGACCGCGCCGCGCTGAACGCCGAAGTCAAGCAGCTGACCTCCGAAATCGACCGCGTCGCCAAGCAGGCCGACTTCAACGGCACCAAGCTGCTGGACGGCTCGTTCACCAGCCAGCTGTTCCAGGTCGGCGCCAACGCCAGCCAGGCCATCGCCATCGACAAGGTCGTCGATGCGCAGGCCAACGCCCTGGGCGGCGCGATGTTCGCCACCGCCACGTTCACCACGGCCACCCCGGCCGACGGCACCACCGACCTGAAGATCGAAGGCCTGCAGCTGACCAATGCCGACGGCACCGCGGTCACGATCGACACCGTCGAAGTGGCTGCCCAGGGTACTGCCAACGCCACGCGTGACGCCGCCGCCACCGCACTGGTCAGTGCGATCAACGCCAAGATCGGCGAGACCGGCGTGCTGGCCGAACTGGGCACCAACGGCGCGGTCAACCTGACCTCGGTCAAGGACAGCGTGGATTCGGATGGCGACTTCCTCGGCATCGCCGTGGAGACCGGCACCTGGACCGGCGGCACCGCCCCGGCCGACGTGGTGGCCAGCACCGTCGCAACGACCAAGCAGTACGCCAGCAACCTGGACATCTCGACCTTCAAGGGTGCGCAGCAGGCCCTGGAAATCGTCGACAAGGCGCTGACGGCCGTGAACGGCGCCCGCGCCGACCTGGGTGCGGTGCAGAACCGCTTCACCTCGGTGGTCGCCAACCTGCAGACCAGCTCGGAAAACCTGGCCGCCTCGCGCAGCCGCATCCGCGACACCGACTTCGCCAAGGAAACCGCCGAACTGACCCGCACCCAGATCCTGCAGCAGGCCGGCACGGCCATGCTGGCCCAGGCCAACCAGGTGCCGCAGAACGTGCTGTCCCTGCTGCGCTGACGCGCGGCCCGCAACACCGCAGTTCCTCCTAGTTCTCTGTCGTCCACGGACGGATTCGTCTCCCTCCGTTTGGCAGTACCCCAACCCCCGCCGGCCACGGCGGGGGTCTTTTTTGAGGAACGAGTGGGGAGGAGTCAGGAGTGAGTGGAAGCAGGAGCAGGGGCGGTGCGGCATGGCAGGCCCCGCCTTTACTCACTCCTCACTCCTCCACACTCACTCCTCCCCACTCGTTCCTCGCCCCACTGGCACAAACCCTGCATCAGCCCGCAGGCCTGCATTTCTCACCAGCACGCCGGACCCACGGCGGCGGTGGGAGACGGAGAAATGCGGGCTAAAGAACGGTTCCCGCGGGCCGTTATTGGTACTGCACGGGCGGGTCCCATCCGTCATCGGATGGTGGCCCGCCCGGCCTCCCCTTTTGCGGAAAGGGCCAGACAGGAGACAGGACGATGGCGGATTACTCACTGGGTTACGGCGGCATCGGTTCGGGGCTGGACATCACCGGCATGGTCGAACAGCTGGTGGCGGCCGACCGCAAGCCCGCCGACAACCGCCTGAACCGCATCGAGAGCCAGGCCAAGTTCAAGCTCTCCGCCATCGGCACGGTCAGCTCCGCCTTCAGTACGCTGGATACGGCGCTGAAGGCCCTGAAGTCCCCGACCGCCTTCGACGTGCGCACGGTCAAGTCCGGCACCGACACGGTGCTGGGGGCCACCGTCGCCAGCGGCACGCCCACCGGCATCTACAACGTGGAGGTGGTCGAACTGGCCACCGCCAACAAATGGATCACCAACACGCCGGTCACGGCCAGCCAGACCTTTGGCGCCGGCCAATTGACGCTGACCGTCGGCGGCGAGTCGCTGGCCATCGACATCGCCGAGGGCGCCACCCTGCAGGACGTGCGCAGCGCCATCAACGACGCCGCGCGCAGCAAGGGCGTGCAGGCCAGCGTACTGACCTCCAACGACGGCCAGTACCTGTCGGTGTCGGCGGACAAGACCGGCGCGGCCAACGGCATCACGCTCACCTTCGCCTCCGGTGGCAGCGACCTGCAGTCGCTCGCCGCCAGCCTGCAGGAACGCGTGCCGGCCGCCGATGCCGAGGTGGTGATCGACGGC